>JAIQGA010000412.1 GCA_020072925.1 Terriglobia bacterium | reverse complement strand
CGGCACACGGCGCAGAGCCGCCTGGGCTTCGCGGAAGGCGCGCTCTATGCGGCGCGCTGGATCGCGGGGAAGAAAGGGTTCTTCAGTTTTGCGGAAGTACTGAAGGACGAAACTGGAAGCTCGAAGCTCGAAATTCGAAGTTGACGGACGAGCTTCGATTTTCGAATTTCGAGTTTCGCGTCTATGCAAGGAGGGTCCCATGAGCCTGGAGATTCGCGGTTGCGGCACGGCGTTGGTAACGCCTTTTCGCAAGGACGGCTCCGTGGACGAAGAGGCGCTGCATCGCCTGGTGCAATTCCAACTGCGCGAAGGCATCGACTTCCTGGTGCCTTGCGGGACCACCGGCGAAACGCCCACGCTCGAACATGGCGAATACCTGGGCGTGATTCGCGTGGTGGTGGAAGAGGCGGGCGGCAAAGTCCCCATCATCGCCGGCGTAGGTGGCAACAACACCAAGAAGGTCGTGGATCTTGCGGCGGAGGTGCAAGGCCTGGGCGTGCAAGGTATCCTTTCCGTGGCGCCGTACTACAACAAGCCCACGCAGGAAGGACTCTACCAGCACTTCGCGGCCGTCGCGGAAGCCACGGACCTGCCCGTGATCCTCTATAACGTGCCGGGTCGCACCTCGTCGAATATCGAGCCCGCCACCGTCGCGAGGCTTTCGAAGATTGAGAATATCGTCGGCATTAAAGAGGCCTCCGGAAGCATTACGCAGCAGATGGAAGTCGTGTACGCCGTCGAGCCAGGTTTTGCGGTCCTCTCGGGAGATGATGCGTTTACCTTGCCGCTTATGGCGGTCGGCGGCGTGGGTGTGATCTCCGTGGTCTCGAACGAAATTCCCGGCCCCATGGTGAAGCTCGCGCACCTGCTGCTGGACGGGAACTACGCCGAGGCGCGGAAATTGAACGCCCAACTTCTGCCGCTCATGCAGGTGAACTTCATCGAAACCAATCCCATTCCTGTGAAAGCCGCGCTCGCCATGATGGGCTTGATCGAAGAAGTCTATCGCCTGCCTATGGTCCCGATGAAACCCGAGAACCGCACCAGGCTCGAGAAGGCTTTGGTCGCGCAGGGCCTGGTCCAGCCGCAACGCGCGTGAGATTCCTACCGGAGCAAACGACATGAGGAAGACCCTTTCGATCTTGGGACTGTTCTTGGGGTTCGGATCCTTAACCTTTGCACAGCACGGCACTGCTCCAACGGGATATTACCCGGCGTGTTACATGGGGGATACGTGGACGGGAACGCTCACGACGGTTGATGATGCGAAACGCCAGATTACATTGGTTCATGAGGATCCGAAGCATAAACGTGCAGAAACCTTTGTCGGTGTCATCGAGGAGGGGTACACGGTCAGCCGTCAAGGCGGACCGCACCACGAGTTGAGGCCCTCTGAGCTCCCACAGGGCATGCATCTGAAGGTGTATTATTGCGGGGGAATTAGAAAGGTGGACGGCAAAAAAACCAAGGTCAACACGATCTTTTCTATCGATAACGTGACCAATTTCAATGAGCGTTATCTGGTTTTCAAGGCTTTTTGACAGGCCCTGCAATCGCGTTTTTCGTTTCCTGTCACTGACGCGTGGAGAAGCTTTGGCGTGGCGCGACTGTTATGGACAACACATCGATGGCCGGCAAGGCCGTAACCTTCCTGAAACTCCACCAGGGTCCGCCCATCCTGGTACTCGCTAACGTGTGGGACGTGGTGAGCGCGCGCCTGGTGGAGCAGGCAGGGTTTCCGGCCCTCGCCACTTCGAGCGCGGCGATTGCGAACTCGCTGGGGTATCCCGACGGCCAGCGCATCAGCCGCGAGGAAATGCTGCGTGTCGTGGCGCGGATTGCCGCCAAAGTCAACGTGTTTCGGCGGATCTGGAAGCCGCTTACGGCGACGTGGAAGCCACCGCACGCGCGCTGGTCGAGGCGGGCGCCGTGGGACTGAATTTCGAAGATGGCACGGGCGACCCCGCGCACCCGCTCGCTGATCCCGCCGAACAATGCGAGCGCATCCGGCGCATCCGCGCCACCGGCGAAAACCTCGGCGTGCACATTGTTATCAACGCGCGCACGGACGTTTATCTCGACCACGTGGGCGAACCCGCCACGCGCTTCGAGCATACGGTCGAGCGGCTCAACGCTTATCGCCAGGCGGGTGCGGACTGCCTGTTCGCTCCCGGGGTGCAGGACGGGGAGACGATTGGCAGGCTCGTTAAAGGGCTGAAGGGGCCGCTCAATGTTTTGGCGGGTCCGGCGACCCCACCGGTTCGCGAGCTCGAGCGTCTGGGCGTAGCGCGCCTGAGTTTCGGTTCCTGGCCCGCGCGCAGCACGTGGGGTTTGTTCCAGCGGCTCACGCGTGAGCTTCGCGAAAAGGGCACGTTTACGACTCTCGCCGAAGGCGCTATTCCCTACGCGGAAATAAATAAGCTGGTAGAGTAGCGGCCGCCCTGAGACGTGGGCAGACTCGAGCCGCGACGGGTCGTCGTTGCATTCCGGTATAACCCAAGTTATACTTCAATTGTGAAAACGGCAATTTCCATCCCCGATCGATTATTCAAGGCGGCGGAACGGGCCGCCAAGCGGCGAAAGATGTCGCGCAGCCGCTTTTATTCCCAAGCTCTCGCAGCCTATCTCCGGGCGAGCCAGGACGAGGAAATCAAGAGGCAGCTAAACGCCGTGTATGCCACCGAGGATTCTTCCCTCGATCCCGTGATCGCAAGTATGCAGAGCATAGCAATCGGCAGGGAGGACTGGTAATGCGTCGAGGAGAAATCTGGTGGGCCGCGCTGCCTCCGCCTTCCGGTTCGGGGCCGGGGTATCCCCGGCCGGTTCTAGTGATTCAGACTAACCGGTTCAACGAAACTGCCATCAAGACGGTCGTCGCCGTCGTCATCACACCGAACCTCCGGTTGGCGGCGGCGCCAGGGAATGTTTGCTGCCCAAGCAAGAATTCGGGTCTTCCCCGCGAGTCTGTAGTCAACGTCTCGCAAGTTGTGACGGTAGACAAGGCGCTTTTTGGGCAGCGCGTTGGAGTGATGCCGACGCACGTCATGAGCCGGGTTGAAAACGGGTTGCGAATGGTTCTGGGCCTCTAGATCCATGGCAGTATCAATCGCATTGACGAACCTTCAAAACGCCATCGAAAAGCTCTACGTCCAGCTAGGCCGCGAATTTGGCACCGAGTACTTTCGTGTCTTCAAGGAATTCAAGGCGGCGCTGAACGAAGGCAGAATTCGCGCCGCCGAGCCCGATCCCGCTTCCCCTACGGGATGGAAAGTGAATACGTGGGTAAAGAAAGGGATTCTTCTGGGATTCCGCATCGGGCGCATCGTGGAGATGCCGCCGAATGATTTGCAGTTCCGCGATAAACACACTTTTCCTTTGAAGCACCTCCCTGCAAACCAGAACGTGCGCGTGGTGCCAGGTGGCTCGTCAATTCGGGATGGTTGTTACGTCGGCAAAGGTGTGGTGTGCATGCCGCCGATGTTTGTGAACGCCGGCGCCTACGTGGACGACGAGAGCATGATCGACTCGCACGCGCTGGTGGGTTCCTGCGCGCAGGTAGGGAAGCGCGTGCACATCAGCGCCGCCGCGCAGATCGGCGGCGTGCTTGAGCCCGTCGGCGCCATGCCGGTGATCGTCGAGGATGACGTGCTGGTGGGCGGGAACTGCGGGGTTTATGAAGGCACGATTGTCAAAGCGGGCGCGGTGCTCGCCGCGAGCACGATTCTCACCGGATCGACGCCCGTCTATGACCTCGTCCGCGACGCGGTATATCGCCGCGAGGGCGACACGCCCCTGGTGATTCCCGCCGGCGCGGTTGTGGTTCCCGGCGCGCGCGCCGTGACGCGCGGCCGCGGGAAAGAACTCGGCATTTCGCTCTACACGCCGGTCATCATCAAGTATCGCGACGAAAAGACGGATCAGGCGGTGAGGCTGGAAGACCTCCTGAGGTAAAGCGTCCTTGGTCGGTTGTCCGTAGTCAGTTGCAATGCTCTGCGCGCGGAGGTTTTCATCAACGGACAACTGACGACGGGCAAATTACAATTTTGCGAAATAAATCGCTTCTATCCCCCCGATAAAAATTTCAAATTTTACTTGGACAAGCCGCCGGCGTAGCTTGGAGTCGTCGAGATACCTTCCCAGATCGATGCGTAGGTGTCCACGGGGAGTGGTGTCTCGCGGACCCGGAAAGGTTGGGAAGCAGCATGGCTCATCAATCGGTATTGATTCGAATTCCCGCCACCGTGGGGAATTTTGCGGGCGCGATGAACTGCGCGGCTCTGGCGCTCGATGCTTCGCTGAACGTCAAGGTCACGCCTCGCACGGACGGCCATGTGGGCGTGCGCTACTTCGGCGCGAACGGTGAGCGTGTGCCGCGCGACCGTTCGAACCTGATCGTGCGCGCCATGGAAGCGGCCCTGCACCTGCGCGGGTTGGAGTTTACCGGCGCGGACCTGGAGATTTACAGTTCAGTGCCCGTGGCGGTGGGCCTTGGGTCGAGCACAGCGTCCGTGCTGGCGGGACTGATGGCTGCCGACCGCCTGTTCCGTTTGGGACTGGACGAAAAGACGTTGTTTGACCTCGCGATGATTTACGAGCGGCGCTGCGATAACCTTCGCGCGGCGTGGGCGGGAGGCTTCGCGGCTCGAGTCAAAGACCAACCGTCTCCCAGCTATCGGCGCACAGTCGTCCCCGAGAACTTCGTATTGAACGTCGTCGTCCCCGACACGCCCCTCGCTGCAGGTGGAAAGCGCGAGGTAGCGCGCGACGGCTGTTCCAGTCGTGATTTTCAGCAACGGGCCGCGGCGTTGGCAAAATTCTTCGCGCGCCCGGGAGACAATCCGGGCCTGGACCTGGATGCGCCGTTGCCTCCGACTTGTGAGAAGTCCGTCCCGGGTTTGGAGGAAGCTCTTCAAGTTCACCTTCCCGGCTTACTGAGTGTCTTCGTGTGCGGATCAGGACCTGCGGTTGGCATCCTGGCGCAAGGCGACCGCGCGGCAACGGCGCGGGCGGTCGCCGACTGCTTTGCGCGGTGGGGTGTTGCCACCACGGCGGGGGAGTTCCGCCCCACCAACGCCGGCGCGCAGGATTGGAACGCCGTGCACGCGGAAATCACCCGGCCGGTGCCGAGGGCGCTCGAGACGTCGCGCGAGCCACTCGAAACCTCCAACATCATTACGGTCTAATAGTACTAGGTTAAGTTAGTCTTGACTTCGCTTTCCCGTGGCGGTAGACTTCGGCCATGACGCCACGGGAGTTGAAAGGTCTCGATCAGAGACTGACATCCTTTCTGGAAGATCTGCTCGCCCCCTTGGGTCGGAA
>JAIQGA010000100.1 GCA_020072925.1 Terriglobia bacterium | reverse complement strand
CTTCTCGCTTGCCGGCCAGGCGGGCGACCTTCGCCATGTCGAGGCAGGCACGATAGGCGAGCGCGTTGGAATAGGCATCCTTGTTTGTGAACCAGATGGCGTCCCACCAGTTGGCGGCGGGGTTCCCGGGCCAGGGGCCGGACTGGCGCGTCCACGGATATTCAAGCAAGCCGTCCCCATCGCTGTCGAAGTCGAGCATCTTGCCAGCCCAGGCTTGCAGGCCTGCGTAATTCGCCCGCAGCCACGCTTCGTCCTTGCTGCCCAGGACGTAATCCGCCCCAGCGATCACCAGCGAGGGATTGGCATCGAGGAAGTCGTGGCCGGTCTCGTAGGGAGTTCCTCCGTTGTACCCTTTCATGCCACAACCCTTGGCTCCACCTAGATAACGATCCAGCGTCTGGCGCAGCAGGTCCAGCGCCGTGAGCCCTTGGGCCAGAGGCGGAGTGTGCAACGCTACCTCGGCGTATTCGAAAACCGTAATGGCGCAGGCATCGCTGGCGGCATTGTTCGCCAGGGTGCGAAAGTGCGGACTTAGCTGGAAGATATTCAGGAAGTTCCTCCGGAAGCCGTCGAAGCGCGCGTCACGGTCGAGTCCAGGGATCTGGGGATGGATCGCCACTACCTCCAGCGTGTAGTCAATGCGCGGCATGGCTTCCGAGGCGCTCGGGAAGGTTACCCGCACGAACTTCACCTTCTGCCGACTGGCACGAGGCGGCACCAGTTCATACCCAAGGCTCAATCCTTGCGCTGAGGGCGAAGTGATGCGCAGGGTTCCGTGGTCCGGCAGGTGAAGCAACGCAGGCAGCCGGATACTTCCGTCATCACTCATCAAACCCAGTAGCGTGGCATGACACAGTTGCAGATCAAAATCCATCACCAGCGGAGGCGGAGGATTCTCTGCGGAATAGGCGGAGTGCAGGTGCATCTGCCGGGTTGAGAACTCAAAAGTCCAAGCGGGCGGTGCACTCGAAGGCACACCCGCGGGCCGGTATTCGAACGTGGGGCCAAGGTGACGCAATTGATAGGTTTTCCCCGACCTAGCCGGCGACCGGAGCGGACTTACACTGAGCTTGTTCTTCCCCAGTGAATCCAGGGCCAGGGTAACGAAGGCAGGCTGATCCGGCGCCAATGCAACGCGCATGAACGCGGATCCGTATTCGAGCGTGTTAGTCGGCTCCTCTCCTACGCTCATAGCGAGCACGAAGAGTGTAGGTATCATGAACAGAATTCTTTTCGGCATGAGGTCACTCTCCAAAGGCCTGCGCCCTTCGACTTACCGCGACGGGCGCGAAGTGTTTGCCTATAGCCGTTCCGACGTTGTCCCGGCTGGCTTGTTCCGATTCCCGGAAGGCTGTGTGCCAGGACGTTTACTGGATCAGGCAAGCTGTAGAATCACCGTGACCACCGATATTACTGGTAGATTGAAATAGATCGTTGACCCCTCAACCCTTACAGGATGCGATGTCGGGACTACGCGATCGGGATTCTTGAAGGTGTTGCAAGCATTGAAGTCCGGATCGTGAAGAATCCGCGCGCTGCCTCCTTTGCTCTCAGAATGACAGCCCGGGCGGGTATTTCACCATCGTCATTTCAACGGCCAAAACGTTCAATCGACTGGAGTCTAACAGGCCCGAGCAGACCCGACTCCAAAAGGGGATCGTCCTTCTTGTAAGAAACGTTGGTATGTGCGTAGCGCCTATCGGGAGGCAGGGCGGCGTCCCCGATAAGGCGATTCGGCCAGAGGTTGACCACCTCAACTTCCAGGAGGTTTCCGGTAGGCTTCGCCGCACCTGTAATCTCCACCCGGAACGGTTTAGTCCAGACCACGCCGAGGTCCTTCCCGTTCAGCCGGACCCGAGCGATATATTTGACCTCTCCGAGGTCCAGCGCAACTCTCGTCTGCGGGCCCCGCAGCACATTCGGGAGGTCGAACGGCTTACGGTAGGTCGCGGTACCGGAGTAATACTTGATCCCATCCTCGGGCCGCATCGTCCAACTCACCAAGTCATTGAAACCGGCACTTTCGGGGCCACCCCACTTGGGATCGAAGCTCACTGTCCACGGTCCGGTGAATTCCTGGACGTTGTGGTAAAGCGGGTAATTTCCAAGCGCTGAGTCGTTCACGTCCTTCCCAACGGACATACGGAAAACCACAAACAGGGAACCGTAGGGTGCAAATTCCAGGGGTAGAGTGGTCCGGCCCGCTGCCTGTTCAAATGTACCTGCCTGCGTGGTTTCTCCTGTAACGGGGTCCCACAGTTCTGGCAACTTTCCCCTGACCCGGAACACGCACTCAACCTGCTCGGTGCGGTCTTTCCTATTGGAGAGAAAATAGATATCGGCAGGTCCCGTGGTGCGGTGCAGGAATTCGATTGACGCATCAGGTTCCTTACCGTGAAGCTCAAAGTCTGGTGCAACCTCCTGGGCCATCAGGACATCCCCCAAAGGGATCCTGCACACGATCCTTCCCTTCCCGAGATGCTTCTCCCTCACGGTCGAACCGTCGCAATCACCCCAAATATCTTCCGCAAGCCTTTTCAGTTCCGCATCAGAATCAGGGTACCCCGTGAGCCCGGGAGCCCTTTGAGGTTTGGGACCCACCACCACTCCGCCCTCCATGACGAGTTCCCTGACCTTACGCAGCACTACCGGCGACACAATCCCATCTTCGGGCAACACCAGCACGCGATAGCTCATTCCGCTAGGCAAGACAAACTGCCCATTCGCAATCGAAAGGCGGTGCAACAAGAGCTCCGAATTGATGGCGTCAGAGCTGTATCCCTGCGGAAGCTCCGGGCGCAAATACTCCCGCGAGGGCACGAACTTTGTCACCCCCTCACCATAAAAGTAGAGCGCATCTGCAACGAATCGTCCCTGCTGCAACAAGTACTGACAGCGCGCAAGGTATAGGAAGAACGCTCGTGCCTCCTCCCACCAAGTGACGTTGCGATCGAAGTGCGTCCCGGCCCAGAATTGCCAGCCCGGCTTCATGTCAAGTAATGGTTGCATCGTATATACGGAAAAGACCATGCGGTTCAGTCCCTCGAGGAAGGCCTGATCGCCGACCGGCTTGAGCGCTTGCGGCGATTCTTGCCAGCGCGTCAACGACGTAAAGGACTCTGCCTGCACGACGGGCCGGCCGTAGATATGCGCGGCCGTGGCCACGGTCTTAATCACATTCCCCCAGGAGTTGAACTGCGTTATGAGATCCGTGCCGAACCAAAACTCGCCCATGGGCAAATCCATATTCCCAGCGCAGCGCAACCCATCGATATGTGGATAAGGATAAGTGCCATAACCCGTCTCGGCCTGCACGCCGATTCCGTGCTGATGTGCGAGTTCGGCATACGGAATCCAGAAGCGCTCCGCCATCAGGTCGCCAATCGTCCAGCGAAAATCGAACAAGAATCGGTCCGTGACTTCGCGGCTGTCCACGATGCGTCCGGTCATGATCGGAAGATAGGCTAGCAGGTCATAGCCCCGCAGTTTCTTGAATTCATCCCGGAAGTTGCGTGACCACGTCGGTTGTTGGCCCCTCATAGTTGCGCCCAGTTCGTAGCTATCGATATGGACGGTCTTCAGCGTTTTGTGTCCGGTGGCGGCGGAATCGGCGAGCATGGGCTCCGCCGTGTGCTCGAACTGGCTTACGATGCCGGCGCGGTCAAGCATGTCCGCCTCGAGTCCGCGCCGCGCGTCAACGGATGAGCCGTGAACGGGCTGGCCTCCCAAGGTATATCCAAAACGCAGAATCGTCCATCGGCCCTGGGGCACGTCCCACGTCAGGCGTCCGTCCGGCTCCATGAACTTCGTGAGGTCCAGGACCTCCTCGGAGCGGCAGTCCACGGCGCCGTCTTCCGCGTACTCTTCAGCCAAGGCGGCGGGGCCTTGCCGCGGGTAGTCCCAAAAGCTGCGGTTAGCGGATTTGAACCACCACCACTTGATCCCTCGGCGAACAGAGGGTTCGTCGCCGCCCCGCAAAAGTTCGGCTTCCGCGACCTGCACCGGCGCGCCATAGGCCGAGGGAATCACCAACCGGAACCTTGTGGCCTTCACCTCGGGGAACTCCACTCTCCGGCCTTTGCCTTTTTCCAGGCTGAACCGTATGACCGAGGAGAAAGTCTTCCCGTCAGAGGATGATTGCAGTTCGCATTCCTGCGGTCCGCGGTCCGGCCCGGCGTTCACGTAGATGGCGCGGGCGGCAAGCGGTTCGTCGTAGTCGAATTGCAGCCAAGCCGGTTCGTCGGGACTCACAGGCACCCGCGCGGAAGACCAGAAGGTTTCCGGGTCGCCATCGACGGCGTCTTGCGGGTAATGGTTCCATTCCCCAACAAATCCCTCCAGCGTGGAGCTTGCCGTGACGGTCGCGGGAGTGACGGGGCGAGTTGCCTTTTCCCTAACAGCCAGAACCGCCACGTCGTGATAGTAATTGTCCCGCACGGCAGGAAGCGGGAGGAGCCACGCAAGCTTGGTCTGCCCGTCCACTTGAAACTCAGAGGAGACGAGCATCTTGTTGGCTTGATCGGGAGTGATCCAGGTTCCGCCGCTGTCCCAGCCATCACACAGATTGACGCTCACCTCCATGCCCAAGCGATCTGCTTCGCGCAGCACGAACTGAAACAACTGATGCCATTCCGGACTCAAGAAGCGGACACCCGGGGGAGCGGTCGTTGTACCCCCTTGAAAGACCAAAACGCCGTTGATCCCTTGCCGTTTCATCTCCTCGAGATCCCGGGTGATTCCCACTTTGGTGACATTCCCGTTGAGCCACCACCAGTAAGCCCAGGGCTTGGCCGAATCCGGTGGGGAAAGAAAGTTTCTCGCCATATCGTCAAGCTGCGGGTCGCTCCCCGCCGCCAGAGCGCCTGAGCTCAGAACCAACATCGCCGCAACTGCGAGCACGATTCTCTTCATCCTTTGCCTCCTGTACTCCTTGGCCAGCAGCCGCTGCCTCCGAGATTAGGAAAATCAGATCCCTTCTAGTGTCCTGTCCCATCCGCATTCTGAAAATGGCCAAGTAGGGCGGCTTGGCGCGAGCTGGTTGGAATCCCAGGAACTATCAGGGGAGTCAGCGTGGCCAACCCTAAGGCGGCGCCCTTCAAAGCAAATGCTCGGCGTGACATCAGGAGTTTCTTAGTCATTGTTGGTCTCCTTACGTGTATTTCAGATGTACCGTCGTGCTTCTCCCCGACGGCAGCCGGTAGCGACGATGCCCTGACGGATTAAGGCCTTCCGCAGGCTCCAATTTCAACGCCTCTTCGCGCCGCACCACGAGTTCGCCGGTGCAATTGTCTGGGATTGCTAAAGTGATGTCGCGCTCCCCTTTCTTCCCCCGGGCACTAAATACCAAGGGTCCTTTGATGGTGTATGCCGTCAGCTCCAGAAGATCCAAGTTCGCCGGTTGAGGCCGGATTTCGCAGCGCTGGAAGCCGGGTTCGATTGGCTGGATGCCGGCAAGGCTCATATAGGTAACATAGAGCGGCGCTACCGCAAGGTGGCTCCAATCCGCGCTCCCATCGGGCGCGGCGTGCCAATCCTCCTGGAGCGTGTTATTCAGCTTGACCGATTCCATGTTGGCCCAGCGCTCCCGGAAATCCTTCACGATAACGTCAGGCCGTCCGCCCTTGGCTAGCGCCCACAAGCGCCAACCGGCATTAGCGGGGTAGGAAAAGCCCATCTCCGGCGGACACTCGGCGAGCGCGCGAAGAGCGGCTTCGGTCCGCCCGCCGGGGCATTGGTCGTAGAGGATGGCCGTAGCCAGGGAGCGGTCGCAGAGGCGGGGTGCTTTCTCCTCCGCGAGCCACGGCATGTTGACGATGAATAATTCGCGCTCCGCGCTCCAGAACTTTCCGATGGTGGCAGCCTGGATTTGTCGGCCGAGGGAAACCCCTGACGCGGCCCTCGCGTGGTCGCCGAAACCCCGGCAGATTGTGGGAAGTGCGTACTGGAGCATGGCGGACGCATAGAGGTTGAAGGCGCATTGCTTGTGGCGCTGCCGCTGGTAGGCAATGTGATCGATCCAAACCGAGGGAACACCCAGGTCTTCCACGGGCAGCAGCCCGTCGCTACCCAGCCGGCTGTTCAGGTACTGAGCAAAGCGGAGCAGACGCGGATACGGTTCACGCAGCGCGTCCAGATCACCCGTGTAAAGGTAGTGGTACATGCAATCGAAGTTGAAGCCTACGCCATGGTCGAGGATGGGTCCCCAGCGGGTGAGTTGAAGCTGACGCTCGAGGAGGCGTGCAAGCCGATCGTACGCTGGCCAGGCATCGAGGAAGTATCCATCCAAGGTCATACCTTGGCTGAAGGTAGTCAGGTACCGCGCGGGAAGGCGTGTTTCACCCAGCGTGAGGTGGATGGAATGAAGCTGGTGCCCGCAGTCGCCACTATACTGCTGCCGCTCCCGTCCTCCGCCATCCATCAGCGTTTCCTGCGCGGAATTGTTCAGCGTGTTGACGGAGGCGTCCATCAGACGTTGTAAGGCGGGTTCCGATACGCGGATATGAGGCGTCTTCGGCCAAGGGAAAATGCGCCGCCGCACCCCCACTTCGCGCACGGTCACAGATCCCCGAGCCCCATGGATGTGCAGTTGCACCCAGCGGCAACTCTCATAATCGAAGGTTTCAAAACGGTTCAGCCCTTCGCGGCAGATGAAGCGCGTCCAACTGTCGTAGTGCGTATTGAGCAAGGCCGGTCCACCGACCTCGTGAGCTTCTTGCACCATCAATTCAACGACTGTGCCCACAGGAGCTTCGATCGTGAAGTATGGCCAGCCCATGATCTGCTCGGTAAGCTCAAAGGTCAGGGCTGCCCCGCGGACGCCATCCAGGTTCACTTGCCATTCACCTGGTGTGAGTTCGATAGCAGAAGGCTGACGCTCGACACGAAAAGCTTCGGGCGGCCGAAACTCGAAATACTCCTCCGGGAGACGCACCCAATCGATCCAGCACGACTCAGCAAGTCTGGTCACTGGGACGAGCACTTCCCGGATAAGAGGAATACTCCGAGGTCGAAGTTCACTCGTCACCCGATCCCCCATACTTATACCCAACATGTATTCCGGGTAGGTAGAGCAGAGTGGAGGTTTGTTGGCCGGGCAGTCCAAAATCATGGCAGGAAGCCAGTCCTGGTTGAGCGTGAAGCCAGTGGTCGTCCAGCCGTAAGGATAAAGGCGCGCGTCAAATTCCTCCTGGAGCGCCCGCACGAAGAAGCGTTTATAGTGGCCGGGTTTCCAGGCGCGCGCCAGGAAGGCTTTCCAGGTGGCGTCGGAAACCAGAGTCTGCTTTTGCCCGTCAGCCGTCTCCACTTCCAGCCAGAATATGAAGCCCGGTTTGCCAAGGGGCCAGGTGCCATCGCCTTGACCAAAAAAAACCACCTGAGCGCCGATAACGTTCTGGCCCTCCTCAAGGGACGCGATTAAATCCAATGGGTCCGCCTCAGGCCAACGGGGATCTGCGGGCGCGGGCCCCCACTGGACCCGGCGCCCATTTACTTCCAGCAAATAGCGACTGTCGGCGGCAATCCACCCGGTAGCCCGGCGTGGTTTGGTACTGAGATTCAACTCCCGTCGAAAGAGGACGAAGGTGTTCTGCAAGCATCGCCCGGAGGGATACCAAATCCAACGCGCGGATTCAAGATCGGGCAGGCGCTTCCCGGCGGCTTGCGGAGATGGAGTAGGATCATTCAGGGGGCTTGCTGCTTCCCTGGCCTTGGCGTGGCTGCCGTCCCGGAAAAGCAACGCACCACCTGAAAAGGCCGAACTCTTGATGAAATCGCGCCGTCTCATGGAAGTTGCCTTCCTCTCTTTGCATAACCACCGGTCGTGCCGTATCCGAACTCCAATGCGAGCCCCAACGACCGGGAGGGAACGGCTGCCGGCGGTTCCGGGTTCGGGTGTAGAGGCGCATGGAAAGCGCCTGTGCAATTCAGCTCCCTCCGCCTAAATCTCAAACTCGAGTTCCTGAGCAAAGACCAGCCTCACTGGCCCCAGCAAACCGGCGGGCGGGATGTTGGGCGCTCCGTATTCGCGGGAAATGACCTCGTACCATCGGCGACGTTCATTGTAGTCGCCGTACTTCTCCACGACCTTGTCGGCCCATTCCGGGCGCTTGAGTCCCGCCACGTAATTGATCAGACGGTTGCTGACACGTACCTCCAGGAAGTTCGCGCCTGGTTTGACCCACCGAGTAACATCGTGCAGGTGCGGGCGTTTCCAGGTGACGCCGGTCGACTGGCTGTTCAGCCAGACCTTCGAGGCGTCCATCACCGTTCCAAGATCCAAAGTGACACGCCTTCCTTTCTCAAGTAAGCCGGTCGGTATTTCGAATTCCAGCTCGTAACGTGCGGTGCCGGAAAAATTCCGCGTGTCGGAATCATCGCTCCAGGAGTGGAGGACCGGCATCCTCTTCGTGAGTTTGGGAAACTTGTAGGCTTGGAATGTCACTAGCCATTCGCCAGTGATTTCGAACGGCGCGGGCAGGTCCTTGACGAGTGTCTCCCTACGTTCCGCCTCCGCTGCCACCCGAATGTAGACGGTCCCATTGCTGGCCGTTGTGCAAAGCACCTTACCCGCTCCGTTCACCGCCACCTCATCTGCATTGGTTTCAACCAAGTGCCGGGGCTCGGGAGTGTCGCGGAAGACGTAAAACACGGACTCGTACGGCTTCAGGCGGAGGGGGATGCGCACTCCCCGCCTTTCCACCGTGAAGACGGCGACCAGCGCCGCTTGCCCGGTCTCCGCGTTCCAAAGTTCGACGGATTTCCGCGCGGTACGGAAGAGGGCAGAATTCTCCTGGTAGAACTCCGAGGTGTTTGTCACGAAGTATACTTCGGAATCATTACCGCGCCTGTGCAAATGCAGCACGGGCTCCGCGGGCTTTTCGAGCTCGAAATCCGGTTGCAGCTTCTCGTGCAAGATCTTCGGTAAATCGGTCTCAGAACGCAGCAGAACCACTTCACCCCGGCCGAACTCGTTCTTGACGATAGGATCGCGCAGAGGAATACTCCCAAACATCTCTCGAACGATGGCGCGAAGCTGCCGGCCGTTCTCCTCGTATCCCACGAAGCCCGTCGAGTACTCAGGCAGCCGCTCCAGGGCGATTACTAAGCCGCCGCCCCGGCAAAAATCGCGTACGCGCTCCATGGTCTTTAGGGAAACGTAGGTCATTCGAGGAAGGATGAGNNNNGAGTACGGCGTGCGCAATTTTTTCAATGACCAGCTTTCCCTCTTGCAGACTCGACCTTTCGACGAGCACCTGATCATTCACGAAATTGAAATCGTACCCATTGCGGACAACCAAAGGCGCTATATCGCCCCACTCAATGGCCAACTCCTCAGGGCGCCAGTACAGTTGCTTCGATGGTCCGGCCCTGCTCCATGCATCAGGAATCGGCGAGAGGACCGCCACGTCGGCCACGAACCTTCCTTGCGAAAGCAGCGAGCAACAGCGGCCAACGTAGGAGGTGAAATGATGGTAATACTGCCACCAGGGCTCCGTGTGACGGACGACCGCGGATGCAAACATTTCCTGGAACGGCTCCGTCTTCTCATCCGGATCGTTGTAGGCGTAGCCGCAGCTAACGATTTCCTGATAGCCGTCGCGCAACCCGGGGTCGAGGACCGACTTCATCAGTTCCAAGTTCACCGTATATCGGTACGAACTCGGATAACCCGGCGCACTCAGGAAGGTAAAGCTCTCCGCTGACACCAGCGGCTTTCCATAAATGTACGCGGAACTGGTGGCGTGTTTCCTGTGCACGGAAACCTGGGGTTCCCGCAAAGTC
The DNA here is from genome assembly GCA_020072925.1 of Terriglobia bacterium. Classification (GTDB taxonomy): domain Bacteria; phylum Acidobacteriota; class Terriglobia; order UBA7540; family UBA7540; genus JAIQGA01. Next base: position 19,039 of record JAIQGA010000100.1, on the reverse strand, counting down.
ACTTGCTCCCCCTCTCCTATGGTGTTCGAAGCGTAGGATTCGAGCAATTCGCCGATGCTTCCATGCGCCTGCACGCGCGACTTCAAGCCGTTCTGCTCGCACCACTTGCGCAAGGGGAGAAAAAAGTTGTCGATGATCAATTGCGAAAGTACGTGGATAAAATCGTGCCGCAGGTAGGGAGTTTTCTCGCCCACGTCGTACCACAACGCAAGCAGGTGCGGAGAGAGGTCGTAGCCTTTGCGCTTTTCGAATTCCTCGAGGTAGTTGTCCGTCCAGTAGTAGCTGTGGTGGGGTACGTGGATTTCAAAGCTGTCGCAGAAGATGCCGCGCACGGTTTTCCCAAACTCCTCCCCGGCCACTTTCTTGAAAGCGCCACCCACAACGTCAAGATGGCGGTCGAGGGACTTGCGCGAGAAGTGATCAATGACCAGGCCTTCGCCACCGAGGGAGGCGGCACGCACTGCCTGTCGCGTCGGCACTTGCTTCAGCGCGATAATCTTCCAGCGCCCTTGGGGAACTCGCCACCCTACTGCCTGGCGAACCACCGCCCAGAATTTCGGGTCGGTATAGCGTAGATAGGGCCGCAGGTCAATAATGGTGCGGGGATCGAGGACTTCGTCCGATCCCACGGTTTGCGCCGCGAATAAGGCAATCAATTTTTCGTGTTCCCCCACATCTCCCGGGATCTTCACGCCATAGGGGTCAGGCCCGATCACGTCGTCGTCGGTTTTCAGGATGCACTTTGAGCCGAGTTCGATGGGAATCCACGGTCCCCCGCACGGCCAGCCCGCGCCCAGCATCAGGTCCATCCTCAGCCCTAGCCGCTTGGCCTTTTGAACCGTGAATTTCGTTAGCTCCGCCCATCGGTCGGAAAGGAATTCAAAGTTACCATCCGGTTCCAGCGGGGTCATCCAGTTGATTTCGACCCCCGCCAGTCCCTGCTCTTGCATCCGTTGGAGTTCGTAGCTAATTCCCTGCTCCGTTGCTTGCGGGCCGAACCACCACCAGCGAGTCCAATTGCGGTTGTCGCCAGGCGGGTTCTCGAAGACTTGGCGTATGCGGTCGTAGTCTGAATTTGATGCCGGCGCGACCCCGGGCAATGACTTGACTCCCGCAAAAGTGAGCACTAGAGGAATGGAGCGGAAAGCCAACGTAGCGCCTGCCACACTCATGGAAGTCTGAAGGAATTCTCTTCGACGCATGGATCTTCTCGCGAAATTAGTACGCGATGTAGCTTTTTCGTTTCTGCCTCAAAAAGACCGAGCATGGATGCATGAAGTCCATACCCTGAAATGCCAAATCTTGGAAAGATAATGTGCCAACTGGAGAGAGTAGCCGCATGCAAGATCGGCAAAATCTGGGAGCGAGAGGTTTTTTGCGGAGCGCCAGCTTCCTGAGCCTTCTGGCTGCAACCAAAAGCTCCGTTTCTGCCTCCGAAGCGTGTGCAAAAGCGGACATCGGCACAACTGTGCCGGTGTCCAGCAACGTCGACAAAGCTGCTGACAAGGCCCCCAACCGTACTTCCCACTTCGATTCATGGTTCCGACGGTCGGAATTCATTGATCTAGTTTGGCGGGAGGCTCTTTGTGCGTGTCACTCCCGCGTGTTATCAGTTTCAGGATCTCCGAGGCCTGCTTGCGGATGTTGTCTGGGCCATCTCGCTCTGCCTGCAAGAGCTGCAGACGGGCTTGTACCACGTCCCCAACATGGAAGTACGCCATCCCCAAGCGAAGGCGGGTCAACGAGGAAACCTCGGAACCGCAAGCAATGACCCGCTCGTACTCTTGGATTGCTTCTTCGTAACGCTCCCCAGCCAGGTATATATATGCCCCAGCTTCGTGTATTTCTGCCCCAAGGGTGCGCTTGTTCTTGAGGAAATCCCTGGCAGATACGCCCATCGGTAACTGAGCATAGGCCTCGGCCTCTGTCAGAGCTGTCTTGCGACGCCCGGCTTCAACAGGAGGGGAATTAGAAAGAATTTCCGCCATCCACACCAGCGCTTGGAGGTTGTTGGGGTCACGCCGTAGAAGTTCACGCCCGATGGCTAGAGCACCTGCACGCGAATCCGCGGCTAATTGCGCCCTCATTTCCTGAAGCAGGGCCATTGGGAGCAATTGCGAGTCAGGGAAACGTTGTCTAAACACCTCTGCGGCACCAATCACTTCAGCAGGAGTTCGGTTTTCCATGACCAGGCCAAACGCATCTAACTCGACTCGGCTTTGGGCCTCTGGGCCTGTAGGCGTGTTTGGAAACGTGTACACTCCCATGGAGTCTCGATGGTCAGCCAGCAGAGCAGCTCCGTACAGAACACACATAAGTACTGTCGACGCGGTCCATAATCGTCGAAAACATCGCTGCCAATAGCCACTTAATTGATCTCGGTAGTCACAGCTCATCCCGGATCCTTTGAAACTGGACGATGGCTTCTTCTGCGCGTTTTGTTTGCCCGCGCTGTCGATAGACTTTGGCCAGCAGGTACCACGCCTGGTCCAGGTCCTGATTCAAGGCAAGCGCTTGCCTCAAATCAGCTTCTGCGTCACTGAGGCTTCCTAGGGCGGTGTGGACCTTTGCGCGCATTAGTAGGGCGTCCTGCACTTCCTCCCGGAGGGTATCCTCGCTTGAAGCCTTCTCTGCCATTGTCAAAGCAGTTGTGGCGTGGGCAAGAGCTGCCTCCGCTTGGCCTGCAGCCAACTCAATCTCTGATAGGTCCTTGGGGACCAAGTAGAAGCTAATATGGTGGCATGTCAGGGCTTCGAGTGCCTGTAGTAGGTTTTTCTGGGCCGCCGCCCCATTCCCCAGCCGATACTCACTTAACCCACAATAGTACAGGCTGCGGTAGTCGTTTGGTTCGCTGCGCACCACAGCGGTGAAATCCGCCCGCGCCGCGCGGAAGTCGTTGCGAATGAAGCGCAATCTACCCCTTAAGTACAAAGCCCGGGAGTCTTCAGCGGTTAGTGTAAGAGCTCGATCCAGTGCCTGTTGAGCCAACAATCGTTGGTTCAACAAAAGATAGTCGAGGGCAAGCATAGTTTCTGCCGTGCTGGTGTCGAGCAGGTCTGCTGCCTTCTCTAAGGCTCGAATCGAAGCAAATGTCTCTTTCTTCTGAAGGAGCAGCACCCCCTCCCAGAGCCAGTGGTCGCTGGCCAGCGGCAGTTCGCGGAGGAGTTTCTCCGCGCTGACGAAATCACCTCGCGCGATAGCCTCACGTACCGCAAGAAATTCCGGGGCTCCTCCCGCAGGCAAGGATATGGTGGCGGAGAAAGTGACTGAGGGATCGTCCGCGGAGCAGCGAGCAGAATCAGCTAACATGGACAAGCGCGGCACAACCAGATTCATGACCAGGGCCGCGCCAAATATCCAAACCCGGAAACTAGATCGAGCCGCCATTAACAAATCCCCATCCCGGGGCGTTTACTAGGCTGTCGTCGCCTGACCGCTCTTCCAATTGGCCCCCGAGCCAGGCCGTGGTCCCAATCTTCCCAACATGACCCAATAAGAGATATTAAGGCGAGCTGTCTGTTCGGCGTCAACGGCCCGGCGCGTAGGTAAACTCGATGGTGGATGTCACGGGCAACTGCGCGCTCGACTTCTCCGTCAGCTTTTCCGGCGCCAAATCAAAGTGAGTGTGCGCGCCGTTCGCTATGAGTGTCACTCGGTGCTTGCCCCGTGCCAGCTTGGAAAGGTCCAACGTGTAGTGATCCACTTGAATCTTTTCTGCGACTACATTCTCATCTACCTTCAACGTGTAATTGTTCGGTGGGTTGCCAATCACATTCCAACTCACCCGCCATCGTTCTTCCTTCACCACTCCTGGCTGGAAGGGAGCCGACAGCGCCATCACCGTAATATCAGGAGTCTCGTTCCGATAGAGGGAGATCAGGGCCTTGGTCAGGTTCATATAATAGTAGCCCCAACCCCCACAGCCGCGATAAGCACACTTGTCCATCTGGGTGGGCTCGATGTCGTCGCTGTATTCCAGGTTGTACTCATCCCCGTAACCATCGTGTTGCGGTCCGCTTCCGTGACCCTCTTTCACTCCCGCAAACTCATTCCATTGGTGAATCTGTATGAATTTCGGACGAGTTTCAAAGGCAACTTTCCAACTTTCAAGGTAAGGCGCCCCGTGGTCTCTCCCCACCGTCCGGGGATCCAGCCAACCGGGCGGTACTGGAAAAGCTGATGGCGTTACCACGGTCGCTTCCGCCGTGCCTGAGTTATAAGTCACCTCCTGGCGGATGGTGCCGTCAAACCAGGTCCAAAAGCCACATGCTTCAACATGCGTGAATTGAAGCTGGGAGCCCATCCAGCGCACGGTCCAATCCGGTGCCACCAACCCGGCGTTCTGCTGTGCAATATCATTACATGACGACCCGACGCTGAGGATGGTCAGCAAGGGTTTGCCCTGGTAGTAGAGGCCCAGATTTTTGTATTCGGGTTTGTCCAAGTAATTCTTCTTGACCCAGGCAATGATCCCGTTCAGCCTTTCGAGGGCGTTCGCACGCAGGCGTCCATTCCGTAAGCCGAGCATGATCACCAGCTTCGGTGGCCGCTTTCCCTCCTTCTCTAATTGGCTATAGGTCTTGAAGAGTAAGTCCGTGGTTTCCTCAAGTTCCCGAGTGGCGCCTTTGTGTTCTTCCCATGCAGGCTGCATCCAGAGCATGTTGCTCCAGTCAATCAACAACCAATCGATTCCCAAGTACTCGAACCACTCCTCGTGTTGCCTGATGATCTTGACGTCATAGGAGCTGTACTTTCCGAGAATCGGGATCGCCTCTGCCGTTTCCCAACTTCCAGGATCAAAACCCGACTGCCCGTAGTCAGGAAGATAGACACTGGGGATGAAATAAGTCTCATACTGCATGCCAATCAGTGTTTCAGGAAGGTTGGCAGCGTTCAAGCCTTTTGCCGCCTTAGCTGGCGCCCGCGAACCAACACCCGGGATAGCGTTCCCTTCGTGGGACTGTGCTGCAAGGAGTCTCTCACTTGTGGACAACACAAGGATCAAAACAAAAAGGCGAATAAGGTTAGACTTCCGCACAATGTCCTCCATTGCGGAGAGAGTGGGTTGTGCGTTCATGGCCTAACTTGGTTTCATCTTGCCATACTAGGCCTAGCGAGGACAAGACCAATACGCCTCCAGGCGGTTAGCCAAGCTTCAACCTGGCCAACCGCCCGGAGTACGATGTCAAGGTAGGGGAACCGTCCGGGAGCCGGAAATGTTGAAAGGCACGAGGCGGTCCCACTAGCTTCAGAATATGATCTTCCCCACCAACTGGAACTCACGAGGCAAATTCGACTGGGTTCCGACTTTGCCAAAATTGGCGTTCGAAATATTCGTTCCGATGGAGCCAAACACCGTTCGATTGAAGGCATTGAAGGCGTTCCCTTCCAGCGCGAAGCGGAGGTTTTCGCGGATCTTAAACTCCCGGCGGAGTGCAATATTCTCGTTGGGAAACCATGGATTGCGAAGTCCGTATGGCATCGTTCGAGGACTATTCCCCAACGTGTACGACGCTGGGACCCCGAACGCGTTCTTGTCGATGAACGCAGGTGAGGTCTTGCCGAGGAGATCGCCGCTCCCCCAGCTCCCATTGATCCGAACGGGGCCAGAGAATGCAGGATTCAAGTCGGCATAGATTGTTCCCGTATTAGGTGCGATTCCGGTTGCCGTGATGGGGCCCAGGGGCACCCCGCTGCGGTACATGAGAATGGTAGACACCTGCCAGCCGCTCACGAGGGCCCGGATAACGGGGTTGTTGTTTCCCAGGTTGTGGCCAGACCCGAAGGGAAGCTGGTACACCCAGGTCGCGACGAGCGTGTGCGGAACGTCCGACACGCTGATCGCCTTTTCTTGCTTGGTGTTGTAGGCAGTACGGCTTCTGGAGCCATAGCTGCCCCCGAGAATTGAACCCGCGTTATCGATAGTCTTTTCCCATGTGTAGGCAATGAGCAAAGACATTCCCGATGAGTACCTTTTCTCCGCGCTCACTTGAAGAGAATTGTAGGTGGAATTGCCAATCTTATTGGCCCTGTCATTAATTCCACTATATTGGGCAAACGGCCGAAGCGCTTGCCCGATAGCTCCCGAGAAGTTGGGGTAGGGGAGCTTTACTTCGGGAAAGATCGCTTGTGCGGCTGCGATGTTCTGCGGAGTGGCTGAGGCGGAGAGCAGAGTACCCAGCACCAGATACTTGGGATTCATCTGATTGGACCATATCCCACGGCCAACCCCCGTGGGCAGGAAGTGGCCGGCGGAGGCGGCATAGGCTACCGTTACGGTGAGATTAGGGGTCACCTGACGCTGCACGGTGAAGTTCCAGTTCTGATAGTACGACTGTTTCCCGCTGAGCTCCGGATCAATATAATCCGCGTTCCCTTTGCCGACGGGAATGGCTGTTGTGAAGCCGGTGTTAAGCGTGGGATCATAGATCGGCGGAGGGGTAAACGCAGGAAATCCTTGTGCCAAATTGAAGGCCGGGTGAATACCTGTGTCGGGGCTGGTAAAGATGGGGTTAGCCGCAAATCCCAAAGAGGTAGCGACTAAGGAACTCCCCCCCACTTCCCCTGCGGGAACATAGAAAATCCCGTACGCAGCACGAAGCACCGTTTTGTCGTTGAGTTGGTATGCCAGGCCAACCCGGGGTCCGAAATCTTTATAGTGCGTGCGGACCAGGGTTCGACACTGGCAACTGTCGGTTCCGAAGCCACCAAACTGCACGATCCCGGGGGCCCCGCCCGCCGCCGAATTCGGAAGGGTGGGGTTGAGGAACGACCAGCGATCGTAGACCTCCACCCAGGGCTTCGCGATGTCGTACCGCAACCCGAGATTGATGGTCAAACGGCGAGTTGCCTTCCAGTCATCCTGCACGTACAGGGCATAGTTCCGTAAGCGCTGGCCCTGCGTGCCGGAAGCGTCCCAAGTCAACGAGGCGTTGTCCACCTGACCCAACAGGTAGCTCGCATAAGCGTTACCGGTGCTTGCCAAGAGCTTGCCACCGGCATCGAAGCCCCCGGTTTCGGTGTTCAAGAACCCAAATGTCGCATTGTAGAGAGCACCCTGTCTGTTCTTCTGCGGGAACGCAAGTTGCGTGCCCAAGGCCATACTATGCTTCCCGTGAACCCACTGAACATCATCGTTAACCAAAAACGTGGGGGACTTGTATATTGGGGAGGCACTCGTCATGCCTGGGCTTGCCCACCCTATTGGGGCGTTGGGACCGCTAAAGGCAAACCCGGGGAACTGGGTAAGACCTGCGGGCACTCCTGTCAGGCCAGACTTTTGCACATAGTTCCCGCCGACAGTGTAGTTCCAGAACGGCGAGTTGAAGTAACTGTAAGAGACAGTTGCCTGGTTCACCAGCCTGGGCCCAATGATGTAGGTGGCACCTACCCGCTCCAGGGTCGAGATATAGCCGTTCCCGCGTGAGTCGGTATACGGGAGCGGTAAGCTGTTCCCAGCGGAACGATAGATCCCGACCGTAGTATTCTTGCCCCAGTTGTGTAGAGCGTAGAGGCGAAGCTTATCGGAGATATTTGCGTCTACCTTGACCAGGTAGGTATCGTTGTTCTGGCCCGACTGCAAAACACCCAGATAGTTGTTCTGCAACTGATCGTTGATCGTATTCGGCAGCATGGACTGGAAGTATTTGGCAACGGGAGAGATGCGGTCGGCGGTAATTATGTTACCTTGGAATTGCTGCCGAGTGCATTTGCCACTGGCGTCGCATTGCGTCGTCGCCGGATCGTAGATGGCCACGGGCAAGGCGCTGAAGTCACCGTTGCGTTCCGCCGCAGTCGGAAGGGCATTGAACTGCGGCACCGAGCCAAACCGCTGTCGGTAGGCACTGTAATCCCCGAAGAAAAAGACTCGATTCTTCCGGATTGGCCCACCGAAGGTAAACCCGTATTCGTTTTCGTTCTCTTTCTGCCTTTTTGCTGGGAAAAATCCGCGAGCATCGAGAACCGTATTCCGGAAATAGTCATACACACTTCCATGGAACGAGTTCGTCCCGGATTTGAAAACGAAGTTTTCGATGCCCTGCCCTTCGTACTGCGCCGGCGCTCCGTTAGTAATCATCTTAAACTGGTCCACGGAGTCAACCGACGTGCTGGTCGCTAGCGGCACGTTCTGCCCCGTCACGTCGCAGTTAAACAGAGGTATCCCTTGAATGTAAATCGACTTCGACAACATCTCACCGCCATTCACGTTTCCCGCGAAACCCTGGCCGTTGGATACCCCCGGCAACAGGTAAATGAAAGCTTCGGGATTCCGAGGGCCGATAGCACCAGGGCCGGTCACCCCCATGGCAAGCGGAAGCGCCGTGTACGTTTCATTGGGAACAGTAGTACCGAGGGTGCCGTCGGAAGTATTCAAGATAGGCGGGGCGGCAGTCACAGTCACTTGTTGTGCCAGAGCCCCAAGCGTTAGGGTGAAATTCAACTCGACAATGCTGAGAGCATGGACAGGGATGGGCTTTTCCTGCACTACGGTTTGGAACCCCTTGGCGGAAACCGTAAGGCTGTACTCTCCCACGGATAACGGCGAGAGCACGTAGAAGCCCGCCTCCGTCGTTAGAGCCGTGGTCTTGACCCCAGTCGCCAGTTTCACCGCTGTCACTTCCGCACTGGGAACTGGCGCCCCCGAAGGATCCAAAATGGTACCTTGAATCACCCCGCTGCCGGCGATCTGAGCATAGAGCCCGGTCGCCAGTAGCAGCGAGGCTGGGATCAAAAGCAAAAATGAGGCGGCTGAACGTTTCATTGTCATTCTCCTTTGCGGCGGACCCAAGAATAGACGCTCAGAGGAGGATCAAACCCACAGGTACTCTAGTCTCTGTTCTCAACGACCGCGGGGAGAGAATCGAGACCGTGCATCTTTGCCTCTTGGGGCTGTTAACCCTGGCAGCGCTGACCCTCTGCAAATAACACAGATCGTCTGGTCGTCACGAGAGGCCGGATGGCGCCAAGTTGTAGCACGACGTCCACGTGCACCCTCCGCATGATGGGCTGCCGCACTCCCGTAACGCGGTAGGTCTGGAATCCGGCCCCGCTTGCCGTGACTTCGCAAACGCTCGGTTGTAGAACAGGCACCGTGTAGGCGCCCATAGAATCGGCGGTCGTCGTGAAGGAAATGTCGGTGTTCATCACCGCGATCGCAGTTTGGGGCACGACGGCCCCTGAGGTAACTATGCTTTGTCCGGCAATCGAGCTGGTGATGATCCGGCCGTTGAGCCCAGCGGAAGCCAGCATCAACACGAGGAGCACCGTGACTGCATGCTTAGTGTCCATACTGTCCTCTGCTGGAGGTGCTGCAAAAGCTGGCCAAAGCCTACAAAGTGTAAACGTCATATGCAAATACATTTTTCAGATGAAGTTAATAGGTTATTCCTATTGCCTTTGCCCGAGCAGCCGACGACGCTGTCTCAACCTGGCCCATTCCCGCAGTGCGGTGGTTCAGGACACGTTCGATAACGCCATTTAGTCAGCCGATAAGAGGTCGCTTGATGCGTTGATCCTGAGGAAAGGCGTACGATGAAAGGAGTTCCATGACACTATGAAGTATGCAATTCAAATCTTCACGGGTTTCTCGATCAAGGCGGAAGGTCAGCTCGTTTTTCGTCGTCGAAAACGCACTAGGAACCATAGCTTCGGAGTTCTGACCTCAATGACATCAAACCCCGGTCACGCCGTCGCAGGTGCGAAACCCATCCACGTGTGGGGTGCGCTTAAGCTGCAGGCTTCGATACGGCTACGTCAAATTTCGTAAATCTCTCCTGGATCAGGCGAAGCAGTTCGTCAATCAGTTTGGGAACGCGCGGGAAAGAAGTCGTAGCCACTCCCACCTCGCGGGTCAAACGTCTGCCCTGGATCCTTAGCGGCTGCAGGATGTCCCGGTAGGGCAACGCGTTGATCGCCGATACTGGAATGATTGTGGCGCCAAACCCCGCCTCCACCATCGTCATCATGGTTTCCACGACGTTCAGCTCCAGCACGATTGTGGGCGAAATGCCTTCCTTGCGGAAGAATTCATCCAAGCACACGCGCATCTTGGTGTTCCGATCATAGAGGACGAGGGGAAGGCCGCCGATTTCTGCCACTCCGATCTGTCGCTTCTGCGCGAGCCGGTCCGATTTTCTCACGACCACAACCATTTCTTCAGAGAAGAGGACATGAGTGTGCAGTTCCTTATCACTGACGGGCAGGACGACGATTCCCAGGTCCAATCGATTGTTCTTGAGTAAGTCAAGTATCTGCGGCGTAGGAACGTTCGTGATGTCCACCCGCACTCTGGGGTACTTCTGGTGGAAAGAACCCAGCACCGGGGCGACCATCGGCATCAATTGGTGAACGCCTACCCCGATGTACACCTCGCCCACCGGATCCTGGGTCAATGACGCCACTTCCATGCGAAGGATGTCTGACTGGCGTAAGATGTGGTGAGCATGTTTCTTTACGACCTTTCCAGCCTCGGTCAAGAACATTTTCTGGTTGCGCATTCGGAAGATTAGTCGCTCGCCCAATTCGTCTTCCAACTGCTTGATCTGCTGGCTGATGGAGGGTTGGGCGACGCGCAGTCTCTCTGCCGCCCGGGTGAAACCTCCGCTGTCCACGATCGTCACGAAAATTTCGAGTTGTCGAAGCGTCACGGGCACACCACCTCTTATAGAATTCTCCTATGGATAATACCATACTTTCGTATTTGACTTATGACCAGTATTTCGGTCTAGTAAAAAGGCTTTCGAGCGGCTACGGGGCGAATCCCAGCCGCAAATACCAAAACTGCGGATATGTTGCAGGAAGAAGGGGGACGATCCGTTGCGGTGGAGAGATCGGGGCTGGACCCCGGCGACGGGTGATCATCAAAAGGTGGCATCATGCACCCACGGTCATTGTGCTGTCCGCTGGTATCTTCGATACTCCCTTTGGCGACGTCTTGCAAGTTCCGGATTCTAGCTGTTGTACCTGCGATCAGGGGTATTCCAAATGAGCCGCGGACCTCAATATCTACCGCTTTAATCCAACGGTTCCAGGTTCTTTCAACACATCCTCCTGGCACAAAGCCTGTCAGTCGACCGACCCGGAACCGACCACTAATGGCAGCTAGCCCTGCCGAAAGGAGCCCCTTATGAGTTCGAAGGCCGCTTGCCCGGATAAGGGCCCGTTGGCCATCGTCGGATCCCAGTTGATCGACGGTGTCCGCTCCACACCCGTTCCGTCCGGCGTGGTCTTGATTGGATCAGAGGGCCGGGTCGTCGCCACCGGCCCCTTTGACGAAGTCACGATACCGGAGGGGGTTCCCAGGCTCGATGCATCAGGCATGACGCTACTGCCCGGCCTAATCGATGCCCATGTCCACCTAGCGTATGACAAAACTATTTACAGTGTCTGTTCCACTGAGGACTACCAGGCCCGGCTGCGTGCGCGGAATGCCGAGCGTGAACTGGTGCAAGCTGCGCACCACGCCCAACTAGCGCTTGCGGCTGGGGTGACGACCGTGCGTGATTGCGGGGCGAACGACTTTTCGATCTTGGCACTCCGGGACGCCATCAACGCAGGTGAATTTATTGGCCCACGCATTCTGGCGTCGGGCCGACCCATCACAACGACGGCCGGCCACGGCTACTCCGGTTGGGGTGTCGAAGGCGTCGACGAAGTCAGGAAGGCAGTGCGCTTCCTGGCCGGTCAAAGGGTGGACTTCATCAAGTTCATGGCCAGCGGTGGGACAACCACGCCGAGGACGAACATTACTCGATCCCAATACAGGTTAGAGGAAGTCCAGGTCGCGGTGCAGGAAGCTCATCGCCTTGGGCTTCAGGTGGCGGCCCATGCCATTTCTACCGACAGCATCCGCTTTGCCGCCGAGGCGGGCGTCGATACCATCGAGCACGGTTCGTGGATCGGTAGTGACCCCCGAACTACAGTCACCGATGAGACCGCTGTAGACTGGATAGTCAAGAACGGGGTACACGTGGATCACGCCATCATTCCGCGTCCGTACCAGTTTCCGGGTGAGGGTGGCGGGCCACCCTCAGCAGAAGAAGAGTGGTGGCTGAGCATGCTCAAGGTACGGTGGCCGTTCCTCCACCACATGCGCGAAAGGGGCGTGTCGGTTTTCCTTGGCACGGACGCCTGCTTTGGTCCCTGGCCTGGCACCGCGTTCTGGCCGCGGTTTCAGGACTTGGCGCGCGCCATTGAGATCATCGTTCAGCAGGCGGGATTTGCTCCAATGCAGGCAATCAGTATGGTCACCAGCGAAGTAGCGCGGGCACTGCGATTGGACCGAGAGATCGGAACCATCGAGCCAGGCAAGCGGGCAGACCTCATCCTTGTTGCCCAGGATCCTCTGAAGGAGATTCGAGCCCTCCGGGAAGTCGAGATGGTCTTCCGTGACGGGCGGCTCGTCGCCCGGAAAGGACAGGTCGTTTTGGCAGGAAGCTAGACCTCCACGGAAACGAATCCATGAAATCGGACGAACTCTTCGCCAAAGCCCAAAAGCACCTGATTGGTGGCGTGGGGGCAGGTGGCCGCTTTCATCCACTTTTTGGTCACGCAGTGTACTTCGCGCGCGGCTTCGGATCCCGTCTGTGGGATGTGGACGGCAAGGAATACATAGACTTCTTCACTGGGAGCGGTGCGAACTTTCTCGGCCACAACCATCCGGCCATCCGAGAGGCCATCCAGAGGGCTCTCGAGGTCGGCATCATCTGCAATGGCGAAACAGAGTACCACTCGCAGTTGGCCGATCTAGTTTCGGAGGCGGTGCCTTGCGCCGAGAAGATCCGGTTTGCCAATAGCGGCACTGAGGCCACCATGGGAGCCATTCGCATCGCTCGCTCCTACACCCGGAAGCCAAGGATCCTCAAGTTCGAAGGGCATTTCCACGGCATGCTCGACTACCTTTGGTACAACTGCTCGGCTGGCGTGGGCGACATACAGGAAGACGGGACCGTCACGCCCCTCCCTGATTCGCAAGGGATGCCTCATGCATTGGCGGACCTGATTGTCGTCGTACCCTTCAACGACCTCAATGCCTTCGAGCGGGCCGTCCAAGTGCACAAAGACGAGCTGGCAGCCGTAATTATGGAGCCCATCTCCTACAACCAGGGCTGCATCCCGTCCGACCCTGCGTTCCTTCGCGAAGTACGCAGAATCTGTACGGAGTGCGGCATAGTCCTGATTTTCGACGAGGTGCTCTCCGGGTTTCGCATGTGCCGGGGTGGCGGCCAGGAGTATTACGGCGTCACGCCCGACCTGTGCACGCTGGCTAAGGGACTGGGGGGTGGCGTCCCCATCGCCGCCGTGTGCGGCAGCACCGAGGTCATGTCGGTGCTGAATCCGGCGGGCCATACAGTCATGAGCGGGACTTACACCGGGCATCTCACAGCCGTGATGGGTGCGATCGCATGCCAGAAGGAGATCGCGAAGGCGGGCTTCTACGAGCACATCAATCGGCTCGCCGATCGGCTATACAAGGGAATAGCAGATGGGCTGCGGATAACAGGCGTTCCGGGTATAGTTCAGGGGATCGGGGCCCGGTTTGGGCTTTACCTCGGCGTGACCGAGCCCGTGACAAATTACCGGCAAGCCGTACGCACCGACCGGGAGATGGAAATACGCTTCCTGCGCGGCTGCTTAGACCGTGGCTTGTACTTCCATGATTACGGCCGCACGATGCACCACGGTTTCTCTTCGCAGCATTCCCTTTCGGACATCGGCGAGGCACTCAACATCATCGAGGACGCCCTGCGGGGGCTGTAGAGGATACTCGACAGCACGCGCCTCTGTCTTTTGTTGCTGTACAGTATCACCTTAAAGGAAGCGGATTCCCCTTCAGCCGGGATTTCTGCACTTGCGGTAACTTAGAATTGGATGTGCCGCAAACAATGAAAAGCGCGCAAGCAGCAACTCGAACGGCCCACCAAGCGCTAATCCCGGATGCCGAGGCCCAACACCCAATTGATGAACTTGTTCTGTGCTCGGACGACACCTCTCTCCACTCACCGAACTTGACCCTTACGAATTTGGTGCATCGTTTCGTACCGTTCGCGCGGGCCTTTAAGTGAGGCGCCATGAACAGTCAGAAACCCCCTGTGCAAAACCTGGAACCTTCGGCGGTCACTCCGACTGCTCTATCCAATGCTCGGCGCTGGTCCATAGTCGCGCTGCTGTTCGTGGCTGGGTTAATCAACTACTTGGACAGAGCAACGGTCTCCGTGGCGCTGCCGAACCTCGCGAAGGACATGCTCTTAAGCCCCATCGGTAAAGGCGTTCTCCTTTCCGCATTCTTCTGGTCGTACGCCCTTATGCAGGTTCCTATCGGCTGGTGTACGGACCGGTACAACATGCGCTGGCTCTATGCTGGCGCTTTCACACTTTGGTCGGTTGCCTGCGGCCTGACGGGACTGGCGGGAAGCTTATTTGTTCTAATTTTATGCCGTGTTCTGCTTGGGATTGGGGAGTCAATCTTTCTCCCCGGGGGGACGAAGACCGTCAGCATGATGTTCCCAGCAAAGGAGAGGGGCTTGCCTACGGGTCTTTTTGAATCCGGCAGCCGCTTTGGCCTTGCCCTGGGCGCCCCGTTAATAGCCTGGCTGGTCATGCGCCACGGCTGGCGAAACATGTTCTTCCTGATAGGTTTCACGGCGTTCTTGTGGCTTATCCCTTGGTTTGGAGTGTTCCGGGACCATTTGCCAAACGCTCCAACTGAACCAAGAGGCCCAGCGCAAGCAGCCCCTACACCTCGATCCCATACCCCGACCTTAGATCGCAACCTTCTGGGGATTTGTCTCGGTGCCTTCTGCTATGGCTATTATTGGTTCCTGCTCGTCACTTGGTTGCCAGATTATCTCATGACGGTGCGGCACCTGCCGCTGCTCAAGGCGGGCTTTTACGCTTCGCTGCCCTATTTCGTCTTCGCAGTAGGATCACCGATAGGCGGTTGGATTGCTGATCGCTTGATTCGCTTAGGCTGGGATGAGACGCGCACACGCAAAGGCATAGTTACTTTGGCGTTCCTCGCCGGACTCCTGCTGATACCTGCCGCGTGGGTTGCCAGTGCGAGGACCGCGCTCATTCTCTTTGGGGGAGCTTCGCTCGTCGGAACGTCGGCGGCCAATCTGTTGGTGATCGTCCAAAACTGTGCACCGGGGGAAGAGGTCGGCGTTTGGACTGGCATGGAAAACCTCGTGGGCAACGCCGCCGGAATCCTTGCTCCTATCATAACCGGCTTGCTCGTTGCCTGGACCGGTTCCTACCTGCCGGGGTTTGCCCTGGCGGTTGTCGTCCTTCTTGCCGGGCTACTTGCCTTCTGGTTCGTCGTGGGCGAATTGAAGCCATTGGGTCAACCGACGTGGAGGAGTGCAAGGTACTCGCCTGGCGGGGACAGGTGAATGACAACGCGAAGCACGGCCGGATTCTCGCCGATATCGAGACGGACAAAGCTATCGCTGAACTCGAATCCACTGCCGAACGCATCGTGCTGCGACAGATGATGAGCGCCGGGAGAACAGCGTGGACCGGTAATGTCTTCGCTTACGTCGGTCAGCCCGGTGACCGGGTTGAGCGAACGAGCGGTTGTGGGTTCGCACGTGCCCAAGCTTGCAGGGTGAATGGTTTTCTCGAAGAGATGATGAGTCCTTACACGATAAACGAGGTCATGTTCCAACTATCTGTAAGATAGCACTGATAGGTAACATAATATATCGAGGGAGTGCCGACATGGTGGCTAACATAACTGGTAGTTGTCTAGCCAGGCTTCGTAACGCTATTCGAGGCAGACCCTCTACGATGACACGAATTGGTCACTTCGTGCTTCAAGCGCCCCTTCGAGCAGAGAACCTGCCGATGAATGAGCTTGCCGAGGCTTGCGGCACGAGTGCAGCGAGCGTTTGCAGGCTTTGCCATGATTTGGGGTATGAGGGCTACAGGGAATTCCAGTTGGACCTTGCGACGTCGGTCGCGAAATCTGACGACGTTACGTTAGGCGAAATCGGTGATGGCGCGAGCCCGAAGACTATTGTCCAACGAGTTTTCGAATATCAACATCAAAGTCTCATCGACACTCAGCGAATGCTCGACCTGCGAGTGTTGACCCGCCTAGCCAGACTTATCCAGCGCAGCCGAAAGGTATTTCTTCTGGGCTGTGGTGGGTCGAGTTTGACGGGCCGGAGGGCCGCGGATGCATTTTTGAACTTGGGCTTCACACCCGTTGTGGTTTTGGACCCCTGTGAAAAGGTCCTTGCTAATCAAAATGTGGGCCCGGGCGATGTGATGATTGGCATCAGTCAAACTGGCACGACGACCCCTATCCTTGAGGCAATCAAGGCAGCACGGCGAAAGGGCGCATGTACCGTGGCGTTGACCGATTATGCGAGGTCTCCTTTGGCGCTAGCAAGCGAATTCCGGCTGATCACCCCTTTGCACGAGCACCGCATTAACGCTGCGGTATCTTGTTCGGTCCCCGCGCAACATTGTGTCCTTGCCTCGCTCTATTTCATCCTTGGTAGTTGGGGCAAAAGCAAGCCGGATCAACAACAAAAGCAAAAAGGCCACCCTCAGCGGTCACCCAAAGCCGGCCATTGAAGGTTACCTGAAAACCGGCCGATGGAGACGACCTCCGGGACATTGACTCCGGCGCGAGGGCTAGTAGCTTCGCTCGGTATGGCCGATGTCTTGGGTGACGAAAAGAAACACCAGGTCATCGCATTAGGACGACTGGGCGGGACGCTGCGGCGCACCGAGCAAGACACAGGTGTATGCCGGGAGAAGGCGAGCACCTACCTGAAAGCGGCTGGGATTGACGTGCGACCGCCGGGTGGGTAGGGACGGCGGACGGCTTCGAAACCGGCCATTCCCCTGACCCCGGGCGGGGTCGTTTCAAAACCGGCCATCGAGGTGACCACCGACGCCGCGCGTCCCACGCGCAGTCCCTCCGCCAGTGCCTGTGAACCGTATCACGAGCTGATCGAACTCGCTCTCACCCGCGGCCGCAATGCCATGGCCATCTGGCAAGATCTGGTGTCGGAGGCCGGCTTCACCAGCGGCTATCAGAGCGTGCGGCGCTTTGTCGGCAAGCTCCGCGGAGTTCAGACCCCGCAAGCTCACCCCGTGATCGTCACCGCTCCCGGTGAAGAGGCCCAGGTCGATTACGGCACCGGCCCCATGGTCCGTGACCCCCAGAGCGGCAAGTACCGCCGCACCCGCCTGTTTGTGATGACCCTGGGTTACAGCCGCAAGTCGGTCCGTTTGCTCGTCTTCCAATCCAGCTCCCGCACTTGGGCAGAACTGCACGAGAAGGCCTTTCGCCGCCTGGGGGGTGTGGTTCGACTCATCGTCCTGGACAACTTACGCGAAGGCATGCTGGTTCCCGACATCTCCGATCCCACCCTCAACCCCCTCTACCGCGACGTCCTCGCCCACTACGGCGCCGTTGCCATGCCATGCCGAGTTCAGCATCCCGATCGAAAAGGAAAAGTCGAAGCGGGAGTCGGACATGCGCAAAAGACACCGCTCAAAGGGCTGCGCTTCGAGAGTCTGGAGCAAGCCCAAGCCTACCTGGATCGTTGGGAGACGCACTGGGCGGACACGCGCATTCACGGCACCACCAAGCGGCAAGTGGCCGCCATGTTCGCGGAAGAAAAACCGGCGCTGCGACCTCTGCCGCTTGAACCCTTCCGCTATTACCAGTACGGCCAGCGCACCGTGCATCTGGACGGTTGCGTGGAAGTTGAAGCCGCCTACTATGGCGCGCCACCGGGATGGATCGGGCGGTTGGTCAGCGTGCAATGGGACGACCTTTACGTGCGTCTTCTCGATCCTCGCACCGGCCAATTGCTGCGTGAGCATGTCCGCCAGAAACGCGGCCGGTTCCGAATCAAGCCGGAGGATTACCCCCAGCGGGCGCCGCTCGGCACCCTGCAGTTGCTGGCGCGAGCGGAACGCGCCGGAACTCACATCGGTGCTTTCTGCCAAGCGATCCATCGCCAAGAAGGAGAACTGGGCGTGCGCCGCATTCTGGGCGTGCTCGCCTTAGCCAAGAAGTTCGGACTGGCGGCGGTCGAGGAAGCCTGCACCGCTGCGCTCGAACTGCAAGTGCACGAATACCGCTTTGTGCGCCGCTATCTGGAACGGCGTCCCCAGGCTCCCCTGAGCTTGCAGCAAGTTGATCCCCTGATCCGCGAACTGGTGCACTACCGCGATCTCATTCAGCAACGCATGCACCAGCAAGAACAACAGCGGTCGCTCTTTGAGGCGGTCCCGGAAGCGCCGCCACGGACTTCCCCGGAGGTGCACGAATGATGATGCGGAGACCCGCCCGCAGCCCTCCGCACAAGGCGCCGCCCCGCTGCGCGCGGCGGAGAGGCTGATCGCCCACAGAGTGAACCGACATCTTTGGGAAGAGAGGAGACGCAATGAATCTGATCGAACTGAATCGCGCTTTACGCCAGTTACGCCTGGGAGGCATGGCCGCGGTACTGGAGACGCGTCTGCGTCAGGCCCAGGCGGAGTCCATGGCCCCGTTGGATCTGATCTCCTGCCTGGTCACCGACGAACTCACCCGCCGCGCCGACCGCATGCTGGAACGCCGGCGCAAGCAGGCCGAGTTTCGCGACCCGCTCAAGACCCTCGACAACTTCGACTTTACCTTCAACAAAAAGATGAATCGCAGTCTGGTCTTCGAGCTGGCCATGGGCACCTTCATCGCCCGGCATGAGGACGCCCTTTTTCTCGGCCCCCCCGGCAGCGGCAAAAGCCACTTGGCGCAAGCTATTGGCCAAGCCGTCATCCTCATCCGCAGGCCATCTGTGTGCCAAGATATCGGCGTTAAGACGCATCGCGGGCACCGCGGACGACGTAAGTCCGCGCGACTGTGACCGGCAATCACGCAGTCTTACCAACTGATTGGTTTTGTCAACTTGGTTTGGCCCCTTTTGATCGTCTGATTTGGCCCCACCTAAGTTATTGATTCTGAGTGTTGCCTCTTCCCGCTTCCCTCTTTGTTGTTCCAGACTTCGTGGTTGTTCTTGGTGCTTTGCTGGTT
>JAIQGA010000411.1 GCA_020072925.1 Terriglobia bacterium | reverse complement strand
TAGTGAGGAGGATGTCGGGAGCTCCGTCATTATTGATGTCCCCGTAGGCGGCGCCGCGCGCCACCAGTCGCCGCGTAAAACCCATTTGCTGGCCGACCTGCTGGAACTTGTCGTGGCCTTCGTTGTGGAATACCAGCGGCAGTTCCGCGTAGCTGACTTGAGGCTGGAGGCGGTTGATCTCCGGTTCGATATGCCCGTTCCCCACAAACAGGTCCTGCAAACCATCGAGGTCGTAATCAAAGAAGAAAAGCCCGAAAGAAAGCGAGAGCAGCGTGGCGCGGCCCACCGAGGATGACGGGGCGATATCGATGAAGAACCGGTTGCCTTCGTTGTGGTAGAGCCCCAGCATCTGATTGGCGAAGTTGCCGATCGCCAGGCTGGGGTAGCCGGAGTGGTCGAAGTCGGCTTCGTCAATGCCCATGGCGCCTCGCGCGATTCCGTCTTCGCTGAAGGCGATGCCCGCCTGAACGGCCTGCTCGGTGAACGTCCCGTTGTGATTGTTGTGATAGAGTTTATTTGGTTGCGTATCATTCGATACGGCAATATCCGACCAACCATCCCGGTCGTAGTCAATAATGGCCACGCCCAATGATTTGCTGGTGGCATCCTCGATGCCGGCCTTGCGGGTGACGTCCTCGAACCGGCCATTGCCCAGGTTGTGAAACAGCCTGCAAGTATCGCCCTTATAGGCTTCCGGCGTGCAGTAAGACTTCTCATGCCCAACCAGGGTGCAGAGGATGTCGTCCTTTTCCGACCACTTCACATAGTTGGTCACGAAGAGGTCGAGCTTGCCGTCCTTGTCATAGTCGAACCAGGCGGCGCTGGCGCCGTAGCCGGTGTTATTGAGGCCGGCAATCTTGGTGACGTCTTTGAACGTTCCATTGTGCTCGTTGTGGAAAAGGTGGGCTTCGCCAAGGCCCGTCACATAAATATCGTCCCAGCCGTCGTTGTCGTAGTCACCGATGGCCGCCCCCATGCCGTACATCTCCACTGCGAGGCCGGCGCGCGCCGTCACGTCGCTGAACGTTCCATTGCGGTTATTGTGATAGAGCTTCAGCGTGGTGCGGCGAGAGTGATGGCCGGGGAAGTCCGAGCCCTGGACAAGGAGGATGTCGGGGTAGCCGTCGTTGTCATAATCGATGAACGCGCAGCCGGGGCCCATGGTTTCGGGCAGATATTTTTTGCCGAAGGCGCCTGTGTAATGAACAAAGTTGATTCCCGCCCGGCGCGTGATGTCCACGTAATGCACGGGAACCGACACGGAGGGGTTCGGATCGGGAAGCGCCATCTGTCGCGTGATGAATAAGAATCCGGCCGCTGCGGCCAGGGCAGCCGCAAGGGCGCAGGCTGCGGGATTTCGGCAGACTGTCACCGGGAGGCGCCTCCCGCGATGATTTCCGGCCGACGTGAATCTGGCACCCGCCTCGAGTGCTTGCCGAATGCTTTCGTGCCGCGGCGGGCGGCGTATTCGCTGCCATATCCCGTGCGTTGCGCTCTGCGCTCGGCATACTGCGAGCGCATGACTTCCTGGGTGGTGAGCGGAACGGGCGCCGAAACGTGTTCGTGAATGGGCTGCGCCTCGTTGTTGTCGTCCGGATGGGCGAGCTTATAGGGTCCGGTAATCGAGAGCGATGCTTCATTGGCTTTGAAGCGCAAGTAAAGTTTCTCCTCGTGCGTGGCGAGCGCGTCGTTGTTCAACCCGCGGTAGCAGAGCATCAGGTTGTAGTGCGCCTCCAAGTCCTCGGGATCGATGGCGATGGTCTTTTCAAGCTCTGCGACTGCCGGCGCGTATTTGCGCTGAAGAAACAACATTCGACCCATCTGGTTGCGCACCACCCGGTCGCGAGGATACTCGGCCGCGGCCTTGGCAAACTCATCGTAAGCGGCGGGATAATTCCCGTCGGCCTTGAGCGCCAAACCAAGGAAGTAATGCGTGCTGGCGAGCTTCGGGTTCAAGGCGAGGGCTTTCTGAAGGAGCGATTTCGCCGCGTCCGTGTTGCCCTCCTGAATCTGCGCGCGCGCCACATTCACCCAGCCATCGGTATACTGGGGATCGAGCTGGGTCACGATTTTGAATGCACGCTCCGCGCCTTTGAGGTCTCCCTGAAGCAGCCCGATGCCGTAATCGTTCCAGCGCTCGCGGTCCTTTGGGTCGAGGCTTAGCGCTTCAGCAAACGGCGGCGCGCTCCTTGCCACCACAGGAATGGTCACGGTCGCATCGGAGATCACGACGATGGGCACATCCGGAATACCGCGGATTTTCTCGGAGTCGTCAGCCGTGCTGCCGGTAAAAACCCACCGTGTGTCGTCGTAATCGGGGGTTACTTCGTGCGCGGGCTGCAAGGGATCACGGATGCCCGCGAAAGCCCACTGGGTGTTCCACCAACTGAATTTGCGGTAATTCAACCGGGCGGTGAGCGTAATTCTGTCGCCGCAATCCTCCGGCACCTTCATGCGGAAGTGGACGGTATCGTCCGCGCCCGGAGGGATCAGGCGCGCGTACATCGTGGCGCGGGTGGACCAGGCGTTGCGCTTGTTGATGGGGTTGCCGTGGCCGTCGAGTTGCAACGAGCGATAAAAGTGCGCGCTCGGATCGACGGGCCCGCGACCGTTGTCCGCGACTTCGCCGCTCCAGAAAACGATGTGTCCCAGGTTGTCGCGAGCCTGGAGCTCTACCCAGCAATCGAACGCGTCCACGGTGCCGCCGGGAAAGAAATGGCCCACCTTGCGGTTGCGGACCACTACTTCCACGCGCACCGTATCGCCGCGCCGAACGTGCGCGGCCGCGCGGCCCAGAGGCGCCATCAATTTCACTGGCGCCTGGGGCCCGCCCCCCGCTCCCATCAATCCTGTCGAAGATTCCTCGCCGACCGCGAAGGTGCTGGCAGCCTGCGGCGCCTGGTAACTTGTGGGTGCGCCCGCGGCCCCCGGCGCCGCCTCCGCAGGTTCCTCGCTCAGCGCGAAGATATCCACGGTCAAGGCACCCTCCAGGAATTGTTCAACCTCCCGGACCTGCTCGGTATCGCCGTAGGACGCGGGGACCGCAGTGTTCGCCGCCACAAAGCGATGCGAGTGCACGAAGCCGTCAATGTTTCCAAAATCCTTCGAGGGCACGAGCGGCATGTGACAATCGGCACACTGCGCCGGCTTGGGAGGATAGTAGAACGACCGCGCGCCCTGCCCTGAAACGCCACTCGCCTGCCAGTTGTCGTAGTCATCAAAACCGCGAATCCAGCGATAGTGGTTCACAGGTATGTCGAGGTGCACCTTGTGGCACGCCGAGCAGAATTCCGGCGTCTCGTTCGGTAATTTGTGGAAGGGCTTCAGAAAAACCGCCCGGTGCGGCTTGGGGTTCAGCTTGACTACGTAATCGTGCAGCCAGCGCATCACGGGATTCTTGCTGGAGGCGTAGCGGTCCAGCCAGGGATACTCGATCACGAAGTTTCCCTGGCCCATAGTGCTTTTCACCTGCACAATCGAATGGCAAGACATGCAGCCCAGGCCGACC
>JAIQGA010000410.1 GCA_020072925.1 Terriglobia bacterium | reverse complement strand
ACCGGGTGAGACGCGCGTGACCAGAGGAATCTGCTGCTGGATCGCCTTGGCATCAAGCAGGGAGAGGGTCTTCGTAGCGGCGCTGCCCATGTGCACACCGTGCTGATTGACGCTGCCGGCGGCGATGAACACAATATTATCGCCCAGGTTCCGGAGTTGTTCCTGGACCTGATTGGAAGCCCCTTCCCCGATAGCCACGGTGCAGATCACCGCCCCCACGCCGATAATAATGCCCAGCATGGTGAGCGCGGTGCGCATCTTGTTGCGCGCCAGGGCCCGCATCGCCACGCGAACCACCGCCAGCAGGTCCATCAGCCCCTTTCCTCCTCGTCGTCCTCATCCACGGTGGGCATCGTCAGCAGCACCTGGGATGCGACCACGCGCTCCTCGACGGGCGTGTCGCGGCGCACCTTGCCGTCGCGGAACAGCACCACGCGCTTGGCGAAGCGCGCGATGTCCTGCTCGTGAGTCACCAGCATGATGGTGATGTTCCGCTCCTCGTTGAGCCGCTGGAAAATCTCCATGATTTCCACGCTCGTGCGGCTGTCGAGATTTCCGGTGGGTTCGTCGGCCAGGATGATGGATGGGCGGTTCACCAGGGCCCGCGCGATGGCGACCCGCTGCTGCTGCCCTCCGGAAAGCTGCGCGGGATGGTGTTCCTCGCGGCCGCTCAGGCCCACCATGCGCAGCGATTCGCGCGCCCGCTCCAGGCGCTCCTGGTGAGAGATGCCGCTGTAGATGAGCGGCAATTCCACATTCTCCACGGCAGAGGTGCGCGCCAGCAGGTTAAACCCCTGGAAGACAAATCCAATTTTCAGGTTCCGAATCCGCGCCAGTTCATTCTTGGATAACTGGGAAACATCCTGACCTTCGAGCAGGTACTGGCCCTTCGAGGGGCGATCGAGGCAGCCAATCAAGTTCATGAAGGTGGATTTCCCGGAGCCCGAGGCGCCCATGATGGCGATGAACTCCGCCGGGTAGACCGACAGAGAAACGCCGCGTAGCGCATGGACCTGGACTTCTCCCAGGTCATACGTCTTGTGCAGGTTGACCACCTGGATCGTCGGGGCGGCCGTTCCTCCGGCGGGGGTCTCCACCGCTTTTTGTGATTCGAGAACGTCTTCCGGCATCACGCCCTACCTCCGAGGTCCGCCAAAGCGCGGACCGCCCGGGAACTGCCCCTGTTGCTGGGCGCCGCGCGAGGATTCCTGGCCCGTCAGGAGGACGTCGCCGTCGTTGACGTCGCCCTCCAGCAACTGGGTATAACTGTAATCCGTAATACCCACCTTCACAGCAACGGGAGCCGGTTTCTTGTCCGGCCCCAGCTTCCACACGACTTGCCATCCTCCTATATGAGATGTCCGCGCCTGCGCCGGGATTTTATAATGATCGAACAGGTCTTCCAGATCCTTGCGCGCCAAGTCGGGAGTAAAGCGCAGCGCCGCGTTAGGAACCTTGACGCAGTCGGTCGCCTGGCCGGTGGGAATCGTCACGTAAGCGGTTTCTCCGGGCAAGAGCTCTTCGTTGGGATTCTCAAAGTCGATGATAGTGTTGTAGGTCACGACGTTCTGCACGATGGTGGCATTTAGGCGGATGGCGCTGACGCGGCCGTGAAAAGTCTGCGTGGGAAAGGCGTCCACCTGGAAAGTGGCGTCGGCGCCGATCCGGATGTTCCCCGTGTCGGATTCGTCGGTCGCGGCGTAAACCTGCATGCGCTTCAAGTCCTGCGCGATGGTGAAAACGTTGGGCGCCTGGAGCGAGGCGGCCACCGACTGGCCCACATCGATGTTCCGCGCCACCACCGTGCCGTCAATCGGCGAAACGATCGTGGTGTACTGGAGGTTGGTGGACGCCTGCTTCAACACGCCCTGCTGCACTTGCACCTGGGCTCGCGCCTGCTGGAGTTGCGCCTTGATCTGGTTGACCTGCGCCTTGGCCTGGTTCAGCGTGGCCTCCTGGGCGCGCACCTGCGCGTCGGCCTGTTCCAGCGTGGATTGGGTCATATCGTTCTGGTCCTGCGCGATGATGCCTTGCTTGTAAAGGTCCGCAATGCGCGAGGCATTGACGCGCGAGTAAGCGGCCGCCGCCTGCAGGCGCGCGAGGTTCGCCTGGTTGGTCTGAATCGCGGCTTCCGTGGCTACCAGGTTCGCTTGCAGGTTGCCCACATTCGCTTCCGCATTGGCCAGGTTTCCGCGCGCCTGGATGACCTGCGCCTCGTAAACGGCGGGGTCCAGTTGCGCCAGCACCTGGCCTGCCCGGACGCGGCTGTTGAAGTCCGCGAAAATATACTTTACCGTTCCCGAAACGTACGAGCCGACAGGAACGGTCGTGACCGGGTTAATGGTTCCTGTAGCCTGCACGACCGCCGTGATATCGCCCTTCAAAACCTTGGCGGTCAGGTATTTCACCTCCCCCGAGCGCGCGCGAATGACCATGCCCACGGTGAGCAATACGACCAGCCCCAAGCCTGCGGCCACTACGTACTTACGGTTCCCTTGCGTGTATTTCGAAATCACCATAGCTTCCACCAAAGAAAAGCCCTAGGCCTGGGGATGACCCTCGATCATGTTGCGGGCGCCGTCAGTGCGCGCGGTGGTGCCGTTCATCCAAACGCCGCACCATTTCATTGAACTTGGATAATTGCTGGGGGGTCAAGAGTTGCCGGATGCGGTTCCGAGTGTCTTCGCGGACGGCCATGAACTGCGGCTCGACCTGTTTTTGCAGGTCGGAATATTTCTTCCCTTCATCATCAATAATCTGGGTAACCTGCTGGACTTGCGGCGGCGAGAGCTCCAGCTCCTCCCGCAAGTGCTGAATGACCCGGTCACGATTGAACCCGCGGTGCCAGTGGCCCGTATTCCAGGCGTAAAAGTACACGGCGGCGCCGCCAATGATAACCCCCAGAACGAAAGTGGCCGCGAAGTAAAGGTAGACGCGGCGGCTCATTTTGTCCCTTTCTGGCTCGCGTCGCTCGGAGCCGGAGGCAAAGCATCACGGAATTCCGGCATGTCGCTTCCGCCGAGGGGATCCGGCCGGGCCGAAACGATCTCGGGCTGCGCCATGAGCGTGTCGGGCAACGGTCCCCGCACAGGCCCGGACGCAGGCAGCGCCAGCGCCAGCAAAACCCCCAGAGTCAATAGCGCTGCCGCGTACACGAAGCGCTTCCCGACGCGCTCCAGGAAGGCGGCAGCAACCTCTTCCTGGGAAGGCGCGTCGAGTTGACGGAGCAGGCGAGTAACGAATCCCAGCGAAGCCTCCGGCGCGGCGTCCTCTGCGAGGACCCGTAGCCCGGCACGAACCAAGCGTGCCTCCCGCGCATAGCCCTCGCAGGCACGGCACTCTGCCAGGTGCTGGCACACCTCGTCTGAAAGCCCTTCCTCCCAAAGCGCGTCGATTTTTTCGCGTACATCCTTACAGCGCATACCTCACCTGCCTTCTTGCCAACGGTGAAGATCCTCTAACATTCGCTTCCGGGCCCGGTGCAAACGAACCTTCATCTTCTCCAGAGCGA
>JAIQGA010000099.1 GCA_020072925.1 Terriglobia bacterium | reverse complement strand
AAGCGGACAGACTTGGCGGCTCTGATGGAAAAGCTTGAACCCGAGGAGTTGTTAGTTGCCGCATAAAACGAAACAATACGTCATCGTAATTCCGAACAGGAGCACTTAGCGGCCCGCCTCCCAGCGAAAGGTGGCAATACCTTCCCACAACAGGTTATGATAGCTCCCATCAGGCATGGGAACAGGGCGAAGACTGCACATTGCGGGGCTGGCATTGATCGCCGTGCTGGCGTGCGGCGGTTGCTCGCGCTCGACTTCGCAAAGCTCCACGCGGGACGGGGCAACGGCCCGCCTCGGCCAGCATCTCAATCATGTCGCGGGCCTCGAGTGGACGACCCCTGCGCGTTGGTCGGTGGGCGCCGCGCGCCCCATGCGAGTGGCCACGTACCAGATCCCGCCCGCCGCCGGCGATTCCGAGCCCGCCGAATGCGCGGTCTACTTTTTCGGGACCGGCCAAGGCGGCGGCGTGGAAGCCAACCTTGACCGCTGGGCCACGCAGTTCGCGCAGCCCGATGGCAGACCTGCCGTCCCCCAGGAAAAGGACCGCACGATCAATGGCATTACCCTCCACACGATTCACGTGGAAGGGACTTACCTTGCCGCCGGGGGACCGATGACCACGGTTACGCAAACCAAGCCCGGCTATGCCATGCTGGGTGCCATCGTCGAAGCGCCACAAGGGTTGGTGTTCTTCAAATTCACGGGCCCCGCCAAGACCGTTTCCGATGGCCAAGCCGAGTTCGATGCTATGCTCGGCAGCCTGCGGCGTCAGTGAACCACCCTGTTGCCGGAATTCCATTGGCTGCCATCCCGCGCCAGAAGCCGCCGGCGCTCGACGGCGACGGCCAATTCAGCCAATTTGTCTGGAGCCCGTTAAACTTTTCTCAAAATCATCCGATACTTATATGGCAAGCGAATGACACGACCCAATCTTCTTGCATGATTCGCCCCGAATCAGGAGATTCATGGACATCGACCCGCCTCACGCCGCCGGGAAGCGCCGAAGCAAACGGCCGTTGCTCCGCATCCCCATTCGCGTAGAGGGCAAGAACGCCGGCGGCCAATCCTTCTTCGAAGATACCCATACACTGGTGATCAACCGCAACGGTGGGCGGATATGCCTTCAGGCGCTGCTGCGAGTCGGGGATATCATTCGGATTACAAATCATTCCACCCACAAGACCTGCCCGTTCCGCGTCGTTGTGAGCCTGGAACGATCTTACGGTCCGAAACCGGAATGGGGCGTCGAATGCCTGCACCCTGAGACGAATTTCTGGGGCGTCTATTTCCCTGAGCAGAGGGAAGAGAAGAAAGTGGCCGCCGCGCTCGACGTGCTATTGCAGTGTTGCGCTTGCCACACCCGAGAAATGACCCAACTCCCTCTGGAGAAATATCGCGAACTCAATGAGCGCGCGCAATTACGACGCCCCTGCAGCCAGTGTCAGAGAACCACTGACTGGCGAATCGGCTTCGTCGAAATCCTGCAGAAGGAAGCCGCCGCCTCCACGAGGGCCGGGGGAGGCTCGGAAGTAATTCCTCCCGCCGAGCGGGAGCGCCGGCAAACCCAGCGCTTCGTCGCCATGCTCCCGCTGCGCGTGCGCAACCGCGAAGGGCGGGAGACCCTCGCCACAACCGAAAACCTCTCCAAAACGGGACTCTGTTTCATCTCTGACATGGCAATGGAGGAGGGCGATCCCATTTTCCTGACCGTGGCTCCGGGCGGAATCGATCCGAGCCAGGAAATTACGGCGCGAATCGCCTGGCGACGTCCCGTGGGCACCTCCGGAAAATTTTTCTTCGGCGTCCGGCTCGTCGCGGCGGAGTAGTCCTCAAGCAAGGCCGTCGATGACCGGATGCACATTGTTCGCCCGTCGCCGCCCGAGTCTCGACCTTCCTATTTCTTAATCACGCGATGAGCAAATGCTTCAATGGCTCGATGAGCCGATGTGCCGGTCGAAGAAGTCCGCGCCCGCGTGATAGACGCGCAGCCAGCTCGAGTGCATCAGGAAATCGTGAATCTCGTCCGGCAGAACAAGTTGCTGGAACTCAACGCCCTGCTTGCGCAGCGCCACTGCCAGTTGCACCATTTCGCTGAAGTGCACGTTGCGGTCGTCGTCACCCTGCACGAGCAGCACGGGCGAGCGCCAGGTCTTGACCGCGGCCATCGGAGATGACTCGTACGCCAGGCGCGCGGCGTCTGGCTGCTTTTGCGGGCTGTAAGCTGGAATCCAGTTGGGGAGTTCCAGGTTCCAATCGTGCACGCCGTGCAGGTCCACGCCGCAGGCGAAGAGGTCCGAGGCCCGCGCGAGGCCCAGCGCCGTCAGGTAGCCGCCGTAGGAGCCGCCCCAGAGGCCGATCTTCTGCGGGTCCACGTCGGCGCGGCTGCGCAGGTAAAGGCCCGCGCCCTGTACGTCGTTGAACTCGCTCGCCCCCGTCGCGCCGTAGTTCAGCGCCTCGCGAAACTCTATGCCGTATCCGATCCCGCTGCGGTAATTCACCGAGAGCACGATGTATCCTCGACTGGCAAGATATTGATTCATGGCGTAAGCATTATGGTAATACCCCATATAATGCCAGCCCAGGAGCATCTGGCGGCGCGACCCGCCATGGAAAAAGATCACCGCGGGATGCCGCTCGCCGCCTTCGGAGCCGGCGGGAAGAAAGAGCTGTCCATGAATCTTGAGCCCGTCCGCCGCGGAAAAAATCACCTGCTGCGGCACCGTCATCTGCGCGGAGGGGAAATCCGCGGGAAGGGTTTCCGGGGCGATGTCGCGGATTTCACCCGGCCCTTCGAGGATGGCCGGCCGCGCGGGCAATTTCGCATCGGAATGCAGCAGTGCAATCGTGCTGCTGTCGCTCGTCATAACGGGCGACCATTCGATGCCCTCTCCCCGTGTCAGCGATGTAGGGCTGTCACCCTTCACCGATTCGCGCCACAGGTGCCGCCGATCGACGTCATCCTGGTTCGAAGAGAAAATCACCTCGCCGCGGTCGGGACTTAGCGAGACGTGGTCGACCTCGAATTCGCCCGGCGTCAGCAGTTTCGCGGGCCCGCCTTCCACGGGAACGGCATAGAGGTGCGTCCAGCCGTCGCGCTCCCAGGGAAACACGAGCCGGTCGCTGGCGCCCCAGAGCAATTGATTATCGGCCAGCATGTAGCGGAAAACACTTCCCCGCCCCTCTTCGGCCTTCCAGACCTGGCGGCCGGCGCCCGTGGCGGCATCGGCGACGCGGACGGACCATGGTGGGCCTTCGCGGCGCGGGCCGAACACGAACTCGCGCGCCGCCGCGGGAATGCGTATGAAGGCGATCTGCTTTCCATCCGGTGACCACACGGGGTTGCTGTCGCGGTCCACGCTCGGATCGAGATAGCGCAGTGTCTTCGCGGCGATGTCGTAGACGCCAATAAAGGCGTGATCCCCTCGGCTGCTGACGAACGCCAGCTTCGAACCATCTGGCGACCAGCGCAGTTCCCCGCTGGTTCCCTTGGCGTGGATCAGTTGCGCGGGCTTCTCGCTGCCTTCCAGCTTAGCCAGCCAAACTTGGTCCTTGAAGATGTACGCGACGCTGTCACCCTTGGGCGAGACTGCGGGCGAATGCCCTTCTTCGAGCCGCCGTGGCGCGCCTCCTGCCAGTGACACCACCCACACCTCCTGCTCGACGCCTTGCGGAAAACTGCGCGGGTTCGGGTACTCGCGATCATTTTCGAGGTCGCCGCCATGCACGTACACAAGGCCGTCACCCTTGGGCGTCCACGCCAATTCGCCGACGTCCTGGCCATCATCTTCGGTGTAGGAAGTGAGCTGGCGCGATTTGTACTCAGGCGGTTCCGCCACCCAGACATTGCGCGCCCCCCGCGCGTTGAAGACCCACGCGATCTTCCCGCCCTTGGGCGACGCCGTGAGTTCGGTGGGAAAGGGCGAGCTCATCACCTGTTCGAGCGTGAACGGCTGCGATTGCCCCGCGGCCGACAGGGCGGCAAGGATTGCCGCGCAGATCGAACCAACCGCGCATCGGTGTTTGAGCATAGGGATTCACTCCGTGGATTGAGCTCGCCGGAAACCATCCGCTATTGCAGGTTGCTGAAAAACCCTGTGAGGTTGAAGTAGCGGCGATTTTACATCGCCATAATTCCAGCGAATTCGATCTCGCCGAGGCGAAGTTAAGTTGCGCTACATGTTTCTCAGCCACCCGCTAGCGGAGGTTTCCTGGCAGATACATGCGCAGAAAGCGCGCGGCCAAGATGAATCCATCCTTGCGAGCCTGGGGAAACTCCGGCGCGTCGTTGCTGGGCGGCGCATCCCAGAATTCGTCTTCGTGCTCGACAGCCATGCCGCCCTTGAAACCCACCTGGAGTAGCACGGTGATGAAGGCCGGCCAATCGATCAGCCCCTGACCGGGGATCCGGTATCGCCACCAGCCCTGACCGTGGATGCCCGTCTTTTGAAGCACCGGCTCAATGATTTCCGTGTCCTTGGCGTGCACAGCCAGGATGCGATCCCGAAACTCCCAGGCCGTCCGAATGGGATCAATGTATTGCCGGACAAAGTGGGAGGGATCGAACTCCAGGCCGAAGCGGTGATTGGGAACGAGCGCAAAGAGCTTCTCCCAGAGCCCCGGAACGGTGGCGAAGTTCTCCGGGCAGGGATAATTCTCCGGCCCGAAACCCACATCGAGCTTCTCACAGACCGGGACGTACTGCTCGTTGATCGCCGCGGCCAATTCCTTTACCTGATCGTCCTCAGACTTGGCAGGATCGCCGCCGGTGAACGTGCCCACGAACTTGCACCCGAGGCGATGCCCGAATTCGAGACAACGGACGAATCGCGCTTGGGCGGCGCGGCGCTTGGCGTGGTCAGGGTCGATATGATTCATGCCCCACATGCACTCAATGCTGATAATGCGCGTGCCC
Source organism: Terriglobia bacterium (assembly GCA_020072925.1). Taxonomy (GTDB): domain Bacteria; phylum Acidobacteriota; class Terriglobia; order UBA7540; family UBA7540; genus JAIQGA01. The sequence continues at coordinate 17,944 of JAIQGA010000099.1, read as the reverse complement.
GCGTCGCGCGCGGTGTGCAGGATCTCGTCAATCTGCGTGTCGCTTAGCTTGTCGGGATCGAAGAACTCGTCGAGCGGAATGACCACGCCTTCGTAACCCGTCGCGGCGGCGAATTCCAGCTTTTGCCGCGAGTAGCGGGTGATGATGGCCAGCTTGGGAAATTTCGTTTCAGGTGGAACTTCCGTAGGCGCGGCGCCGGGGCCTTCAGTGCCGGCCGGCAACCCTTCCGGAGCGCCCAGGACAGCCGCGGACGCTCCCGCCACTTTCAGGAAATCACGGCGGCGAAATCCAGATTTGCTCATCGCTTTACCCCCGGAGGTGAAATGTGAGGGGACAGCATAGGGCACACCGCGAAAGCGTGGCAACTTAAAAGTTGCAGGCCGAGTGCGGCTCCCTCACCAGGAACCGCAATCGCGGCTTCAGCCTTGGTATAATGCCTGCCGTTTTCTTTGCGGCCACGGAAAAACTCAGCAGGCTTGTCATTCTGAGCGCAGCGGAGAATCCCTGCATTTCAGCAATCGAGCAAATGCGGAGATCCTTCGCTGCGCTCAGGATGACATCGTGCGGGGCGGAAACCTGTGGGGACTTCCGCGCGAGTTTGCAACGTTGAATGAAGGAGCGCACGATGTTGCCGGACAAGACTCTGGACGGACGCGTGGCCATCATTACGGGAGGCGGGACGGGCATCGGCTTGGCCATCGCGCGCGAGTATGCGCGCCTGGGCGCCCGGCTCGTCCTGGCTAGCCGCAGCCTCGAACACCTCACACCTCGAGCCCGCGGCGCAGGAGTTGCGCGACCAAGGCGCGGAGGTGCTGGTGGTCCCCACCGATGTGCGCGTGCCTGACCAAGTCGAGCGCTTGATGGGAGAAACCCTCAAGCAATTCGGCGCGCTCGACATCCTGGTCAACAACGCCGCGGGGAATTTCATTTGCCCGGCTGAAAAGCTCTCGCCCAACGGCTGGAACGCCGTCATCAACATTGTTCTGAATGGAACATTCTACTGCTCGCGTGCGGCAGGCCTGAGGATGATCGAAAGCCGGCGCGGGGGCAACATCCTGAACATCGTCGCAGCTTATGCCTGGACGGGCGGTCCCGGAACCATCCACTCGGCATGCGCCAAGGCCGGCGTGGTCACCATGACACGGACGCTGGCCGTCGAATGGGCGCGATTCAAGATTCGCGTTAATGCCATCGCCCCCGGCCCCGTAGAGACGGAAGGTGCGGGCTCGCGGCTCTGGGCCACGCCCGAAGTCCGCGAGGCCATGCTGCGCGGCGTTCCCCGAGGACGCATCGGCGAGCCTCAGGAAATCGCGCACGCTGCGGCTTACCTGGTCTCTGACTTCGCGGATTTCATTACCGGCGAGGTCCTGGTCATGGACGGCGGGCAGTGGCTGGGCAAAGGAATGTTTGGAGCATTGAGTGATTGAACCATTTTTTCATTGAATCATTGAGGGCGGTCAGTCGTCCGTAGTCCGTTGTTAGTTGTCGCGCAGGGAAGGGTTATGCCCTATGCTTCCAATCACCCGATCACGCAATCGCTCAATCACCCAATCGTTCAATGGCGCAATGGCTCAATGAAAAAATGAATCAATCCCAGGCTGTTCTTCGCCGCGAACTCTCGCTCTTTGATGCCACGCTGATCGGCGTGGGCAGCATGGTGGGCTCGGGGATTTTTCTCGATGTGCCCGGCATGGTGGCGTCGAGTGTGGGCGGTTCCCTCCTCGCCCTGAGCGTGTGGGTAGTGGGCGGCGTGGTAAGCCTGGTGGGCGCGCTGTGCATGTCGGAACTGGCCAGCCGCATGCCGCAAGCGGGTGGTCAATTCGTGTACCTGCGCGAAGGCCTCGGCCCCATGAGCGCCTTCCTCTACGGCTGGGCGTCGCTCCTGGTAATTCAAACCAACGCCATCGCGGCCGTGGCGCTGGCCTTCGCCACCTACCTCACGCCGTTCATCCCCCTCTCGGGGTACGCGCTGAAGCTGGTGGCGATTGGCGCCATCCTTTTTCTTACCCTGGCAAATCGCCGCAGCCTGCGTGCCGGGGCGGCTACCCAGGACGCCTTTGCTCTGGCCAAGGGGTTGTCGCTCGCCGGACTTGTCCTGATCTGTCTATGGCCCCGCGGCGGATGGCACGCGCAGCTTCAGCCCTTAGGCCCGCAGGCCTGGAACGCTTCGCTGGCAGGTGCCTACGGAACGGCCCTGGTGGGCGCGCTCTGGGCTTACGATGGATGGATTTGCATCGCCATGGTGGCCGGCGAAGTAAAATTCCCGCGTCGCAACCTGCCGCGCGCGCTCCTGCTCTCCACGGGCATTGTTGTAGCCCTTTATTCGCTGGTTAATCTCGGATACTTCCGCATTCTCTCTTTTCACACCGCCCTGGGCACCGAACTGGTGGCCGCAGACGCCGCCCATATCGCCTTCCCGCACTGGGGCCGGCAGCTTTTTGCCGCCACGGTGGTCGTCGCGACGTTCGGTACGGCTTCAGCCTTCATCCTGGCCTGCCCGCGCATCTACTACGCGATGGCGCGCGAGGGGCTGTTCTTCCGGTTCCTGGGCGGAGTGCATGACCGCTTTTCGACGCCCGCGGCCGCCATCCTCCTGCAAGGCATCATCGCCGCGCTGCTCACGCTCACAGGCGGATACATCCGCCTGTTCTCCAACGCCATGTTTGCGGAATTTTTGTTCTACGGACTTTCCGTGTGGGCGCTGCTGGTGATCCGACGCCGGGAAAAGCGCACCGGAGGAACCGCGCGAGGCGCGGAAGAGTTTCGAATGAGTTTCTACCCCTGGCTGCCCATCGCCTTCTTGGTTTTCAGCGCCTGGTTCGTCGTGAATATGCTGGTGCAGGATTTCTCCGACACCTGGCCCGTTGCGGCGCTGCTGGCGGCGGGAATTCCGGTGTACTGGGTGTGGAAGAAATAGTTTCTCGCAGGTCTTCAGTCCAACTTTTTTCCGTCATTCCGCCTAAGCCAGCTCGAGCGGCGCCAATAATTCTTCGACGTTGGTCTCATCAACGATCAAGCGCAACAATTCCTCGCGCAGGCGTTCGTGCTCGTTGAAGCCGCGGAAGAGGCGCATCTTGGCGGCGGCATATTGTTCGTTGGCATCGAGGTCGCGCCCATGCGCTTGTTGCCACGCCGCGAGCGCGCGGTCGGAAACGAAGATGCGCAGAACGAAAGGCGGGCCTTGGTCGGCCGTTACCACGAAGGTGAAATCGCTGCCGGGTCCCTGTCCCTCGGGTCGCGTCAGGCGCCTTCGGCCGGCATAGAAGTACTGATAGGAGACGCCGGTCTCCGCCTGATAGAATTTGTGGCGACGCGCCATGTTTCTGTCGTAGACGAATTGAGAAGAATTACAAACAACCCCTCACCCCTGCCCCTCTCCCCAAGGGAGAGGGTTGAGGTTCTCGCCTCTAACCCTCTCCCGTGGGGAGAGGGTGGCCCGCAAGGGCCGGGTGAGGGGTCAGTGGTCCGTAACGCATGTACACCGTAGTTTCAGCCACGACGTTTGCTAAAGTCCTTGTCCGGCTCGATCTCGACGGACTCGTGCGCTTCCATTCTAAAGCGTTAAGTTGAAAATCCGCTACGTGGTCGTCACAAGGAAGTCGAGCAGCATTTCGTCGACGGCTGCACCACTCTTCAGGCCAGGAGTATCAACTCTCAGGGGAGACGAACACGGGCGCGGCAGTGCGCTTCGCGAGGGTCAGCTTGAGCACAGGAGGCGCGAAGAGCGTAGTCAAAATGCTCATCCCAACGATCACGGTGTAAATCCCCTCCGAGATGGTATGCAATCGCAAGCCGACGGCGGCGACGATCAGGCCGACTTCACCGCGCGGGACCATGCCAATTCCCACGCGCGCGGCGTCTTTCCAACCCATCCGCAGACTCCCCAGGCCGCAACCCAGCAGCTTGCTGAGGATGGCGAGGATGGTAATCACTACGAGCATCACTATTAACCCCGGCTGGAGGAAAGTACGCAGATTCACTTCCGCCCCCAACAGGACGAAAAAGAACGGCGCCAGGAATTCCGAGAGTGGATGAGCATTCTCGCGCAATTTCCAGCGCTCGCTGCGCTCGGCGAGTGCCAGGCCGGCCAGAAACGCCCCGATGATCGCCGCCAGCCCGATATAAAGCGACGCTAGCGACAACCCGAGACAGAGGAGGATGGAAAGTGTGAAAGCGCTGTTGCGCGCGCGCAGTCGAGCGACGGAAGGCTCCATGTGCCCGACGAGCCGCGAGCCGAAGAGAACGACCAGCACCGTGAATCCCACCGCTTCGACCGTCACGACGGCCAGTGAAACGTAGTTGACCTTGCCCGCCGAAAGACTGCTGACGACCGCAAGCACGATCATGCCCAGCACATCGTCGATGACCGCGGCGCCAAGGATGACGCGGGCGACGCGAGAATTCAGCACGCCCATGTCCTCAAGGACGCGCGCGGTGATGCCCACGCTCGTCGCCACCATCGCGGCGCCGATAAAGATCGCCTCGACCGATGAACTCGCGAGAAGCTTCAGGTAGCCGAACCCAAGAAGAAACGGCAGCAGCACTCCCAAAAACGCCACCAGCATCGCCGTCCAGCCGACTTCCTGGAGGTCGCGCGGCTTCGTCTCCAGGCCGATGGCAAAGAGCAGGAAGATGGCGCCCATCTCCGCCACGCCGCGCGTCAAATCATTAGGATGGACCAGCCCCAACAACGACGGTCCCAGCAACACTCCCGCTAAGAGCTCGCCCACCACGGCGGGCTGGCGCAGACGTTCGAAAACTTCCGCGAGAAGCTTTCCGCCCGCAAACATGACGAAGAGTTCCAATAAAAGTGGGTCCGTATGATTCATCTTGCTAAGTTGTCTGGTCAGGCGCAATTCCGCGGCGCAGGAGATGGCAACAAGCTCCCAGCGTAGCAGAGGACCAACTCCCTGCTCCAGCGGATTCGGCGGGAAAGGGCCGCGGCAGAGACCTCTACCGAGTCTCTTTCTGGGGACTGCGGACAAAGGCGGCCTGACCGTGACTCAATTCGATCCGAGAGACGTGGTCCGGCAGGGGAAACGGTTTGCTCAGGTCGAAGTGGTAGCGAGGCTGGAGGTAATTCTCCACAACATAATCCACGAGCCAGTCGGGAATCTTGGTGGTCCCGATTGAGACGGTTTCAATCTTCACCGTCCCTTGGCCGTTCGCGGTCGTCAGGCTGCCGATGGCCGCCACACGCTGCTTGCCTTTGAACATGGCGGCAAGGACCTTTGGCCCCCAATCCTTGGAGTTCGGATTCGAACGGCCGAATTCCTCGAAATTCACGGCGGCGGCGCCATAGACTCCTCCGGGGAGGATTCGGATGGTGGGCTCCGAAACACCGGGGGGAAAGAATTCGCGGGCGTGGTACCGCAAGTAGGAATTTGCTTCGCCTTCTGTGATCACCACAGGCTTCGAGGGATCGGAAGGCTGGTTGCCGGAAAGAATCTGCAACTTGCTTTCGAGGGCGCGCGAGGCGGCGGGCGAGATCTCCGCGCGAACCGTGTCGGAGAAGGCAGGGCCGTCACCATTGAGGAAGCTCGGCGCGAAAAATGAGCCGATGGCGAGAATCGTGGCGAAAGTGAAGCCCGCTCGGGCTAATCCACGCGTCCGTTGTCGACGCCAATTGTGATCTGGCTTTTTTTCATGCGCCCATCGCATCGGTTTCTGCCTCACGGGTTGGCGCGCGCAGCTTGAATCAAAGGAGTGACCGTCAAAGCGCTGGGCGCGCCGGCCAGGCGCAGATCGCCAACGCGCGTGGCGGGATTGTCATTCTCTCCGCGTTCGACCCAGTGGCGCCGCAGATGGCGAAAGTCCGCGCTGACCCGCAGGTCCATCGCTCCACCCGCTTCATAGGTGCCCGCGAGCACCAGCGTGGCTCCTGCCAGGCCGACCGACGTTTTGTGCAGGGAGACCTGACGACCATGGAACTCCAGCTCCACAATCTTCGAAGGCACGACGATGGAAGTTGAGGAAGGTTCGAGGGCCCCCCATCCCATGCCGCGCGCGATGGCCTCCAGGGGGTCGAAATCGGCGAGGTGAAGATTTCTCAGGCGCACAATTGCCCTGCCCTGGAAGTTGGATTTGGCTTCGGAGGCTGCCAGTCCCCGCGTCTCGAAATGTCCCTGCGCCGCAACCGATCCGCGGGCTCGCCGCAACGACGACGGAAACCGCGACGCCCAGGTCTGGAGGTTGACGCCGTTTAGTGAAACGTCCGCCATGACCCGCGCGGGCTGAGCGTTGAGATCCAAAAGCCCTTTGGCCTCGCCGTGGGCCCCCGCCGCACGGAACGTGGCCGTATCCAATCTAAGTTCGCCCGCAGAAAGTTCCAGCGTCGCGCGCCAATCGTTTAATCTAAGTCCGCGATAGGTCACATTAGGGACATCGAAATGTCCACGGGCATTTAATGAGGAGAAGAGTCTCTGCCCGGCGCCGCCGGGTCCTCCTCCGGCAGAACCCAGGCCCGGCAGGCGTTCGAATAAAGTCGGCGGCGTGCGCCGACCGAAAGCCCTAAACCAGAGCGACCCTTCCTCCAAACTAAGCGCGGGAGTTCGGATTTCGAATTCCCAGGGCTGAGTCCGCGGCCCCTGGTGCTTAAGCCGCGCCGTGAAGACGTTAGTCCCTAGCACGGCGACGACCGGGTCGGCGATGATCTGGTTGCCGTCGATCCGGAGGCTGGCGCGCGGCAGATTCAAAGGCTCGGTGAGTCCCGGCACGATCAGGCGAGCGGCGCGAAGTTGGGCCGCGCCGGTGAGCCGAGGCCGCGTAAACGGCCAGGCCGAACCGGTGAGGCGAAACGTTGCAGTCCCCACTCCTGAAGCATCCACCGCCCCTAGCGAGCGGAATCCCAGCGCACGTCCAAAGTTCAATACTTCGCGTAGGGGCACGGCCCGGGCAGAGAGCGCCAATTCATAACGGGGCTCGGGGCCTCGTTCCAGCACGCCTTCCGCCGACAATTCCACGCGGGGCGCCAGGGTCACGCGGAGGGGCGCCAAGCGGGCACGACTGTTATCGATGCGCACCGCGACTTCGGAAAGCGGGTACGTTCCGGAGGACGTGTTGAGGACCGCGTCACGAATGCCCAGGAAGCCTCCGTAACGGCGCTGCCTCCAGGGCCCCTGGATCGTGAGCATGCCATCGATGCGCCCCTGGGCGCCGAAATTTCCCAGCTTGCGCCAGAGTTGCCGTTCCAGGGTCAGCAGATTCTCCAGGCGCGAGCGCTCGAGTTCCACCACCAGATCCAACTGCGGCGAGGCAGGAATTCCTTCGACGGACCCTGCTAAGTGCACGTGTGAATCCGCAAAGGAAGCGTCCGCGCTCTCAAACAGCACACGCGCGAGCGGGCGATCAAACTTGCCACGGACGTGGATCGTCCAGGGCATGGTATCGGCGGGCGGAAGTTGCTCCCAGCGATGGACCTGGCTGAGGCGGCTTTCGGCTTCGAATTGAACGACCCGGAGCGAACCGGAAAGCCGAATGTCGGTATCCAGGACACCGTAGATTTCGGGATTGCGGCCGGTCAGAAGCGGAATCCAATCGTACAGCAGCGCCCCACGCGTCCGAAGGGTGGCCAGGAGCGGGCCGGTCAAGTCGGCGCCGGGGGCCCATTCCCCGCTGAGCTCGACGACGCCGGGTGTAGGCAGAGACAAGTCCGTGCGGATGGGGCTACCTGAAATGCGAAAGCGCAAGCGGTGATGGACCGGATCGAGGTCCACGCGCCCACTCACATCGGTTATGGCAAAAGGCTTCTTATCTTCGCCGACTTTGAAGTTAATGCGCGCGTCGTCGACGTCAAAGGCCACGTCCCCTCCAGCCTCAAGCGCCGGGCGGGGAGGACTTGAAGCGGCAACTCTCGCAGACGCCGGCGGATTGGCCAGGCCACTTTGCTGGAGCAAATCCTCGACGTTCCATTCACCATTCGGGTTGCGAACCAGATTCAGACTGGGCCCGATCAGGCTCAGCCGAGCAAAATCCCATCGGTCGCGCCAGAGGCTGTGCCAGCGCAGCGCGCATTCGATCCGATCCACGTGCGCGAAGGGCTCGGAGCCAAACTTGGGCGCTTCTTCCACCACCGCATCCTCAATGGAAAAGCCGGGACGAGGTAGCAGGCGGAGGCTAACAGCGCCGAAGCTGACCCGCCGGTGCAGGACTCCGGTCAAGCCGGTTTCGAGACGGCGGCGGTAGCGCTCCGCGCTCAAATAGGAAGGCAGCAGCCACGCCGCCAGCCCCAGCAGCAGGAAGGCGAGGACCGAGTTACGGGCGTATCGGCGGGTTCGAGTGGCCATCAGTGCACAAACATGAACGTACGTCGCCAACGAGTCTTCGTGGGAAAATGGATGATCAGGTCGAAGGTCTGCGCGAGCCGGTCTCCAAGCGAGGTGCGAAGGTATTCATCACGGGGAGTTTCGTACGACCAGTAGATCATTAAAGGGCGTCCGGAGATAACCGTGCGCGGCACAAAGCCCCAGAAGCGGCTGTCCCAGCTCTGCTCGCGATTATCGCCCATGGCGAAGTACTCCCCCGGTGGCACGACCAATTCGTCCTTCGTGATGTGATTGGAGATGTCCGCCAGCCAGCTCGCCGTAGCCCCCCGCAGGTATTCTGAGTCCGACGGAGGAAAATCATCGCCGGGCCGAAGTTCTCCGAGAAAGCTGTGGTGAATGTAGGTCTCGTCCAATGGCTGGCCATTGACGAAGACCTGGCGGTGGAAAATGCGGATGTGGTCTCCGGGGACCCCGATGACGCGTTTCACAAAGTGCTCCCCCGGCTCTTCCTGCTCTTCCGTGGAAGGAAACTTGAAAACGATGACGTCGCCCCGGCGGATTTCCCGGTAAGGCAGCAGCCGGGACCAGAAACCGGAGTGGTACGCGTAGACGAATTTATTCACCAAGAGGTGGTCACCGATGAGCAGGGTGTTTTCCATCGAGCCGGTCGGAATCTTGAAGGCCTGGAGAATAAAAGTGGTGCCGAAGATCGCCAGGATTACAGTGACCACCAGCGATTCGAACGTGTCCCGCGTCGGCGATTTCTTGAAGGGCTCAGCCATGCCGCTCACTCTTCTTTCCCAGGCCTTCCAGCACTCGTTTGGCCGCTTGTTGCTCGGCGGATTTCTTGCTTCCGCCCCGGCCGCGCGCCACGAGGTTCTCCCCCGCGAAAACCTCTACGGTGAACGTCTTCTGATGCTCAGGGCCGGTTTCTTCCACCACGCGGTATTCCGCCGCTCCCAATCGTCCCGCTTGCAGGTACTCCTGCAGGGCGGACTTGTAATCCGTCGTAAACAGCGCTTCCGCGCTGGCCTGCAAATCCGGAGGCAAGATAAAGCGTAGAACAAATTGCCGCACCGCGTCCAGTCCGCCGTCACGATAGAGAGCGGCCACCAGGGCTTCCAGGGCATTCACGAGGAGGGCGGCTTTGGCCCGCCCGCCGGTTTTTTCTTCTCCGCGGCCCAAGCGCAGGTAGTTGCCCAATTGCAGGTGAGACGCCACGATACTGAGGTGCGCCGCCGCCACCAAACGCGCCCGCGCGCGGGTCAGCTTGCCTTCCTCCCATCCCGGGAACGCATCCGCCAACATCACGCTGACGACAAAAGTCAGCACCGCGTCACCCAAGAATTCCAATTGCTCGTTATCGCGGGGGCAGCCCGTAACTTCCTGCGCGTACGAAGAATGCGTCAGGGCTTCCAGGAGAAGCTGAGGGTTCCGAAACCCGTACCCGAGGGCCTCCTGCAACTCGTCGAGGGAATTACCCGCCATGCCTTCGTGGCGCCTGTCGTCGCAGCCCGCCACGGGCGAGTTTGAGGCTCGTCGCGGAGGGTGGCTGAAATTTGGACTTACTTTTTTGCCTTCAGTTCCTCAACCTGCTTTTCGGCGTAGGCTTGAATCGCTGTACCTTGGCCAAACTGGCCGGCCTTGGTGAAGGCGTCGATGGCTTGCTCCGTTTTGCCTTCCATCTTGTACGCCTCTCCCAAACGGTAGCAATCGCGCGGGTCGGGATGCTCGGTGGTGGTTATCGCGGTGGTGAACTCCTGCTGCGCTTTGACCAACTCATCCTTATCCGCACCCTGCAAACCCATGAGGGCACGCTCCAGGTGAATCATCCCCAAGGAGCCGTGCACGCCACTCGACGCTTCCCCCTTGCGCTTCTGATACTGTTCATCGGTCTCGTTGGGCTGCTTGGGCGCCTGGTCAATGAGCTTCAAGGCCTGGTTGGCGTAACCTTCGGCCTCCGCCAGCAGTTTCTCCTTCTCCGCTTCATGCTTGTTGATGTACTGCGGCTGCGGAATCATGTCCGCCGCTGAAGCCAGGCTCATGATGTTGTCCGGCTTCAACTTCAGACTCTTCTCGTCCAGGTCGACGACTTGATCCACGTCGCCTTTCGCCTGGGCGGCATGGGCAGCGAACGCATAAACCCAGCTCAGGAACTGACTGTTTGGATATTTCTTTGCGAAATCGGAGGCCAGACCCAGCGCTTTGTCGGGATCGAGCTCGTCCTTGACCGCGAGATAAGCCTGCTGCTCTTCCGGCGAGGCTTGCGGCCCCTGTTGTCCCCCGGGCACGCCCTGGGACTGGAGTTGGGCGTTTCGCTGGCGCGCCGTGGGTCCTGCATTCTTAATGGCGGTGATGAGCTGATCATCAGCTTTGGCTTTCCGCAGTCGCTTCTCAATGTCGGGAGTAAGATCGAAATCCACCCCGCGCTGCTGGATCGTCTGGGTGAGCGTCGCCCCCGGTGTTTTGCTCTTCAACTCGTGGATGACATCCTTTTCCGACAACGGCGCCGCTGGCGCACTTTGCTGGGCCGACAGCGCTCCGGCCACAGCCAGCATGACCAGACCTATCATTGCCAATCTTAGTCGCATTTTCTATTCCCTTCTCCTGGAATGAAGACCCGCATGACACTCAGACGCTCGCGGACGATTGAGCCTATCGAAAAGGCGTGCCTCTGTCAATCAACCGCCGCCTGCCTGATGCAGTTGGCAGGAACAGAGGAGCGGCAATTCAGACGCGCGCTTTTGCTGTCCACCTTGGTCAAGCAGCTTCTTCCCCCGCGGTTGCATTTCGTGCCGTCCATCCCGGAATCCTTCGCGGATCGCTACTCGCTCTCCTTCGAGCCGAAGGGCCGCTGGAGACCGCTCTGGACTGCCCGCGCGGCCTCGGGAAACGCGGCGGCGGTCAGTGATGCCGCCCGGTATTGCGCCAGAGCGTCGTCACGCTTCCCCAATAGGTCGTCGAGGCGGCCAAGGTAGATGTGGGACCAGGTCACCAGGCGGAGATCGCGCGCGACGGCAAGGGTTTTCTGAAAGTAATCCAGGGCCAAATCCGGTTTGCGCATGTTGGCTGCCACCACCGCCATCCCAAACAAAGCGCGTTCGCTCTTAGGGTCCAGTTTCTCCAGAACGGTTTGATACTCGCTTCGAGCGTCGATGTAACGGCCCTGAAAGAAGAGGTTGTCGCCGTGGTCTAACGCCCGGTCCTCTTCTGAAACGACAGGGGCCGGCGTCGAGGCTGCCGGCGCCGCCTTGGGCGTGAACTTCACACCCGCCAACCGCTTCTCCTCCGCCGCCACGTCAATCCCCAGGACCATCGGCTTGTAGTAGATCATCATGCCGGCTTCCTGGCGTTCGAAGCGCTCCAACGCTTCATAGAAGTAGCGCACCAGGATGAGCCCGGACGCGGTCATTTCTTGCAGGGACTTTTCCGCGTCAGCCTTGGCGCGTTTGTCCATGCGCAACTCCGCCGCGCGCGTCAGGCACTCCGTGACGAGCAAGGGAAAGTCCTGTTTGAAGTCGGTGGCAAGGGAAGGGGCTTGATACGCCACCGCGCGCAGCCCCACCTTCTGATTGATCTCGGGCGCATATTTCGCCGCCAGGGGGTCCAGAAGGAAGTGCAAATACTGGTGGCGGATCTCATCCAGCTTGAGTTCGCGGGAAGGAGTTACCACCAGGAAATAGTTGTATCCATAAATTCGCGCCTGCACCTGGTCCGGCGCCCCGAGCAAATCCAGATAGATCGTGTAGTCACGGCCCAGGTACCCGGCGGTCGCCATACGGAAGTAGGCATCGGTATGGACGAGAGAATCGCGGATCGCCGGGCTATAACGCTCGACCGCGGACTGATATCGCGGCTGCATCCGGCCCCATAAGGCCAGCAGACCCGCCTGGCCGTAGAACTTCTTCAGCAAGGGAACCAAGTCCGCCACATCTTTCGCGTCGGGGGGAAGATCCGTCTGGGGAACCGTAAACTTGAATTCCGGCGGCGGCCCCAGGAGCAGGGCCAAGGAGATGTACTGCCCCAAATCCGCACCCGGATCACCCTGAATGCGATGCCCGGCATAGAACCTTTCCAGTTCCGGAACAATGGGGGACTTCTGGCGAGCCAGATTCGCGCGTACTTCCTCGCGCGTATCATCGCCGGTGTTAACGCTCAACCCAGTGTCGTAACCGGCCGCATTCAAGGCGGCCAGGACGCAGAAGATTTGCTCGTTAGGTTCCAGCAGAACGTTGCCAGGGGACTGTTGAGCCAGGGCGGGAAGACTAAAAAGCAGCACGGCCAAGACAGCGCAGGAGCCCCGCCACTTTCTCTGCGCAGTCTTCGGAGGGGTCAGCCGCCCCGCGCCAGTAGCACGGGAAGGCTTGAGGTGAGGCACGAAGTAGAGTGAAAGCAAACGAACTACCCTCGGACCGTGATTCGCCGCAAGGACAGAACCACCTGCCCGTCGGTGGGCATGCCGAACCTTGTGGCCGGTTGGAAGGTACTGAAGTAAATTATCCGGTCCAATTGGTGCATGAGTTCAGGAGAGTTTTGGCCCGACAGAATCCTGTAGCCCCGAACCTGGCCAGCCGCGTCGATCGGGATGACCATGACCACCGCTTTGTCTCCCGTATTGAAATCGATGGGCGCCAACACCTGGACGCGGGGCGGCGTCACCAATTGCAGCGGCACATCGGGAGTGTCGTTCGCCGGCATCGGCCGCGAGCCCATAAAGAGGCAGAAACACACGATGGCCGCCAGAACCCCTCCCGAGGCAGGGAGCAGCAGAGGCTGCAAAGCGTTCTCCAAGCGAACCCAGAGATGGCTCAGGAAACGGCGATGGAGTTGACGCGAAAACTGCACGCGCAGCCGCAGCGCCAGGTCCGGAGGCACGCGGCGACGCGGCAGCGTGCGGATTTCCGCCTGGTTGCTTTCCCACTGACCGAGTTCCTTCCGGCACGCTTCGCAGTAGGCGAGATGAAAACGGATCGAGCGCAGTGTGTCCGGATTACACTGCCGGTCGAGGTAGTCCGAAAAGTGCCCGCGAATTTCCAAGCAGTTCTCAAACATGGTTTTCGCCCAGACTACATTCCAGCTTCCGACGAAGCAACTCGCGCCCTCGCAGGAGACGGGACTTGACGGTACCCTCCGCCACCCCCGTCACGTGCGCGATTTCCTCGTAACTCAGTCCTTCCACCTCTCGCAACACCACAACCGTTCGGTAAGGCTGCGCGAGGCTGGCTAAAGCCCGCGAAACAATTTCTTGCCGCTCTGTCCCCGCCAGCAACTGGTACGGGTTGGGGGGCCCGGCCTGGCATTCCGCCACCCTTACGGCTGAGGCCGTCTCATCATCCATGGAGATCGGCTCGCGAAAGTGGCGCCGCAGCCAGCTCCGACGATGGTTCGACGCCTCGTGAACGGCAATCTTGTACATCCAGGTCTTCAGACTGCTTTCTCCGTGAAATTGCCGGATTCCTTTGAAGACCTTCACGAATACGTCTTGCAGGACATCCGCAACATCGGCGGGATTCTCAACGATGTGCCCAATCAAGTTGAACACCGGGTTCTGATAGACCGCCAGCAGATACGCGAATGCCTCCTCAGAGCCGGCTTGCAGCTCCTTGACAAGCGCCGCTTCTTCGTTGTTTACCGCAGGAATCGCGCGGTCAAGCGCCATTCCCACGCTTCGCGCGGTGTCCATTTCACACCCAAGATAGCAGTTCCCATACCGAACTGCAATACCGCGCTTGCCGACTCCACTTCTCTCATAGACACGGACACCGTGACAGGGAGATTTGTTCCCAAAAATCAGGACGCTGGGAGTGCGTATCACAACTTTGTGAGGATTCATCAAACCCTGAGGGTTACAACTGCGAGGCCAGCGGGGATACGATTGGCTGGCGGGTTTCTCGTGGGACAGCTCCCATTCCGGTGGGCAGACGAGAGTTTGAATAGCTTGAAAGGAGGCTTTGATGAATTGACGCGGACAATTAGTCACCGAAGGGTTGGACCGGTCCCCGGCCCGAACCGCCCGGCGCTCAATCAACCTCAGCGGATCCACTCATGCCGCCGCAAGTACGGCGCCAAATAAGTGGAATACCATCCCGCCAGCCACGCCCCGGCCCACACCAGCCCGAGGAAGAAGGCCAGCGCGATTGCCCACCAGGAGTGCCCCCACTCGAGCAGGGCCTCCTCTGGGTGGTCCGGATTCACCAGCGCGGTCACCGCCCGGCCGACTGGGTATTCCGCCGCCTTGCTTTGCGCCTTGCTTTTCGAAGTGTAGTACAACACCACCCCGCCGACGCTTTCCGACTCATAGCGCCGGCCGTTCACCAAGTACGCATACCGCACATCCAGCCTGTGCTTCTTGGTGCTGTTGCGGGTCGTCTCGATCAGGCCCGAGCGGATGACCTTCCCCTCGACACGGAGCCAGTTCGACTGCTGCTTGTTCTGGGCATAAAACGAGTAAGCAACCCCCCAGGTGAAGGGCAGCCCGCCCAGGGCGGCAACCACCATCAGCCAGGATGGGAGTGGGCCGCTGCTTGCCATATGGAATCCTCCGGGGAAGAAGGTTGGATCATAGTGCGTCAAGCCGGTTACAGAGTCAACCCACCTCTGGAAGGTCGCGCATTCGCGCAGAATTGGCCCAGAGGAGCCGCAAGGAGGCAGGCAATCCCTTCTGAGGGTCTGATCAACGGACAAAAGAAAGCGGCTGGGTTTTCTGCAAAGAATCTTGAGAGCTTCACAAGACCAAGCCCTTGCACTCGCACCGCACTCCTCCCCGCTCGGACAATTCGCACGTCCAACGCCGCGCGTTGCTTGCGGGCTTGCGCTCGCTTGCGCTCCAGTCGGGTGCTCGCGTGGGATGGGCCGCAAGCGCGTCACGATGGCTCACCATGCCTGGACGCGGCGGTAGTAAGGCTACACAAGCACAGGGGAGGAAAGCTGTTCCCTTCCTTCTCGCGCCGCTACACTTACCAGCCATTCACAACCACAAACACACCTGCGGCGTGGGAGAGGCCATGCGGAAGCTCTGTGAGTACGAACAAGAAGAGCGGCTTGCTCGCGCCAAGAGGCTTGTGGACGTTCACAGTTCGTTCACAGAGGCCTGAAATACCGGCTTTACCGGCACCCCTGCAATAGTGTACGATACGAAAAATGAACGGCTTGGGCCTGTGGCGCAGTTGGGAGCGCGCATGACTGGCAGTCATGAGGTCGAGGGTTCGAACCCCTCCAGGTCCACCAACTAGATCTTTTGTTTTCAATCCGATCCTATTTTCCAAAGCCATTGAAACTACCGATTGTGTTCCAAAAATGTTCCAAAATTCGTTCAGTTCGGCTTTGCTGTTCCAGAATTCGCCTCATGCTCATTCGCGTTTCGGTCCATCTTGCCCAGCGCCTCCCGCATCATGGTGAGCTTCGCTTGGCTGTATCGCTTGAAGACCTGGGCATCGCCTTGCCGAAGCATCTGGGAGACGAAATGATCCGCTACGCCCCCCCGCGCTAAGCCTCGTTGCGAAAGTGTGATGTAGGTGGTACAGAGGAAAGTACGGGAGACCAGCTCGCATCAAGGTCTTTTCCCAGATTCTCCGGAGGGATGTAATGGGCTTGAGCTTGCCAAGTACCCGGAATCCCTTCTTTGTTCGAACTTGTCTGTCTGATTGCAGTCCCCAGAGAGATAGTTTTCGATTGCCTCTGGCGTTATATCCGACAGAAGCAAAGCGCCCAAGGCAGGCCGAAGGTCACGGTGTGCCGCCTGGGGATCTCGCCGAGCCTGGCGCGCTGCTGACGGTGTCCCAGGCCTCGTTGGAGGTGGGCGACGGCTCGGGTCATTCTACGCCACCTCCTGTTTAGCTGAAACGGTATTTGGGTCGAGCGCCGCCTTCAGCATCCACAGATCCCGGTAACCCATTATCTTGCGAAAGTTCTTCTCGGTTTCGAGCAGCGCGGCCGCCGCCCAGCGCAGCACCATCTGGCCATTCCGCCAACGACACACCCGGCGCGTCCGCAGCCGCACGCCGCTGTGCGGACTCTCGATGACATTCGTGGTCACCATCGAGGCACCAGCGTAACCCAATCTGATTTTGGCCGAGGACAGGGTTACTTCATTGCGACACACCGAATGTTCTCCGTGGCATCCGACGCCACTAAATCATGTTTCTGTCCACACCAAGAACTCGATTGTGGCACGAAAACATTCTGTGAGCGGGGGCCCGTCACAGAGTGGGGACGGTGATCAACAGGTGTAAGAGGCAATCGCGTTTTCGCGGGGATTAGAGGATGGCATAGCTTGGAGATCCCCCGGAACACTTTAACTCTCGAACCTTTGACCGGTTGACTGCCCCTGCTAGCCCTAGGGTACAGGTTATTTGCCGACGACAGTGGCTGCAAGACTCTTGGAGGCGAGGGATCGCTTCTTGGGCCATTGGGTGGTGGTCTGCACACCACTCAGTCGCCGCCTGAGCAGGTGCTCTTCGGCCCGCTGCAGACAGGCCAGGGCTTTCTGCCTGCGCCGCTGTGCGAGTGTCACTAGGAGGGCGTCGGCCAAGGCCAACTGAGTGACGCGCGAGGCCAGCGGAGCTTGAAAATATTTGACTTCGCTGGGGGCCGCGTAAAGCCGAATGTCGGCTGCTCTTGCTAGTGGAGACTCAATCGAATTGGTGATGCACAGTGTTCGCGCGCCTCGGGCTTTACTCACGCGGAGACACTCCACCGTTTCGTTCGTAGTTCCTGAGACTGAAATCGCAATTGCGGCCTCGCCTTTTCTCATCTCCGCTGCCGCGGCTAATTGCAGGTGAGAATCATACTCAATGGATGCTGGAAACCCAATGAAGCGCAACCGCGCATAAAGCGAGTAGGCTACAGGATAAGAAAGGCCAATCGAAAACAGCGCAATACGCTTGGCCTTGAGGAGAACCTGGACGGCAGTTGTCAGGGCGTTGGCCTTGTTTAGCTTGAGCGTCTGATGCAGGCTTTCGACGTGCTCTTCAAAAACCCGCTGGAGCATTAAGGGGGTGCCGTCTTGATCTTCGATTTCCTTGCTGAAGAAAGGCAGCACCGGCACTGCAAGCTCACGGGCCACAGAAATTTTCAGCGCGGGAAGCCCCTTTAGCCCGAGGGATTTACAGAAAAGCACAATAGAGCCCGTACTGACTCCGCAGCCCTTTGCCAATTCGGCGATCGGGCGGGTGATGAACTGCTCGGGATCACTGGTTAGAGCTTCGGCGATCCGCCGCTGCGCGCGTTTCAGACTTGGCACCAGCCCTTGGATATACGGCAAGAGGGAAGGGACCTCGCGCCGCGCTGTCCGGCCTTTTTGTCCTGCCTGGGGGATATCTCGCGCGCCTCGAAACCACGAGGCCCGCAATTGGGGGGCAATTTTCTTAGCCAAGGCGGCCTGCTCTCTAGAGGGCTCCCGGAATCTGACTGATCCCAGAGTCCACTATGCTGGCGGTGTGTTTCCTGTTTCGCAGAGTGTGATCTTCCTGTATGAAATCAAGAATCCCGGGGGCCGCACTACCGTGCCTTCCTTAGTGAATCCGGTTCAGATTGGTCATTGATCAGACCCACCGAGCGTGACCCCGTTCGTGGAGGAAATCATCCGCTGCGATGCTGGAAAAACCTGATCTTCCCGACCGGCTCATCCTATCCCGCCTGGACGAAGCATACGGACTGCGCCGCTCCCGGCTGGAGTTCCT
>JAIQGA010000456.1 GCA_020072925.1 Terriglobia bacterium | reverse complement strand
GGCTTAGTGGGCAGGGTGACCTCGTATATGGCGCTGACCACCCATTTCGACAATTTCTCGAAGGGCGTGATCGACTTGACCGACGTCGTCTATTACGCGTCGTTCGTGGTTCTGGGGATTTTCCTTACCGCGCGCTCGGTTGAAGCCCTGAAAGGAAGGACGTAGCCATGGAGTGGAAAGAGCAAATCACCGGCCGCGGCGGAAAGAAAGTTCTGGCCGGCGTGAACTTCGTCATTTATACAGTGGTGGTGATTGCCATCCTGGTGCTCGTCAACTGGTTCGTTAACGAGCACGACCATCGCTGGGACCTTACGCCCAACAAGCAATACAGCCTTTCGCCGCAGACGCAGAAAATCCTCAAGGACCTGAGCCGCGAAGTATCGATTGATGTTTTCGACCGCAGAAGTTCCTTCGGCAAGAAGAACGACGTGCTTGATATGTATAGGTCGGCGTCGCGGCATGTAACCGTGCAATACCTCGACCCGAACCGAGATCCCGTCCTAGCGAAGCAGTATGGGGTGCACACTTACGGGACGGTGGTGGTGGCGGCGGGCGACCGGCATTTCGAGGTCCAGGGTGATGACGAGCAGTCCATCACTAATGCCTTGATTCGCGTGCTGAAAGGCAAGCGTTCTGTGTGCTTCGTCCAAGGTCACGGTGAGCGGAACCTGGATAGCAGCGATCGCGATGGGTTCTCGAGGGTCAAGTCGACCCTGGAGAGCGAAAGCTACGACACGCAACCAGTGCTGCTGATGCAAAAGATGGAAATACCGGCGGATTGCAGCTTGCTCGTCATCGCGGGACCGAAGAATGACTACCTGCCTCCGGAAGTGGACGCCATCCGGAAATACATGGATGGCGGCGGACGCGGGCTCTTCATGCTGGACGCGGGCGTGCAGACGCCCAACCTGGATAAATTGCTGGAAGACTGGAACGTCACCCCGCGCAACGACCTGGTCGTGGACCCGAGTCCGGTGGCACAACTCCTCGGTACCAGCCCTGCCATGCCTCTGATCCTCAAATACGGCTCAAGTCCCATCGTTCAGCCGCTCTCCAATCACGTCACGCTCTTCCCCCTCTCGCGCTCATTCGAAGTGAGCAAAGACTACAAGGCCGGCATCACGACCGACAGCCTTTGTGAGACGTCGCCGAAGAGCTACGACGTGATGAATTTCAACCCTAAGATGGAGGATATTGCCTTCCGGCCAGGCAAAGACCTGAAAGGTCCTCTTACCGTGGCTGTGGCGGGAACGATCTCGGGGCAGGGGGACAAGAAGAAGGAAGGCCGATTTGTGGCCTTTGGTACGTCGCTCCTATCCGACAACGAGTTTCTGGGATTTCAGGCAAATCCGGATTTCTTCCTAAACGCCATCAACTGGCTTTCGGCTGATGAGGACCTGATCTCGATCCGTCCGAAACCCCCCGAATCGCAGACGCTCAATCTGACCGCGCGGCAGGCCGGAAAGCTTTTCTGGCTGGGGGTGATTGGATTGCCCCTCCTCATCATCGTGGCCGGTACTACGGTGTGGTGGGAGCGGAGGAGATGACCCGAAAATACGCCCAGACGCTGATTGCGCTCATCCTTCTGACAGGGTTGTACGCGGGGTTTACTTACTACAATCGCCGCAAGAGCCGCGAACAGCCTAAGACTGAAACATCGACCCAGCAAAAGCTGGTTTCCCTGGATAGCGCGCACGTCCAGTCCATTACCTTCCAGCCTCAAGACGGCGACGTGGTGAAATGCCAGCGGGTAGGCGGGAAATGGGCGATAGTCGAGCCAAAGAAGCTGGACGCCGATCAGAGCGCCGTGTCCACTTTGCTCAGCACGCTCACCTCGGCCACGGTAGATGATGTTGTGGACCCGCATCCAACCAACCTGAAAGATTTCGGCCTCGATCCGCCGGCGTACAAGCTGGAGCTGACCTCTGATTCCAAGCCGGCCCAGGTTTCGCTCCTGCTTGGGGGAGACACGCCCACCGGGGGCGATCTCTACGCGCAGGTGGCAGGCAATCCCCAGGTGGTAACCATTCCGACCTACATGAAGACCTCGCTGGAAAAGAAGCTCTTCGACCTGCGCGACCGGCGGGCTTTGACCCTGGACGCCGACCAGATCCAGCGCATTACCACGGATTACAAGGGTAAGAAGTGGACGCTGGAGAAGAATCCCGAGGGCGTGTGGGACCTGGTGTTGCCCCCCGCGGTGCGCGCCGACCGCTTCACGGTGGAGGGATTGATCAGCTCGCTGCGCGGTCTCACGATGCAGAGCATCGCCTCGGACGAAAAGAAAAACCTGGGCAGCTATGGACTGAGCTCGCCGGAGCTGCGGGTCGATCTCAGCGGCCCCGGTGGCACGCAGACCTTGCTCCTGGGCAAGAAGGACAAGGAAGGTGAGCGCTACTTTGCCGCAAATTCCGCGCTCGATTCGGTCTTCACGCTCGGCTCCGACTTCCGCACCCAGTTTGAGAAAGACGCGGCGGACCTGCGGGAAAAGGACCTGTTCACGTTCTCGAATTTCGAGGTCAAACACCTGGAGGTGGATTCGCCGAAGGGCCATCAGGTGTTCGACCAGCAGAAGAACCAGTGGAAGCAGGCCGCGCCCAGCGCGAAGAACGTGGACAGTGCCAAGATGGACACGTTCCTGGGGGCGCTGCGTGATCTTCGGGCCGATTCGTTTCCCAAAGGCGGCGACCTCGCGCAGTATGGATTGACTAAGCCCGCCTATCGCTTCGTGGTGAAGTTCGGAGAGAAGAATCAAACCGAAACGGTGGAGATCGGGAAAGTCGGCGATCAACTCTACGCGCGGCGCGCCACCGATCCATTGCCCTGTGAGTTATCGAAGACCGCACTCGACGAAGTCGCGAAGGCGCTTGCTGCGCTGTGATTTAACGGGGCACCGCGTCTTTGCTATAGTAGGCCTGCACAAGCTTTCAGCCTTCAGCTATCAGCTTTCAGCAAACAGTCCAAGGCTGACACTGGGCCTTGCTAAGGGCTGTCGGCTAAAAGCTGACCGCTGAGAGCTGAGAGCTGAGAGCTGAGAGCTGAGAGCTGAGAGCTGAGAGCTTTTCCCTTATGCGCATAACCAAAATCGAAACCGCCGTCATCGAATCGAATTATGACTGGACCATCGTAAAGGTCCACACGGACAACGGCTTGGTGGGCTGGGGCGAGGCGTTTGTCGCTCCCGGCCTGACCGCGCTGCTTCGCGAGTTCAACGAGTTCCTTCCGGGCGAGGACCCGCGCGACGTCGATCGGCTTTGTCGCCTGATGCGCACTGCCACAGTCGCCGCGGGCCAGGCCAGCATGGCGTATCACGCCATCAGCGGAGTTGAGACGGCGCTCTGGGATATCGTGGGGAAAGCGGCGGGCCTGCCCATCTATCAGTTTCTGGGGGGAAAGTACCGCGAGCGAATTCGCATTTATGCCGATTGCCACGCGGGGCACGGTCTCTCGAGCCTCTCGCCGGTCGTCATGCCACGCGTTCCCACCTGGCTGCTGGAGCGCCAGGGGAAGCGCGCCGTC
>JAIQGA010000098.1 GCA_020072925.1 Terriglobia bacterium | reverse complement strand
TTGAGGAAATTGAGTGCGCGGTCCGCGAAAGAAGTGAGCGACGCGCACAGGACCCGTTGGCGCGTCACGGGCCGCGGCCTGCTTGAACAAAACAGCGGAGGAAAGAAGAAGCTGTGGGCCGGAAAAGACGGCTTGCCGGTACTGCACCTCACGGCCGTAGCAGCAGATGGGGGCGGAAGGCTCTGGATGGGGAGTCCTGAAGGGGCCGTGTGCTTCCTGCCGGAATGCGAGCCCCAAAGTCAGTGGTTCTACTTTTGGGGAAGACGCTACCTTCCGGATAACAATATTGTAAACATCATCCCTGACGCCAAAGGTGCATGGGTCCGCACCGAGACCGGGATCTCGCACCTGGAGTTCAAGCCATTCGATTTGGCGCGCAAGAGTGATTTCTTCCTTCGGCGTATTCGGCAACGCCACGACCGTTACGGCTACGTTGCCGATTGCGACCTGCCTCGTCCCGGCGACTTAAGCTCCTTTCGCCTCACGCCTTCCGACAATGACGGATTGTGGACCGCCATCTACGTGGCGGCGGAATGCTTTCGTTACGCCGTGACGCGCTCGCCTGAGGCGCTGGACCATGCGCGGGTTTCGCTTGCGGCGTTGCTCCGGCTGGAAGCGATCACAGGGATTGCGGGTTTCCCCGCGCGCGCCTTGATTCGCAAAGGCGATTACCGCGATCCCGTCGGCGAGTGGCATTGGACTCCCGATGGCGAGTGGGAATGGAAGGGGGACACAAGTTCGGACGAGCTCGTCGGCCACTTCTTTGCTTACTCCATCGCCTACGATTTGCTACCCGACGAATCCGATCGCGCGGCGGTCCGGCCTGTCGCCGCGCGCATCGCGCGCCACCTGCTGGATCACGGCTTGAACTTAGTGGGGCCGGGTGGACGCATCACCCGCTGGGGAAGGTATTCACCGGATTACTTCGCGACACCTGACGGCAAGGCGGACCGCGCGCTGAATTCGCTCGAGATCCTGTCTCACCTGCGTGTTGCGTATCACCTCACGCGCAACGACCAGTTTCTGAGCGCCTATCGCCGCCTGGTTGACGATTTGGGTTATCTGCAGAATGTCGAGCAATTCGCCACGAAAGTTCCCGCAGAAATAAACTATTCCGACGAAGAGTTGGCTTTCCTGTCGTTCTACCCCGTGATGAATCTGGAAGACGATCCGCGGCTTCGGCAGCAGTACGTGCGGGCCTTGCGTGGCTTGTGGCTACGCACACGCGACGAAAAGAACCCGCTCTGGGACTTTACCTATGCGGCCGGGACTGGAGCAAAGGATTATGACCAGAAGGACGCCGTGGATTCCCTCGAGCGCATTCCGCTCGATACCGTTTCGTGGACAGTCAGGAATTCACAGCGCGCGGATGTGACACTACGCTCAAGCCACGGGCGGTTTGGCGAACGCGAATCGCATCGCGCCCTTCCTCCCAATGAGCGTGCCATGATGAAGTGGAATGGCAACCCTTTCGAACTTGACGGTGGAAACGGCGGGCGCTCCGAGGACGACGGGGCATTCTTTCTGCTTCCGTATTGGTTGGGGCGCTATCACCACCTGCTGCCGAATTGACATTCTCATGCTCGCTTAGGATTCGAGCGCGAAGCAGCGCATCGAAATGCTGGCGTATTGAAATCCCTCGAAGATGGCGACTACTTGCGAATAGGGACGGGCTGCACCGAGAGCGACGAACAGCGGCGCAAGATGCTCGGATGTGGGGACTGCCAGTTTCGCGTGCGGCGCGAAGCGGCGGTAAGAGAATAAGGCCGGAAAATCCTTCCGCTCGATCGCCTCCTTCGCCCATTTGTCGAACTCCTCAGCCCAGGCGTGGGGAGGGGAGTCTTTCCGGTCGGCCCGGATCCGCTGCAGGTTGTGGACGAGGCCGCCACTGGCGACAATCAGCACGCCCTTGTTCCGAAACCGCGCCAGCGCTTCACCGATCCGGAACAACTGTTCGGGAGATGAATTCAGGGGCAGGGAAATCTGCACGATGGGAGCGAGCGCCTGCGCGTACATCAAGCGGAGGGGAATCCAGACACCGTGGTCCCAGCCCCGCTCGGGATCGAGTGTCGCCGCAACACTGTTCTCCCCGAGCGCTGCTTGCACTTCCCGGGCAAGCGCCGGGTCGCCCGCAGCCTCATAGGTCAAATCGTAGAGCGCGGGAGGGAAGCCGCCAAAGTCGTAAATAAGTTTCGGCCGGTCGGCCGCGGTAATCTGCACGCCGTGCGTGTGCTCCCAATAGGCTGAGATCGCCACGATGGCCTGTGGGGTGAAAGATTCTCCGAATCTTGCGAGCGCCTGGCTGTATACTCCGCCATCAAGGGCAACCATGGGGGAACCGTGGGATATAAACACCACGGGCGCCGGACGCGTTTCAGCCCCAGCGGGCGACGACCCGGAACCCTTCTCTGGCGTGCTCATGCGCAAGCCTCACATTGATGTCTTGCTGACGACCCTTCCGGCGTCATCATACCAAAAGCCGTGCCAGTGTGTTTGGTTTGACATCCGCCGCGATGGGGCAAACCCGCAGACCAGCGTTGACCGAAGCGAGACCCCCGCCCCGAAAGCTTGAAGAAGACATCCGCTGGGCGCGGCTCCTGATCTTCACCGCAGAGATCAGATTCCTTCGGTGACAAATCGTTTGGCGTGTTCTTTGAGGATGCAGCGGTCTTGGACAACCAGCAAGCCGGCCGCGCGGGCACGCTCGGCGGCGGCTTCGTGGGCAACGCCTTCCTGCATCCAGACCACCTTGGCTTGCCGGCGGATAGCGGCGTCAACGATTTCCGGCACAAACTCCGGCCGGCGAAAAATCACCACGACCTCCACCGGCGCCGGAACGTCGTCGAGCGAAGCGTAGGCCTTCTCGCCGAGCACAGACTCCTGAAAGGGATTGACCGGGATGATGCGGTACCCGTGGTTTTTCATGTAAGACGCCACGCCGTAACTGGGTCGGGAAGTCTTCGAGGACAGCCCCACGACGGCCAGCGTCCTGTATCTCTCAAGGATTTCCGTAATCGGATCGGACATGGTTAGCTTCGGTTCTAACGCCGCTCGTCGTCGATGGCAGCCGCCCGCGGGAGTGGGCAAGAGCCAAGCGGCGGTCACCCCAGACTTATGCAAGCAAGCCCAGGAAAGTAACAAACGACCCCTCACCCCTGCCCCTCTCCCCACGGGAGAGGGTTGGGATTCCGGTCTCTAACCCTCTCCCTTGGGGAGAGGGTGGCCCGCAGGGCCGGGTGAGGGGTCAATGGTCCGCAACGCACGCTGTAACTTTACTTTCAACCTTCACAACAGATCAGGGGCCGCCGCTACAGGTTCGCAGCCTTCAGCGATGTTCGGGCCACGCGATGCAGCGCCTCGAGGAAGATTTCGTTTTCCTCCGGCGTTCCGACGGTGACCCGGAACGAGGTGGGGAAGCCGTACAGCTTCATTGGCCGCACTATAACGCCTTCGTGCAAAAGCCGCAGAAAGTCTTCCTCGCAGTCCCGGCCCGTGTCCACGAGCAGGAAATTGCCCGCCGAGGGCGTATAGCGCACGCCCTGCAGCGTCAACTCCTCCGTAAGGAACTTCATTCCCTTGTGATTGGACTCGACCGAGCGCGCTACGTGCTCGTGATCGTCCAAGGCGGCTATCCCCGCTGCCTGCGCGATGCTCGAAGCATTGAAGGGCGAGCGAATGCGATGCAGGCATTCGATCAGCTCGCGATGGCCCATGCCGTACCCAAGGCGGATTCCGGCCAGCCCATGCACCTTGGAGAATGTCCGCAGCACAAGGATATTCCGGCCTGCGCGCACGTAGTCTACGGAGTGGGAATAATCCCGCCGCTGCACGTATTCGTAATAAGCCTCGTCCAGCACCACCAGGATGCGCGGTGGAATCGCGTCCAGGAAGCGGTCCAGTTCCTCGGCGGTGAACATCGTGCCCGTGGGATTATTGGGATTCCCGAGGTAAATCACCTTGGTGCGCTGCGTAACGGCGTGCGCGATGGCGGCAAGATCGAAGGTCAGGTCGCGCATGGGGACCTGCACGAAGCCCGCGCCCATGTCCTCGATGGCGAGCCGATACATGTAAAACGCCGATTCCGAGGTGATGGCCTCGTCACCGGCCATCAGAAAAGTCTTGGCCACAAGCTCGATCAGGTCAGTGGACCCGGCGCCCAGAATGACCTCGTCCATCGACAGTCCCTGGATTCCCGCGATTTTTTCGCGCAGGTAGTAGCCACTGCCGTCCGGGTAAAAGTGGAGGCGGCCCACGAATTTCCGAATCGCTTCCTGCGCTTTGGGTGAAGGACCGAGGGGATTCTCGTTCGACGCGAGCTTGATGGCCGTGCGGCCCAGTTCGCGCTCGACTTCTTCGATGGGCTTGCCCGGCGGGTAAGGCCGAATGCGCGCCGACCAGGGAGGAAGGATGTCGTAGAGGTTCGATTTCGGCATGCGCTCCGCAATCAGGAGCGGGAGGGTAACCTTAAAGATCGTGGCACCTTCCCTACCTGGCCCCCCTTCCAGTTTGTTAGCCGCTCGACTTCGGCCGGCGTCAGAGGGCGAAACCGGCCGGGCGCGAGGCCATGGTCCGTCAAAAAAGCAATCCGCACGCGTTTCAACTTTACCACCGGTTGCCCGATGTGCTCAAACATGCGCCGGACCTGGTGGTAGCGGCCTTCGACCAGCGTGATTTCATACCAAGGTTTTTCCCGCGCGGCAAGGGGCCGAATCTGGCACGGGGCGGTGCGTCGCCCGTCGAGCACAATGCCTTCCTCCAGCTTTTTGAGGTCGGAGGAGTCGGGCAGGCCCTCGAGCTTGACCTGATAGGTGCGCGGCACGCCCGAAGACGACGACATCAGAAAATTCGCCAGCTCGCCATCGTTCGTGAGCAGGATCAAACCTGAGCTGTGGTAATCCAGCCTTCCGACCGGGTACACGCGCTCCCTGACGCCGCGCAGCAGCGACACCACCGTGGGCCGCCGCTGCGGATCGCTCACCGTGGAGACATAGCCCACCGGCTTGTTAAGCAATATATAAACACGCCCTCCGCCACCGCGAAGAAGTCTCCCGTCAACGCGGATGTGGTCGCGCTCGGGGTCCGCCTTGGTGCCAAGCGCGGTCACGGTTTCGCCGTTCAGCATCACGCGCCCCCGGAGGATCATTTCCTCAGCTTTGCGGCGCGAAGTGATACCTGCATCGGCGATGATCTTTTGAAGGCGCTGCAGCATAAAGACAGGGACTAGGGATTCGGGACTAGGGATTAGGGGCTCAATGCGATCCACCGAGTACGCCCCGAGTTCCGGCGGAGAGGGCGAACTTCAATTCATACCTCTTCGGGATTATCCGCTCCTACTTCGGAAGTCGCCCCCTCAGCGGGCGTGGCTTCCTGGCTACCTGCTTCCGGTTCGGGAGTGGCCTCTCCAACAGGCGCCGGTTCGGGGTTTGCCGCGGCCGGCTCCGGAGTGGCTTCCTCAGCCGGCGCGGCTTCAGGACTTCCCGCTTCCGACGCAGGAGCAACCTCTACTACCGGCGCGGGTTCTGGGCCTTCCTCACCCGGTGCAGGCGGTGAAGCCGGCGCCGGTTCCCCGCGCGGATTCAACGCCACTTCGGCCGCTGCCCATTCCGGCCCCATGGCCTGCCGGGCAAGCTCTTCGAACTCTTTCAGGCTGGGCAATTCGCCGACGTCCTTCAACCCGAAGTGCACGAGGAAGTCGCGCGAGGTTCGATAGAGAATCGGCCGGCCCACCACATTCTTGCGTCCCGAGGTGACGACGAGTTTCCTCTCCATGAGCGTGTGAATGACCCCGCCGCAATCGACGCCGCGGATTTCGTTGATCTCCGGCACCGTCACAGGCTGGCGATAAGCGATCACCGCCAGCGTTTCGAGTGCCGGCTTGGAGAGCCTGAGCGCGGGTTTCAGGCTCTTCACGTATTGGCGGGGCACATCGTGGTGTGCGGCCTTAGAGGAGAACTTGTAACCTCCCGGCACCGGCCGGATCTGGATGCCGTGTTGCGGCTGCTCGTAATCCGCGAGCAATTCCTCGAGCTTGGCCCTGACGCGGTCGCGCTCCTCACCCTCCAGCGTCTTGACGATGGCGTCGAGCGAGACGGGCTCGGGCGCCACGTAAATAATCGCTTCGATGACCGCCTTCAGGGCTTCGTCACTCAGCATAGCGGTTCAAGGACCATTCCACGCGCGGGTGGCCCGCCCTCACTTGAAACTCTCGTCCAGACTTGCCTGGAGCAGGCCGGCGTTGGCGGCGGAGGTGATTTCGTCAAACCGCTTGCTCTTCAGGACCGTAATGGGAGCAAAGAGGTCTTTCTGGCGAAGTAAAATGGCGCGCAGCCGGACGAGCTCAAGCAGGGCCAGCAGCAGCGCGATGAGCGCCTGCCGCCAGACGTACCCGGCGATCAAGTCCTCAATCGGAACCGGGCCGGAGGCCGACTGGAGCGTCCGCTTGACGTGCTCCACCATCTGCGCGACGCTCACTTCCTCGCGGCGAATTTGCAGTTGCGGGCGCTTCTTGGCGCGCTCCAGGATTTCGCGAAACACCGAGATCAGGTCGAAAACCGAAACCGCGAGGCCAGGCTCGTCTTCGGCTTCGGCGAATTCCCCGATTCCCGGCTGCGACCACATGGCCTCTTCCACCATCCGCTTCGATTGCAGCATTTCCGCGGCATTCTTGAATTGCTCGTGCTCGAGGAGGCGATGGATCAGCTCGGCGCGGGGATCTTCCATCTCTTCCTCCGCCGCCGACGGGTCGGGTGGCAGCAGCGTCCGCGACTTGATGTAAATAAGCGTGGCCGCCATAAAAATGAATTCCCCCGCCACATCAATGTTCAACTCTTCCAGCATGTGGAGGTAGTCGAGATACTGCCGGGTGATCTTGGCGATGGGAATATCGTAGATATTGAGCTGCTGCTTGCGGATGAGGTCGAGGAGCAGATCCAGCGGGCCTTCGTAGACGGGCAGCTTGACGGGCGGCGCCTCGCCTGGCGCGCGCGCCACGCGCTTGGCCGCGGGGACGGCTTCCGGCTCCCCACCTGCGGGGACTTCCGGATTGGGCTCGCGGGGTTCGTCCATCTTAGGTCAGCCCTACGGCCGCTCGGACTTCGGCCATGGTTTGCTGCGCCACCTGGCGCGCCTTCTGCGTGCCCACTTCAAGCACGTCCCAGACCTTCTGGGGATTCTGCTCGTAAGGTTTGCGACGTTCCTGAATCGGCGCAAGGAAGGCGTTCAGGTGCTGCGCCGCAAGCTGCTTGCACTCGACGCAACCGATTTCCGCCGTGCGGCATTCCCGGTTCACTCGCTCAACAACCTCGCGCGACGAGAAGACTTTGTGCAGGTCGAACACCGGACAAACATCCGGATTGCCGGGATCGGAGCGCCGTTTGCGCGCCGGGTCGGTCATGTAACCGGCCAGTTTTTTTGAGACGACTTCCGCCGCGTCCGTCAGGAAAATGGCATTGTTGTAACTCTTCGACATCTTCCGGCCGTCGGTGCCGGGCAAGCGCGGCGCGGAGGTGAGCAAAGCCTCAGGCTCGGGGAAGATCGGGTTCACCTTCATGAGACCTTGGCTGTTGTTTATGTATGCCGATCTCATGTCCAAGGGAGACTTGTGGAATGCCTCTCGGAAATAGCTAATTTTCTGCTCGCGCGAACTTTCCGCGTTCAGGTTTACCCCAATCAACGATGCCATGCCAGAGCTCGTGGCCAAGCCTGGAAGGCTCTCGTTTGACACGTCGGACCGCACCTCTAGGTCACCGAACGCTTGATTGAACCGCCGCGCCACCTCGCGTGTCAACTCCACGTGCGGCACCTGGTCATCGCCAACGGGGACCGCATCGGCTTTATACATAAGGATATCCGCGGCCTGCAGAAGCGGGTAGCCGAGAAAACCATAGGTGTGCAAATCGCGGTCCTTGATGTTTTCGAGTTGCTCTTTGTATGTGGGCACACGCTCGAGCCAACTGAGTGGCGTGACCATCGAGAAGAGAAGGTGCAACTCCGCATGTTCGGGCAGCCGCGATTGAATAAAGAACGTCGCCTTGTTCGGATCGAGCCCGGCGGCCAGCCAATCGGCAACCATCTCCCAGGTGTTCTGCCGGAGTTCGCTCGTGTTTTCATACTCCGTGGTCAGCATGTGCCAGTCGGCCACGAAGTGGAAGCTGTCGTACTGGTCTTGCAGCCTGACCCAATTCTGCAGGGCGCCGACCAGATTCCCCAGATGCAGTTTGCCGGTCGGGCGCATCCCGCTCAGAATTCGCGGGCGTGGGTTTGTTTCCGAACTCACTCGATTCGCCTTGGATTTCCTGGTGAAGGTCAAAACCGTAGCATCGCGAGCACACGGGCTCGCGCGCTTTACGCAACGTTTCATGCTAACACAGGTCCCCGAAAAGGCGAAGCTTCGCAGTCACTCTCCAAAGTTTCCTTGCAGCCTCCGCATGAAGGGCGTATAAATAAATGGTGAGGCGAAGTTGTAAGGTCCCCTCACATTTCAGGGCATTGTCGCAAGCGATTAATTCCCAAGGTCCAAAACTACCAACATCATGAGAGCGCACCGCTTTCGTTCACCCGCAACTTCCCCCCGACGAGTCCGTCTTGTAGCCGCGGCGTGTCTTTTTCTGGCGGGCGTCGTGGCCTCCGGCGCATGGCTCGCGGTCTCGCGAGCGCAAACGCTGAACAAGCCGCCGCTTGCCCTGCACGCCGCATCCCAAGCGGCTCAAGTCGCCACCTTTGCGCGAGACATCGCGCCCATCTTTCAAGCCTCCTGCGTCAAGTGCCACGGGCCGCAAGGCGCCCAGGGAAAGCTTCGCCTCGATTCCGCCGCGGGAGTCCTGCGTGGCGGCGCGTCGGGCAAGGTTTTCATTCCCGGCGATAGCAAAGATAGCCTGCTGATTAAGCGGCTCACCGGATCACAGGTTGGCCCGCGCATGCCGTTGGGTGGCGATCCGCTGCCCGACGCCCAGATTCAGCTCATCCGCGCCTGGATTGACGCCGGGGGTTTCACGCCCGCCGAGATAAAGGCCGCGGAATCCTCGCCCGAACCCGTCGCCGCGCACGCGGAAACGGCGAAGGAATCGCCGCTCTTTGTCAGCAAGATTCGTCCCATCCTCGCGGCGCGCTGCTATCAATGTCACGGCCCGGACGTACAGCAGAACGGTCTGCGCATGGACTCGCTCGCCGCGCTGCTCAAGGGCAGCGGCAATGGTCAGGTGGTTATTCCCGGCGACAGCGAGCACAGCCCGCTGGTGCGCCGCCTGCGCGGGCTCGACAAGCCGCAGATGCCTTACGGCGGCCCGCCGCTTTCCGAAGAGCAACTTGCGCTCATCCGCCAATGGATCGACCAGGGCGCGCCGGGGCCCGATGGGATTGCGCCGCTCGTAGCCGCGCATCCGGCGAAGCACTGGGCTTACGTCAAGCCTGTGCGCCCGGAACTCCCCAAGGTCAAGGACGCCGCGTGGTGCCGCAATCCTATTGACTACTTTGTGCTGGCGAAGCTCGAGAAGGAAGGCCTTCACCCCTCGCCCGAAGCCGACAAGGAAACCTTGATTCGCCGCGTGACCCTGGACCTGACGGGCCTTCCGCCGACGATCCAGGAAGTCGACGCGTTCCTTGCCGACNAGAGTCCGCACGCTTACGAGAAACTAGTGGACCGGCTTCTCGCCTCGCCGCATTACGGCGAGCGCTGGGCGGCGCCGTGGCTCGATTTGGCCCGCTTCGCCGACACCAATGGTTACGAAAAGGATAACCGTCGCGTCGCCTGGAAATATCGCGACTGGGTCATCAACGCGCTGAACGAAGACATGTCGTTCCGCGAGTTCACCCTCGAGCAGATTGCCGGCGACATGCTGGCGAATCCCTCGACCGATCAGCTCATCGCCACGGGCTTCAACCGCAACACCATGCTCAACCAGGAAGGCGGCGTGGACCACATGGAGTACTACTGGTACGCCCTCGTGGACCGCGTCAACACCGTGGCCGAAGTCTGGCTGGGCACGACCCTCGGTTGCGCGCAATGCCACAACCACAAGTTCGATCCTTTCACCAATCGCGACTACTACCGGTTTCTCGCGTTCTTCGACAACGAGGTGTATCAGGACCTGAACCCCGGCCAGGGCGAAGGATGGGTCCAGGAACTCGAAATTGAATTGCCAACGCCCGAGCAGGCGGCTAAGAGCAAAGAATTGCGGGGGGAAATCGCCAAGGTTAAGGACTTGTTGAACACCTCGACGCCCGCGCTCGAGGCCGAGCAGGCGGCGTGGGAGCGCGATGTGAAGGCCGCGGAGGCGAGTTGGGCCGTCCTGCATCCCTCGAAGGTCTCTTCGCTCGGCGGGGCCACGCTCGCGGTTCAGCCCGACGGCTCCGTCCTGGCGGGCGGAAAGAATCCCGACGCGGACACGTACCAGATCGAGGCAAAGACCGACCAGACCGGCATCACGGGGTTGCGCCTCGAAGTGTTGCGCGACCCCAGCTTGCCCAACGGCGGGCCGGGCCGCGACTCTGACGGAAATTTCTTCCTGAGTGACTTCGAAATGGAAATCGCCCCGGCGGACAATTCCCAGCCTCCGCAAAAAGTGGCGTTTAAGGAAGCAGTCGCGGACGAATCGCAAGGCGGCTACGAATTCAACAACCTCGTGAACGACAAGCCGAAACCCAAGGGTTGGTCCGTCGACGCGCTGGGCACAGGCGCTCCGCAAGTGCGCCAGGGAATCCTGATTTCCAAGGAGCCTTGGGGATTCGCTGGCGGGACGCTCGTCACGATTCGCCTGAAGCACGACATGCCGCACACGTCAAAGAATGTCGGGCGCTTCCGGCTTTCGGTGACGAAGTCGGGTGACCCGCAGGTGATCGCCGACGTGCCGGCGCGGCTGCGGCCGGTCCTCGATCTTCCGCTGGCGCAGCGAAGCGAGCAGCAGAAGAACGATCTGGCCGCGGTCTATCGGTCGCTGACGCCGTCGCTCCAGGCGGAGCGCGATCAGCTCAAGAAGCTCGAAGATTCCGTCTCCCAGTTGGGCATCGTCACTGCCCTGGTCATGCGCGAGCGTCCGGGTTACGAGCG
Source organism: Terriglobia bacterium (assembly GCA_020072925.1). Taxonomy (GTDB): domain Bacteria; phylum Acidobacteriota; class Terriglobia; order UBA7540; family UBA7540; genus JAIQGA01. Next base: position 16,499 of record JAIQGA010000098.1, on the reverse strand, counting down.
GCCTGCCACGTTCATGCACGTGCGCGGCAGCTTCACCAGCGTCGCCGACAAAGTCTACGCGGGCGTTCCAACCATCCTCAATCCGCTGCCGCAGGATGCAATGCCGAACCGCCTGGGCCTGGCGGAGTGGTTAGTCTCCGACGACAACCCGCTCACCGCGCGGGTGACGGTGAACCGCTTCTGGGAACACGTGTTTGGCCGGGGCATCGTTGAGACTAGCGAGGATTTTGGCACGCAGGGCACGCCGCCGACGCACCTGGAATTACTCGACTGGCTCGCCACGGAATTCATGCGCCAGGGATGGAGCATGAAGAAGATTCTCCGGCTGATGGTGACTTCCGCAACGTATCGCCAGTCTTCGGCCTTGACGCCGGAACTCGAAGAGCGCGACCCGTACAACACCCTGCTGGCGCGCGGCCCACGCTTCCGCATTGAGGCAGAGGAAGTGCGCGACGCGGCGCTGGCCGCAAGCGGACTGCTCAGCTCGAAGGTGGGCGGCCCGCCGGTGTTCCCTTACCAACCCGACGGCATTTGGGACCGCCCCTACAACGACGACAGGTGGGTGCAGAGCATCGGCGACGACAGTTATCGCCGGTCAATTTACACGTTTATCCGGCGCACTTCGCCCTATCCGAGCTGGATAACTTTCGATGCGCCCAGCCGCGAATTCTGCACGGTGCGGCGAGTGCGCACCAATACTCCGCTTCAGGCGCTGACCACGCTGAACGATCCGGCGTTCTTCGAGGCGGCCCAAGCGCTGGCAGCGCTGATGATGAAACTCGCGGGCCCCGATGAGGCCGCGCGCGTCACGTATGGTTTCCGCCGGACGGTGACGCGCCACCCCACGCCTGCTGAGGTCAGTAAGATTCTCGATTTTTACCACCAGCAGCTCGCGCATTTCCGAAGCGATCCGAAGGACGCCGCGTCGGTCATCAAAGGATACGCGAATTCCTCGCTCGATCCGGCGCAGCAGGCGGCGTGGACGATGGTGGCAAATGTCTTGTTGAACCTGGACGAGGCGGTGACCAAAGAATAGCCGCGCCCGCGCACTTTGGGGCATGGCGGCAACTTCTGTGGCGGCGGTCTATGAACGCCGCTGTTGAGTAATGCAAGCGAGCTTTCGAAAGTAACAAACGACCCCTCACCCCTGCCCCTCTCCCCTGGGGAGAGGGTGGCCCGCAAGGGCTGGGTGAGGGGTCAGTGGTCCTTAACGCATGCGGATTGTAACTGTACTTTCGGCGTTGACGATAAATGAATCCCTCTGCGGCCTCTGTGCTTTCAAGCCTTAACACAGAGTTCACGGAGCGCCTCTGTGTGCTCTGTGTTGAGGCTTTTGTGGGCACAGAGGACGCAGAGAAACCGAAAGAAGTCTTCGCGGCACGCGAAACGCCCAGGAACGTGTGCCGCAGGAGTACAAGCCATGAAGGATTCACACGACATGCAAGATGCCATCCGCGCGATAACGCGGCGGTATTTCTTCCGGCAGGCGGGATTCGGAATTGGCTCGGCGGCGCTCTCGATGTTGCTGCGCCGCGATCTTTTCGCGGCCGGCGCCGCCAACACCGCGCCCATGCCTGCGGCGAGTCCTCTCGCCGCCAAGCCGCCCATGTTCGCGCCGAAGGCCAAGAGCATCATCTATCTCTTCATGGCGGGCGCGCCCTCGCACCTGGACCTGCTCGATTTCAAGCCGAAGCTTCAGCAGTACGACGGGCAGAGCATTCCGGAGGAATTACTCAAAGGACAGCGGTTTGCCTTCATTCGCGGCGTGCCGCGCCTACTGGGATCTCCGTACAAGTTCCAGAAGTGGGGAGAGTCGGGGCAGGAAATTTCCGAGCTGCTGCCGCATCTGGGCGAGATCGCGGACGACGTCGCCATCGTGCGCTCGATGGGCACCACGCAATTCAACCACGCGCCCGCGCAGATTTACATGAATTGCGGCTTCCAACTCATCGGCCGTCCCAGCATGGGCTCGTGGCTGACGTATGGATTGGGGAGCGAATGCACCGACCTGCCGGGTTTCGTGGTTTTGCTCTCCGGAGAGAACCAGCCCGACGGCGGGAAGTCATGCTGGGGCAGCGGCTTCCTGCCCTCGGTTTATCAGGGCGTGGAGTTCCGCTCCAAGGGCGATCCGGTGCTGTTCCTGACGAATCCCGACGGGGTTTCTCCCGAAGTGCGGCGGCAGTCGCTCGACACCATCAAGGACCTCAACGAAATGCATCTGAAGAGCGCCGGCGATCCGGAAATCGTCACGCGCATCGCGTCTTACGAGATGGCGTATAAGATGCAGACCAGCGTGCCGGAGCTGGCGGATATTTCCAAGGAGCCCGCGCACGTCCACGAGATGTACGGCACGGAGCCCGGTAAGCGCTCGTTCGCCAATAACTGCCTGCTGGCGCGGCGCCTGGTGGAGCGCGGCGTGCGCTTCGTGCAGCTTTACCACCGCGGCTGGGACAACCACGGGACATCCGCGCACGATGACATCGTCAACCGGCTGCCGAAGTTGTGCCGCGAGACCGACCAGGCCGCGGCGGCGCTGGTGAAGGACTTGAAGGAGCGCGGGCTGCTCGACTCGACGCTGGTGGTCTGGGGCGGAGAGTTCGGCCGCACGCCGATGAACGAGGCGCGCAACCACTCGAAGTTCCTCGGCCGCGATCATCATCCGCGCGCTTTCTGCGTCTGGCTGGCGGGCGGAGGCATCAAGGGCGGCGTCACCGTGGGGCAGACCGATGAGCTCGGTTACAACGTGGTCGAGGACGCCATCGATGTCCACGACCTGCACGCCACCCTCCTGCGTCAGATGGGCATCGACCACACCAAGCTGACGTACCGCTTCCAGGGGCGCGATTTCCGCCTCACCGATATCTCCGGGAACGTCGTGCAGAAACTGCTGGCGTGAGACTGTAGAGACGCCCCGCCGGGGCGTCTCTACGTGAGGCACGTGCGAGACGCCCGTGTTACTGCGGCGCGCATAGAGCGCCGCTACAGCCTCACTGTAGTTCCCGGATGGCCTCGCGCACTTGCGGAATCAGTTCGCCGTAATCCTCGCGGGAAGCCTTCTCCAGGAAAAGCTGGTAATAATGCAGGGCCTGCTCCTTGTGGCCGCTCTTCTGGTAGAGCAGCCCCAGGTTGAGCAGCGGCTCGACTTCTTCCGGACCCACCTCGATGGCTCTCTCAAAATCGCGCCGGGCGGTGTCTGCGTCGCCGCGCTGGATGGCCACCAGTCCGAGGCCGTTGAAGGCCGCCGCGTAGTGGTCGTCCTGGACCGTGATGGCGCGAAACGCCCGCTCGCTTTCCGCGACCTGGCCCAGTTGCAGGAACGCCGTGCCGAGATTGCGCAGCGTATCGAGGTCGGTGGGATTGGTGTGGCTGGCTTTATCCAGCACCTCGACCGCTCGCGACAGGTTCCCGGCGCGCAGATAATCCTTGCCGAGGCGGCTGAGAATCAGGTCGGTGGTCGTGCCGCGTTGCAGCGCGTCCTCATACGTGGCGATGGCGCGTTTCCAGTCGTGCTGCTTTTCGTAGGCCGAGGCGAGGTAGATGCGCGCGGTGGGGTTGCCGGGGTCGGCGCGCACCGCTGCGTTCATGGCGCGCGCGGCCTGCGCGTAAGCTTTGGCTTTCAAGGCCTCCGAAGTTTCCTGCATGTCGCGGAGGATGTTGAGCCGGTCCTTGGGGTCGGCACCGGACATGTTGAGGACAATCTCTCGCGGCGTGCCTCCGCTCACGTAGCCCAGGGATTCCAGTTCCGCTTTCGTCTCGCGGCTCACCGGAACGTACGCGAGGTTCTGGTTGCTCGCGGGCGGGCCGATCACTTCCCAGATTCTCTTCTGCAACTGGTCTGCCTCCGCCGGAAATCGGGTGATGACGTTTTCCTTCTCGCCCGGGTCGCGTTCGAGATCGTAGAGTTCGGGCTTCGGCGCCAGAATGAATTTCCAGCGGTTGGTGCGCATGCCGCGCAGTTCCGACCAGTTCATGTACGTTTTGGGATAGAGCGTCTCGACATAGGAGTAGTTCGCGCCTTTGCCGATCACCGGCTGGCCGCGCTGGATGAGCGGCCAGAGGCTGACGCCCTGCGCCGCGGGGTCGGGCGCGAGCTTCAGAAAATCGAGGACCGTGGGCAGCACGTCGATCGAGCGGACCTGCGTCGCGATCACCTTGCCGGCGGGCACGTCCGGCCCCGCCATGATGAGCGGGACGTGAACCGTGTCGTCGTAAATGAAAATTCCGTGCGTCTTTTCTCCGTGCTGGTTCAGCCCTTCCCCATGATCGCCGATCACGACCACCAACGTCCGCTCGCGCAGTCCCTGCTGGTCGAGCGCGTCGAGCAGGCGGCCTACCTCAGCATCCGTATACGCGATTTCTCCGGAATACGGGTCCTTAGCGTATTTCGTCTTGTACGGCTCGGGAGGGTCGTAAGGATCGTGCGGATCGTAGGAGTGCACCCAGAGGAAGAACTTCTGCCGGCCGTTCTGCTTCAGCCAGGCAAGCGCGTGGTCGGTGGTGACTTCGGCGCGTCGCTCGGGGAAGACGCCGGGGAGTTTTCCTTCCAGGTCCCGCGACGTCATCTGATCGTCATACGTCTCGAACCCCTGCGCCAGGCCGTAGTGCCGGCTCACCGCCTTCGAGCCCACGAAGGCCGCAGTGGTGAAACCTGCTTGCTTCGCGAGCGTCGCCAGAGTGATGTGACTCGGGTCGAGCACAAACCCGCCCATGTCGCGCAGGCCGTGGACTTCAGGATATGTGCCGGTGAAAATGCACGCGTGCGACGGCAGGGTGAGCGGGACCTGGGCCGTGGCGTGCTGGAATCGCGCGCCCCGCGCCGCCAGCGCGTCGAGGTGCGGCGTATCTGCCCCTTTGTAGCGGCGGTCTATGACCGCCGCATTTTTTCGCCGGTCATAGACCGGCGCTACAGCACTGCTTGATGCCGGGCTAAAGCCCGCCGCTACGTCAGCGTAGCAGCTCAGGTGGTCGGCGCGCGTGGTATCGAGCGTGATGACGAGAACGTTGGCATTCCTTGGTTCGGTTCGCACCGCTTCCTGCTTTTTGCGGCAGGAGGGCAGCAAGTTGACCAAGAGGCCCAGCGCGGCAACGGGCAGCAGATAGCGCTTCATACTCCGGAAGGTATAGCGGCAGAGAGAAAACATAGGCTCGCAAGAATTGTACGCCAATTGGCGATGGGGTCGTTAGGCCTGTTGAACTTCCGGGGGGAGCATAGCGTTTCACCCGCCGTATCCCCCACATTTCCTGCCGGCGGCGGCATAGGAGTGGCGCAGAAATGCCTCGGCCCGCCAGAGGGCGGGCCGAGGGTTGGCGGTTTCATTGGAGGGGCGATTCATGAATCGCTCCCAGGGTTCAGCCACGCAAACCTTCGTAGGGGCAATTCATGAATTGCCCCTACAGTTCAGAAGTCGAAGCGCAGCGAGAGCATGATATTGCGTGGCCCGTGAGCAACGTCGAAGATCTTGCCGAACTGCGATGCCACCGGGTCATCGGGGACATACGTTGAATAGTCGGTCGTTGGGTCCCCAAGTCCTGTGCGGTTGAACACGTTGAAGAAATCGGCTCGGAAGACCAGTTTGTACCGCTCCGAAAAGTTGATGTCCTTCAAAATGCCGAAGTCCTCATTCTGGTTGCCGGGGCCCCGGATGTTCAGCATTCGTGGTGCCGTACCTGGGCGCAGCGCATAGGTTCCGCTATCGGAGAGCGGCGGGTCCGCGAACGCGGCGGGATTCAAGAAGGGCGTGCCGTTGTCCGGGTCGAGAGGACCCTGGAATTTGACCAGAGGATTAACCCCCGAAAGGAGATCCAGCCTGGTCTCTCCGGCTCCAATCCCGCTGGAGAGATTCGTGTCGTAGACCGTAAGAGGATGGCCCGAGCGGTATTGCTGGATGGCGGTAATCTTCCAGCCGCCCACCAGGTGATTCCACTTCCCGGCACTCCCCAGCCACCTCTTCCCATTTCCAAAGGGAAGATCATAGATCCAGGTAAGTTTCAGGAAGTGACGATAGTCGAAAGAGGCAATGGATTTGTCGGCCTTGGGGTTGTAATAGTCCTGACCGTTGTAATAGTAGCCGCTGTACCCATAGAGCGCGCCATCGGTGTTGGTGAGCGTCTTCGACCATGTGTACGAAGCGATGAAGTTGAGCCCATGCCCCCCACGCTTTCGGACGGTGGCTTGCAGAGCGTGGTAGGTGGAGTTGCCGAAATTCGGGAAGTTGTTGACGATTTGGCCGAACTGCGGATAACGGAGGATAGCCTGACTGATGGTGTTTCCGCCGTCGAAACTCGGGAAAGGCTTTTGAGTCACGCCCAAGGCGGCCAGTTGTGCGGAGGCGACCGGGTCCGCCATGGCATCGTCCCACGCAAGGTCAAGTGTGTCGCCCAGCGCCTTGAACTTGGCGGGAGCCGAGTTGTAGTAGCGCCCCAGGTCTTTGGCCATCAGGTGAGTTCCCTTGGTGCCGACGTAATCCGCTTCGAACAAGATTTCACCGGGGAGCATGTACTGGAACCCGAGGTTCCAATTCTGGACGTAGGGCTGAGCCATGGAGTGGGTCCACATGCCGACACCGTTGTAGTTCTGCCCATCTGAAGCGAAATTGGGCAGAGTTCCTATAAATGCCGGAACTCCGACCTGCACGCCGGCCGGCAGCGGCGCACCCTGGAGAGCGCTCAGGAAGAGTGCTGGGACCGCAGCGTTATTGTTGAACGGCCGCGGGTAGAGTGAGGTGTTCCCGAAGGGGACGCTGCTGTTGAAGCCCTGGTCCGCGCCCGGGAAACCGTTCATGATGGGAGGCGAGTAGGAGATTCCGTAGCCGCCCCGAATCACCAGTTTTTGCGTGGGGTTGTAAGCGAAGCCGAGGCGTGGCCCGAACTCGCCAAAATAGGTTCGCTGGAAGGCCCGGGTGTGGGTACAGGTCGGGCAATTCCCCACGAAGACCATCGCTCCCGGAATGAAGTCCGCTCCGGGATTGGGCACAGTGGGATCGAGGCTGGACATGCGATTGTAGACTTCCGTGAGGGCGGTGGGAATGTACCAGCGCAGTCCGTAGTTGAGCGTCAATTTCGGGCTGATCCTCCAGTCGTCCTGCGCATAGAGCGTCCAGAGGTTCTGGCGCCAGCCCGGGGTCGTGAGGTTGACCGCCCGGCTGCCGCTGTCCACAGCGCCGATAATGAAGCTGGCGAAGGGGAGCCCCGTGGTCTTCCGCATGCTTCCGGGAAGTCCCGTATCGACTTCGTTGAAGTCGAACTCGCCCGATGTCTGTCCTGTGAAGTTGTCGTTCATGCGGTACCGGATGAGTTCCGCGCCGAACTTGAAGCTGTGCTTGCCGCGCACGTGACTCAACGTGTCGGCGACGACGAAGCTCTCCTCGGCCCGCCATTCCGGCGAACCGTAGCGCCCCCAATTCCTCATGATGTTACCCTTTGAGGAGAACTTGAAAAAAGGAAGCCCACCGCTGTCCAGCACGCCTGTGATGCCGAGCTGGCTCGGGAGGTAACCCGAAGGGTCGCCCGCCGGCTGGCCGTTCAGATTGCCAAACCGGTTGTATCCGAAGCCGAAATGGTTGAGCGTGGTTCCACTGATCGTCCAATCTTCGGAGAGGCGGAAGAGCCGCGCCGGGATTTCCTGAACTTTCGTTTGGTTGAGCGGAATCCCGGGGATCGGCAGGTAGTATCCACTCCTTGCCATCATACGGTGGCGGAAACTGTAGGTGAAGAAGCCTGAGAGCTTGTGCTTGTCGTTGATCACCTGATCAATCTTGGTGCTGATCTTGGTCGAGTTGAGGAGCGGCTGGCCACCGTAAGTCGGGATGTTATTCGTCAGGTGATCGTTGATGGGAGTGGGGAACAGGGGAAGGAGCTTGGCCGAGACCTGGCTCCAATACGCCTGCGGAATAACATTGGCGCTACCGGCAAGAGGCTCGCCGGTGACGGGATCGAAGCCAAAGCCGTCCCGGATTACCGCGCTGGAAAGTGCCGTGACGCCCGTCACCGGGTCCACCGCGCCCGCGGTGACCCGGCGCGTGGAAGTGGGATCGTAGATTTCATTGCTAAACACCGCGCGGCCCAGCGCATCGGTGCCGATCTGGCCGCCCAGGCGCTGGCTGAAATCCGCGCGGTCGCGCATGGCCAGGGTGGGCACCGTGCCGTACGATCGAGGGCTCAGCGAACGGTACCGATCACCTTCATAGGCAAAGAAGAAGAAGGTCTTGTTCTTGACAATCGGCCCGCCGATGGCCCCGCCGAAGTTGTTTTCGCGCAGCGGCCTCTTAATTTTCCAGGGAGTGCCTTCGGGAAGCTTGTTGACGTCGTAGCCCGTGGCGTTAAAAATGGGATTGGTGTTGTATTCGTACAGTGTCCCGTGGAAATCATTCGTGCCGGACTTCATTCCGAAGTTCGCCACGCCCCCGCCCGTGTTGCCAAACTCCGCGGAATATCCGGACATCTCCACGCGAAACTCGCTCGCGGCGTCGGCGGAAGGCGTCACTTCCGAGATGCTGCCCTGCAAGTCGTAGCGCGCTACGGGCAGACCATCAATCAGAATGTCGGTGGTGAAGTATTGACCGCCGTTGATGGTACCGGACCAATCGTCGCCGGCCGTTCCGGGCAGGCTCGTGTAGATGAAAGTCATCAATTGGCGCGCCCCATCGCTCATCGCCACTGGCAGTGTGGCAAATTCCTGCGGCGACACAGCGTTGCCCACTTCCGCGGTAGAGGGCGTGAGCAGAGGAGCTGTCGCCGTCACGAGAATGGATTCGGCTGTCCTCCCCATTTGCATATTGAGGTCGATGGTGACCACCTGGGCGACAGGAACCACGATGTTCTCCACCACCGCGGTTTTGAATCCCTGTTGCGAGGCTTCCAGCTTGTAGGTGCCCGGTGGCACGGGCACGCGATAGTAGCCGGCACTCGAAGCATTGATATTGGTAACCACGCCGGTGTTCGTTTCCGTGATGACGATGCTGGCGCCGGGGATGACCGCTCCGCTGGGATCCAGCACCGAACCGGTGAGTACGCCCAGTTGGCCTTGCGCGTAAGCGAAGACCGGAAGCAGACAGAGCCCCAGGCTAAACAAAAGGACCCGAAAGAACTTCTGCATAGAACGACCTCCTCACTGAGTCACATTGCCGGACCCGACACTGCGAGGTGCCGCAGAGTGAACCTTTCTCGCACGAAGACAGTTCACCATAATGAAGCAGTACTGCGTGCCGCGTTCCAATGAGTGCGGACTAAAAACTCCTAACTACACTACCCGGCGAGGGCTTTCGGATTCTTTCGTTGTGTTCTGTTTACTAGTGAATTGAGAGCCTGTCAAGAGAAAATATGCCATTGTATGACAATATGTCATCATCAGGTATTGCGGGCATTATGTCGCCATCGAACAGCCGCAGGAAGGGGTCTTGCGAACGATTAAGGCGTATGACGGAACGCGTAGAAACCTACAGGCCCGCGGATTGCCCTGTTGTGCGAACGGCTACTCGATGGCGAGGGCGCCGAGATCGTACCAGCCGTCCGCCTGACGGCCTTCAATCGCCAGGCGAATCGCTGGCTTCTCCGTGCGCGGGTCGAGCAATGCCACGCGCACGCGATAGCTCCCGGGCGCCAGCGTCTCGGGAACGTAGAGAGCCCCATCGTAGACCGCGTCGCCCGGTAACCATTTTCGAACGTCCGCGGGCAGCTTGACGACCGCGCTTCCTCCCGCGCCGCGCAATTCCAGCGCCAGTGAGTACTCACGATAGACCGGCGCCACGCCCGCGTTCCGCCACCACATGTGGACCGGCAGCATCGTGCCGGCCTTGATCGAGCGCGGATACTCCAGGCGCCGCAGGACAAAGCGGTAGCCCATTCTTTTCCCGAACTCTTCAAAGGCCTGCTTCCACTCGGGCGGGATTGCGGAAGACTTGATGTTCACTGAGGAAACATGCCAGCGCAGCGCTTGCTCGAGAATGTAATCGAGCGGCCAACCCTTTTGCTTCCAGTAGCCGGGGACCCAGCACGTTTCGAGCGACACGGGGCTGCGCCGCCAGACTTCCTGGATGCCGGCGCGCACAATCTGCTCGGGGTACATGTCGAGCATGTGGCACCAGCGCGCGCCGGAGAGCACGCGCAGATCTCCCCAGCAGTCGAGCCGCCAGCCCGCACCCTCCTGGGTCCCGTAAGCGAGCGCTTCCTCCTGATCGAAGTTCATCAACAGCGGCGTGTGCTTGAAGGCTTCCAGCCAGATGTCGATGAGCGCCTTCTGATAGGGGAACGGCGGCATGTACGGGCTCCACCCTTCGCCCCAGTAGCCGACCGAGGAGATATCCACGCTGTCGAGGTCAGGATGGCCATCGTAGCGCGCCCCGGCAGCCGCCACGACTTCGCCCCAATATTTCAGGTAGAGCGGATCCGTGAAGTCGGGTTGCCAGATATTGCCGTCCTGGTCGGTAGGCTTGTTGGCACGCCGGGCGCCCGATTTGCGATACCACTCCGGCAGCGGATGTTTCTGGTCATAGGGCATCAGGCGAATCGCCAGCGCTTGATGATGCGCGCGCGCCTGCTCGAGCGCCTGGTCGAGGATTTCCCAGCGCACCTTGCCGTGCTCCGGCTCCAGCGTTTCCCAAAACCAGCGGCAGTAAGAAATCGTTGAATCCGGAAAGTCGGGGGGCGAGGCGGCCACGCTCAACTTTGCGGTGGGGCCTTCTTCCGACCATTTCAGGTCCTGATTGAGCGGATCGCCATTGAACCGTTGGAACGTTTGCACGCCCATCCCGGGATTCACGAGCACGTCATGAATCTCCGCGGGGCGAATGATTACCGTCTCCTGCTGCGCGGACGCGGCGGCGAGCGTCGTTATCATTACGAGGAAAGAAAAAGCAGTCCGCAACATTACGGTTTCCCTCCTGTTCTATGCTGCGAAGGGCTCTTCGGCCATCGAGACGCTACCACGTTCCACAATCTACGGCAAAACCTTCTGGCCTTTGGAGTACAATTCGAGTCGCCTCGCGTTCCCGCGACCCGGCCTCCTCGCCCTCGTTGGAGGTAATGTATGCGTGCTATCTTCCGTAGTTTTGCGGTGCTTTTCCTTGCCCTGGCTCTTTCTCCGTTTCTGGCAGCGCAGGTCGCGTTGACCGAGGCCGATTTGCGCGTTGTCCAGGGAGGCCCGCGCGAGAAGGATTTCGAGCGGATGCTGCCGGACTATCTCCAACGACTGGCGGCGGACGCCACGGGGAAACGCCGGGCGCGGCTGGAAGCGATCCATTCCGAAGCGGACTTCCGGAGCTGGCAAGAATCGAATCGCAAGAACTTTCTCGATCTGATCGGCGGCCTTCCGGAAGCGCGCACACCTTTGAACGCCCGCGCGGTCGGCGAAGTCGCGCGCGAAGGCTACGTCGTGCGCAAGCTCATCTATGACAGCCTGCCGGAATATTATGTGACCGCCAATCTCTACGTTCCCACCACCGGCGCGGGGCCTTTTCCCGCGGTGCTCGCGCCTTGCGGACATTCGAGCAACGGCAAAGCGTATGAAGTTTATCAACACCTCTTCATTGGCCTCGCGAAGCGCGGCTACGTGGTTTTAGCTTACGATCCCGTGGGACAGGGAGAACGCACTCAATACTGGGATTTCATCAACCACCGAAAATTACTGGGCGGCCCTGACAACGAGCACGCCATGGCGGGCCTCCAGGAAATGCTGATGGGGCAGAACCTCGCCCGCTACTTCATCTGGGACGGCATTCGCGGCCTCGATTACCTGACCGGTCTTCCGGAAGTAGACGCCGCGCGTATCGGCGTGACGGGCAATTCCGGAGGGGGCACGCTCACCACGTACATCTCGATGCTCGACCCGCGCGTGAAGGCCGCCTCGATTGTCACCTTCATTTCCTCTCTGCCGAAGAAGATCGAAGCCCGCAGCCTGGACGCCGAGGCCGACCCGGAGCAGGACATCCCCGGCCTGCTGGCGGCGGGAATCGACCACACGGAATTTGTGGGAATGATTGCGCCCCGTCCGGTGCAGATCGGCGCCGCCACGCGTGACTTCTTTCCCATCGAGGGAACGCGGGCGACGTTTGCCGAACTCCAGGCACTTTACCTGAAGCTCGGCGTGCCAGAGCGGATCAAAATGGTGGAATTCGATCACCGCCACATGTACAGCCAGCCATTGCGCGAAGCCACGTACGCCTGGTTCGACCGCTGGCTGAAGGGCCAGCAAGGCGAGGCTCAGGAACCTTCCATCGTAACGGAGAAGGACGAGACCCTCGAATGCTCGCCTACCGGTCAGGTGATTACGTCGCTGGGCGGCAAGCGACTCTGCGACTTCAACCGTGCGGAGGCAGAGCAACTGCTGCAACGGCTTGCGACCCGACGGGACCAACCGGCCTTTCGCGAGGGCCTCGCGGCGCGTATCCGCGAGCGGCTGGCGCTGCCTTTAGAGGCGCCCGCGCCAAAGGCGGAAGCAATCGGGAAAAAACAAATTGGCGATATCGCAATTGAGACCTTGCTGCTGGAAACTGAGCCGGGGATAGTTGTTCCCACTCGCGTGATTCACCGGAAGGATTCCTTCGGGCGTTTGCCCGCGGTTATTTATCTTCGCGACCGGCTTGGCGAGCGCGACCGCCTCGCGCTTTATGCTTCGCTGGCGCGCGCGGGGAAACTGATTGTGGTAGCGGACGTCCGCGGGTTTGGCGAGACCTGGTCGCCGCGCAGCGTCCGCGAAACCAGCGCCGATTACTTCGATCCTCGCGATGGCGTGGATGCCGACTTTGCCTACGGCGCGAATTTCCTCGGAAAACCGCTGCTGGGCATGCGGGTGTGGGACGCGCTTAACGTCGCAGCCTATGCGCGCTCGCGCGCCGACGTCGACCCGAAGCGCATCGCCCTGGCGGCACGCGGCTGGTCGGCGCCCGTGGCGCTGTTCGCGGCGGCGCTGGACCCGTCGGTTCAGGCTCTGGCGGTTGAGGGAATGCCCGCGTGTTTTGGAGCCTTAGCCATGGCCGAAATCTACGAGCAGCCGGCGGAAGTATTCTTGCCCGGCGCGTTGCGCGAGTTCGATCTCGAGGATGTCTTTTCTTTATTCGCTCCTCGCCGGTGTTTGCTGCTCAATCCGCAGGACGCGTTAACGCGCAAGATGACTCGCGAGGAGGCGCAGCAGTCTGTCAAAGGTGTTCATGCACCCTTCGCGGCGGTACAAGGGCCTGCAAGCTTTCAGGTAGTCGTCCGGCCGCTGGAGTCTGAAACACTTCAGGCTTTGGAGAATTGGCTCGATACGCTGTAACGCACGAACTCGTTGATCCCGGCTCAGTGTCCTTACTTCACAAATCGGATCAGACCGAAGCTGCTCGGAGTGTGGAAGGAGTGCTTGCTGCCCTGAATGGGGCTCCAGGAGAGGAAGCGCCGCTGGGGGTCCGGGCCGGGGCCATCGGCGCGAAAGAAATTGATTCGCCACTCCGTTTTGGGTGGCCAGGCGGGCGCGTCCAAGGCGCGAATCGGAATCCGCATTTCGCAGGTCCACACGTGTTTTTGCGCGTCAATGTGAGTGGCGTGGTCCCAGCCTGAATTCCAGCCGGCGTCGTTCATGGGTTTCTTATCCAGGTCGATAATCAGATCAATCCACTGATTGTTCGGCGCGACTTCGAATTCGTAATATTGATTGAGGTGCTCCGGCCGGGGGTTGACGAAAACTTCCACGACATCGCGGTTCCACAACTCCCAGCGTTCCTTTGCGGGGTCCTCGCCCTCGTAAATGTTCAGCGCAGTGTACTTGCACCGATAGGCGACGTAAAGGTAAGCCGGAGACCATAGTGAAGCCACCTCGGTTTCGGATTGCGGATAAGTCCGTGAGCTGAACGTGTCGTGGTCAAACTTCATCCATGCAGCTCTCATCCAGACATCTTTTTGGACGTTCCCGTCCGGCACGAAATCCTGGGACAAGAAATGGGATTGAATGAGCAGGTCGCTCTGATAAGGGCTGGATTCCGGCATAGCGCCTCCGAGGGCCTCGGCGGGCAGCGGCGGACGCATGGCTTCGTAGCCGGGGCGCGGCACACCGCGCAGCGCAATCAATGCGGCTGCCACGGCCAGGAGCAATTTGAGCGCTTTCACGTGCCTCCCTCTGAAACCGCAAATGGGCTGCTCATTATGGTTGAGCGCCGGGAAATAGACAACGGGAATCCATAACAGCGTTGACGCGCCCTTGCCGGCGCATTAACCTGAGCACGAGTCGGGGGAGGAAACGGAAAACAGACCAGGGATCTGATTCATGTTCAAAGGAGATTCGTTGTGCGCAACTTGAATCGAAGGCAGTGGCTTGGAACCCTCGGAGCCGCATTTGTGGCGGGGGGCGATGCAGTGGCTCGCGGCGGGCAGGATTCGAGCCCTCGAAAGGGCGAAATGAAAAAGATGCCGCTGGAGCTGAGCGACTTCCAACCGCGCAGCATGCTGCACGTGCCGGAAACTCACGTGCCGCGCTCGCGCTTTCCGGTGATTGACGTTCACGCCCACCTATCGTTCACCGCCCGAGGCAAGAACGGAGTCCCGCTGGGCGAAAAGATGAAATACCCCGCGCCCCCGGAAGAAATCCTGCCGGTCATGGACCGCAAGAACCTCCGCATGATGGTCGACCTCACGGGCGGCGTGGGCGCAGGTCTGGAGGAGGCGATCCAAAAGTTCCCGAAGGCGCATCCGGGACGGTTTCTGGTTTTCACCGAACCGTGGTGGGAACGCTTTACCGAAAAGGACTACCCCAAATTTCAAGCCGACGAAATTGCGAAGGCGCAGCGCGCGGGCGCGAAAGGTTTGAAGGTTCTCAAGACTCTGGGACTGTATCTGCGCGAGAACGTGACCACCGGGCCGCTCGTCAAACTGGACGACCCCCGCTTCGATCCCATGTGGGAAGCTTGCAGCGCGCTGCACATGCCAGTGGCCATCCACACCTCCGACCCCGAGGCTTTTTTCCTGCCCACGGACCGCTTCAACGAGCGCTTCGAGGAATTGAACAATCATCCCGACTGGTCCTTCCACGACCGCGATTTTCCCAGCAACGCGGAACTCCTCGCGGCGCGGAATCGTGTGTTCGCACGGCACCCCAAAACCACCTTCATCGCCCTGCACGTCGGCAACGATGCGGAGAATCTCGGCTTCGTTTCGGAATGCCTGGACCGCTTCCCGAACATGCACGTGGAGCTTGCCGCGCGCCTCAACGAGCTGGGCCGTCAGCCGCGCGCCGCCCGGAAATTTTTCGAGAAGTACCAGGACCGCATCATGTTCGGCACCGACGCCGTGCCGCACGGTACGAACACACCGCAGCAGATTTTCGGCGACCGGCTTTATGAGATTTACTTCCGATTCCTCGAAACCGAAGACGAGTACTTCGACTACGCGCCCGCGCCGATTCCTCCCCAAGGGCGGTGGAGAATCTACGGGCTCGGCCTGCCGGAACACGCCTTCGCACGCTCGGTTGCGCAGATGCTCGACACCCTGGCGGCCGCGGGCTTCGACACCGCCCGCGACGTGCGCTCCCTGCTCCCGGCCGACGGCAGGCACGCGGAGTGGTTCTGGCGGCGCGAGTTCGCGGCCGGCTACCGGTGGCTGTTCGCGCCGGCGGGAGCGCGGGACCGGTAGCGCGGCATCCGGCGCCCGCCGCGGTCCGTGACACCATGGACGCCACCAACATCCTGCTCGCTCTCGCGACGCTCGTCCTGGGCGGGTTCGGCCTCGCCATCGTGGCGGGCGACTTCCGGCTGCGGCTGCCGCGGCCCGGAGGCCGCAAGCTCCTCAAGGCCGACCTGCGGCAGCGCGCGAGCTGCGCCACCAGAAGGCGGTGCGCCGCGACCTCGAGAGCGACCGCGGCACGGCGGACGACCGGGCGGGCCTGCTGCGGGACCTCGAGCGCGCCGAGCAGGTCACGAGGGACGAGCTGACGGGCGTGGAGACCTGGCTCAGGCGCGGGCGATAGGGCGCAGCGGCGGGCGCGGCACGCATCCTCGGCGACCTTCTGCCGCCAAAGACGAGCCTGCTACTCGGGTTGTAACCTTGCGCTGGGCGTAACCGCCTGGTTCGTTCTGCGGCGGAGGCTCGCGTGCCCAACCACTTCGTGTATCCTCCGCGCTGTTGCGTGTGCCTCGCCTCGAGTTACGGCGAGTGCGCAGTGGAAGGCAGCTACTCCTTCACCCAGATGAATCAGACTACGACCTGGCGAGTTACCGAGATGGTGCCGCTGTGCGAGCAGTGCCTGCGGCAGCGCAGGGGCGCAGCCGTCGGCGTCACCCTCCGCGTCGCTCTGCTGACTGCGGCGGGTCTCGGCGTCGGGCTTGCCCTGGGCTCCGGCCACCCCGTGCTCGGCGGTCTCATCGGCCTCGCCGTCGGCAGTGTCTGGGGCATGTTCGTCTGGGCGAAGTCGGTCCCGGATACCGCCCGCCTCAATGTGGAGCCCGTTGCCCCTGAGGCCCTGACGGGCTTCGGCATGCGATCACGTTCGGTCGAGCCGGAGTTCCGCCTCATCATGCGCTTCGCCAACGCCGAGTACC
>JAIQGA010000097.1 GCA_020072925.1 Terriglobia bacterium | reverse complement strand
AGAGGGTTGAGATTTTGGTTCTGATCTCTCGACCTCTCACTTACGGAGAGGGTGGAGGTTCTGATTTCCATCCCTCTCCCTTGGGATGCGGGTGGAGGTTCTGTTTTTAGCCCTCTCCCCTGGGATGCGGGTGGAGGTTCTGTTTTTAGCCGTCTCCCCTGGGGTGCAGGTGGAGCTTCTATTTTTAGCCCTCTCCCTTGGGGAGAGGGTGGCCCGCAGGGCCGGGTGAGGGGTCCCGTTCCGCAGCGCTTGCACGCTGTGCCTTTGCTTGTGAGGTCGGCAGAGGACGCCAGACCGGTGTTCGCTACCGCGCGCCGCTCTTGAGCCCGAGCCTATCGCACCTCCAGGTAGTCCTTATCCGGAAGCGCTGGAAATGGAGCATGGGGCTCGCGCCGACGCCAATACGCCACGAGGAGATATCGTCCTGGAGCGGCAAGTCGCGCCCTCCACGCGCCGGCCGAGGCCCACCGATGCAGAGGTTTTTCCTGCGGCAAGAGATGCAAGGCAGGACCCATGAAGGTCCCGTTCACACTGCAAAGGTGAGGTTTGACATCTTTGGGTGGATGGGTCATGCTCATTCAATTCTGGTTCAACGGGCGCAAACGAATTTATGAAAAAAATCCAGATTTACGACACGACTCTCCGGGACGGTTCGCAAGGCGAGAACCTCTCTTTCTCGATGGAAGACAAACTCCACATCGTCAAGAAGCTTGACGAATTGGGTGTGGACTACATTGAGGGCGGATGGCCCGGCTCGAACAGCAAGGACGTCGCCTTCTTCCATCGTGCAAAGGAACTGCGACTGAAGCACGCCAAGCTTGCGGCGTTTGGCAGCACTCGCCACCCTCGCAACACTGCGGCGCAGGACCGGAATCTCCAGGCGCTGATCGAAGCGCACACTCCTGTGGTAACCATTTTTGGCAAGAGCTGGGACCTGCATGTGAAGGTGGCGCTGGGAATTTCGCTGAAGGAAAACCTGGAACTGATTCGCGAGTCCGTGGCCTTCCTGAAATCCCATGGCAGGGAAGTGATTTACGACGCCGAGCACTTCTTCGATGGGTTCAAAGCCGATTCGGACTATGCTCTGGCCACGCTCCAGGCCGCCGAGGAGGCAGGCGCTGACACCATCGTCCTGTGCGACACGAATGGCGGAACGCTCACCGCCGATCTTTGCGAGCGCTTCCGCTCCGCTTCCCAGCACGTCAAGACGCCCCTGGGCATCCACACCCACAACGATGCCGAGATGGCGGTCGCGAATTCCATCGCCGCGGTTCAGTTGGGAGCGGTGCAGGTGCAAGGCACGATGAACGGTTACGGCGAGCGCTGCGGCAACGCCAACCTCTGCTCCGTGATTCCCAACCTCGAGCTGAAATTGGGGATGTGCTCCATCGGGAAGGAAAATCTCAAGCGCCTCACGGAAGTGTCCCACTACGTGAGCGAGTTGGCCAACCTCCCGCCTCGCCAGGATCTTCCCTATGTCGGGAAAAGCGCGTTCGCCCACAAAGCCGGAATTCATGTGAGCGCGGTGATGAAGGAGACCTCGGCGTACGAGCATGTCAATCCGGCGCTCATTGGCAACGAGCGCCGCGTCCTGGTTTCGGAGCTCTCCGGAAAGAGCAACGTGCTTTACAAGGCGGAAGAGCTAGGTCTGAAGATTGACAAATCCTCTCCCGCCGCCAAGGTCGTGGTCGACAAGCTCAAGGAGATGGAGCACTACGGCTATCAGTTTGAAGGAGCGGACGCGTCCTTTGAAATCCTGTTCAACAAGCTGGTCCACGACTCCAAAGACTTTTTCGACCTGGACGGCTTTCGCATCATTACCGAAAAGCAAGGAGCGAACGAGCCGTACTCGGAGGCGGTGATCAAGTTGCGCGTGGGCGACACGGAAGAGCACACGGCCGCGGAGGGGGTGGGTCCGGTCAGCGCCTTGGACAGGGCCTTGAGGAAATCCCTGACCACTTTCTTCCCATGCATTCGGGATATTCGTTTGACCGATTACAAAGTGCGCGTGCTGAATCCCCAGAATGCCACCGACGCCAAGGTCCGAGTCCTGATCGAATCCAGCGACGGCCACGAGACCTGGGGAACGGTTGGAGTTTCCGAAAACCTCATCGAAGCAAGCTGGCAGGCGCTGGTGGACAGCATCACCTACAAACTGAAAAAGGAATATGGCTACAAGAGGAAGGTGAGCGCAACGCACGCCGCGGAATAATCTGCCTGGCCATTTGCCGCCGCGGCCGCGGGGGACGCCTTCCGCAGCGGAATTCAGGTTTGCAGTAGACCCCAGGTAGGCATCGCAGCTTGCGGCACCATTCCCGACGGCGACGGTCAACGCCGACTGCCCTTGAAGGAGGACAAAGAAAGGTGAAGGCACTGGTCAAGAGCAGGCGGGAGCCCGGACTCTGGCTGGAGGAAGTCGAGGTTCCGAAAATCGGCATCAACGACGTGCTGATCCGCGTCCACCGCACCGGCATTTGCGGCACCGACCTGCACATCTACAACTGGGACGATTGGGCGCAGCGGACGATTCCCGTGCCGATGGTGATCGGTCACGAGTTCGTGGGTGAGATCGTCGAGGTCGGCTCAAATGTCGCGGATTTCTTTCCGGGCGACATCGTGAGCGGGGAAGGGCACGTGGTCTGCGGGCGCTGCCGGAACTGCCTGGCCGGCCGTCGTCATCTCTGCGCGCACAGCGAGGGCGTGGGTGTGAATCGCGCCGGAGCATTTGCCGAGTACATCGCGCTGCCCATGACCAACATCTGGCGTCATCATGCTTGGGTCGATCAGGACATTGCCGCCATCTTCGATCCCTTCGGCAACGCCGTCCACACCGCGTTGTCGTTTCCGGTTCTGGGGGAAGACGTGCTCATCACCGGAGCCGGGCCCATCGGCCTGATGGCCGCTGCGGTCGTCCGCCATGCCGGCGCGCGTTTCGTCGTGATCACTGATGTCAATCCCTTTCGGCTGGAATTGGCGAAAAGGATGGGCGTGACCTTGGCGCTGAACGTTCAGGAAGGAAAACTCCCCGCGGTGCAGAAGCAGCTCGGCATGACCGAAGGCTTCGACGTGGGACTCGAGATGTCCGGCAACGCCGTAGCCTTTCAGGACATGCTCGCCAACATGAGCCACGGAGCCAAGATCGCCCTCCTGGGTATTCCCTCACGCGAGATTTCCATCAACTGGAATACCGTCATCTTTAATATGCTGACCATCAAGGGTATTTACGGCCGCGAGATGTACGAGACGTGGTACAAGATGACGGTCATGCTGCAATCCGGCCTGGACATCAGCCCGGTGATCACCCATCGCTTACATTGCGAAGAGTTCCACAAAGCCTTCGAAGTCATGAACACGGGCCAGTCCGCCAAGATCATCCTCCATTGGGCCTGACCTCGAGACTCTCATCCAGCCTCTCCGGATGGGCGGCCCCTATTGCGATCTATCATGTAACAGACAATTAATCCTCGCGGCATCCCTGCTTAACCTTGGCGACCTATGCTGCTTGGGGTTGGGGGAAAATGTTCCCTCGTTGCGCCAATAGGGATCAAGCGCGGGTGCGTCAGGGTCTTGGTCACTGATCTGTCCCATGCCGTCATTCACGGCGCCAGGACCGCAGCCACGAAAGCCGGAATCCCGCGCTGCCCTCCGCGGCGTGGATTGAGTTTGTGGTGCGCTGGAAATTCCAGTTGTAGAGCGCGCCGCCCGTTACGGGACCGGGTCTTGCTCCGGATTCGGTCCCGTGACGGATCCTCTCACCCCCAGTAGCGCCGGCGGCTTGTCGGTCGTCTACCGGCTCAGGCCGCAAGCCCCGGCGCTCCCGCCTCTTTCGTCCGAGAAAACAGCACGGGTACCCTTCTCGAGAGACATTGGAAAACGAGTGAGCCCGACCTCGCTGCTTCTCTGGTGCCGCACTTCAATCGCGCCTTGAGGGAAAGTCTGCTCAGGATCTTTCCGGCGACCCCCTTGGTCACCATTTTGACCGACCTCGCGGATTATCCGCCGCTTTTTTGGATCGAACCACAGGACCAGTTCTTTGTCTGTGGTTCCGGCAAAGCAGTCGAGCAAGCCCAGGAGGTTGGTATCGCCGAGGACAGGATTTATCGAACCTCAGGCATGATCATTCATCCTCGCTTCTACGATCCCA
Source organism: Terriglobia bacterium (assembly GCA_020072925.1). GTDB lineage: Bacteria > Acidobacteriota > Terriglobia > UBA7540 > UBA7540 > JAIQGA01. Next base: position 13,239 of record JAIQGA010000097.1, on the reverse strand, counting down.
GGAATTACAGACTGGCATTGGCGAGAATACGGGGATCCTTCGGCTTCGCCTCAGGATGACAAGCGGGGGCGGTCGGGAGTAGGAAGTCGGGGGGCGGAAGTAGGCAATCGAAAATCGGAAGTCGGCTGTAGGGAGTCGGGAATCGCCAGTCGGAAATCTTCAATCGACAATCGTCAATCAGCAATCACCAATCCCTGGCCCCTAGCACCTAACACCCGGCACCTGACACCTAGCCCAGCAATCATGGTACGATGCTCCGCCATGCGAAGAGCGAAGGAGGCACTGATGCGCAAGGTCCTGGGGGTATTTGCGGGAGTGATTTTGCTGGGCGCTATCCTGGCCCAAATTTCCGGCCAGGCGCCGGCGGACGCGCGGTTGAAGGGAGCGTTTCGCCGGCCCGCGCAGAACGGCTGGACCTTTGTGCATCTCGAGGGCACGCCCGCGGAAATCGGTTTCCAGCACGGATACCTGCTGGCGCCGGAGATTGCCGATGCACGAAAAGTGATCGCACTCGAACTCGCGCACGACACGAAAAAGGACTGGAGCTTCTTTCGCGACGCGGCCCAGCAGATGATGTGGCCGCATATCCCGGCGGAATACCGCGCGGAACTCCAGGGCATCGCCGACGGCCTAGCCGCGCGGGGAATTGCGCTCGATGTCTGGGACGTGGTGGCGCTGAACGCCCAGCCCGAGTGGGGCTACTACAGCGCCGAGTACGACCGCGAGCACGGGATCGCGCCCGCGCCGCAGTCCGTTCCGGAGCGTTGCAGCGCGTTTGTGGCCACGGGCAGTTACACGAAGGACGGTAAAATCGTCATCGCCCACAACAACTGGTCGAGCTACCTGGAGGGCGAGCGCTGGACCATCATCTTCGATATCGCGCCGCAGCGGGGCTACCGGATCCTGATGGACGGCTTTCCCGGGTTCATCCACAGCGGCGACGATTTTGGAATTAACTCCTCCGGAATTATGATTACGGAGACGACCATCAGCGCCTTCCACGGGTACGATCCGAACGGGATTCCGGAATTCGTCCGCGCCCGGCAGGCGATGCAACACGCCGACTCGATCGACGACTTCGCGCGCATCATGAAGGAAGGCAACAACGGCGGCTACGCGAACGACTGGCTGGTCGCCGACCGCAAGACCAATGAAATCGCCAGCCTGGAACTGGGCCTGAAGAACGTCACCCTGGAGCGCACGAAAGACGGCTACTTCGTGAGCGCGAATTTCCCCATCAATGCGCGCCTGACGCGCGAGGAGACGAAGTTCAATCCCCAGGACGCGGGCGCCAGCGCCAACGCGCGGCACATCCGCTGGGAGCAGTTGATGCGGGAAAACAAGGGCCGGATCGATGTCGCCGCGGCCCAGCGTTTCCTCGCCGATCATTACGACACCTTCGAAAAGAAACAGGAACCGAACGAACGCACGCTCTGCGGCCACGTCGACCTCTCGCCGCGCGGCATGCCGACCTGGGAGCCGCCTTATGGCACAGCCGGCGCCGTCCAGAACAAAGTCACGGACTCGAGCCTCGCGGGGCGGATGTCCTTCCTCGCCGCCGCGGGACACGCCTGCGGAATCGATTTCAAGGCCGCCGCCCACCTCCAACAGCATCCGGAATTCAATTGGCAAGCGCCTTACCTGCGCGATATGAATTCCTACCCGTGGACGGCATTTTCCATCGCCAAGTAGGAGCGGTTCGCGAACCGCCCCATCAAGAATTGTGGCGGCGTGTCTACCCTTCGATGCCTTGATTGCCCTTCGAGCCCGCCATGACCGACTGAAGGTGGCCCTTACTTATACGCCGGCACCCCGGTCACCCGCTCGCCGAGGATGAGCGTATGGATATTGTGTGTGCCCTCGTAGGTGAAGACGGACTCGAGGTTGCACATGTGGCGGAAGATCGGATATTCGTCGGCGACGCCGTTGGCGCCCAGGATATCGCGCGCGGCGCGTGCCACGTCGAGCGCCATCTTTACGTTATTGCGCTTGAGCATGGAGATATGCGCGAAGTCGGCCCGGCCCTGGTCCTTCAGTCGCCCCACCTGCAGCGCCAGCAACTGGGCCTTGGTGATTTCCGTAATCATGTCGGCGAACTTCGCTTGAATAAGTTGGTGTGAGGCGATGGGCTTGTCGTCGAATTGTTTGCGGATCTTGGCATATTCCAGCGACTCGTTGTAGCAGGCCATGGCCGCGCCAATCCCGCCCCAGCCGATGCCGTAGCGCGCCTGCGAGAGGCAACTGAGCGCGGTCTTCAACCCCGTGGCTTTCGGCAGCATGTTGCAGGCGGGCACGCGCACGTCCTGAAGCGATAGTGTCGAGGTCACCGAAGCGCGCAGCGACCACTTGCCTTTGATGTCCTTCGCCGAGTAGCCCGGCGTCCCCTTCTCGACCAGGAATCCGCGCACGCCCTCATCGGTGCGCGCCCACACCACGGCCACATCCGCGATGGTGCCGGAAGTGATCCACGCCTTCTCGCCGTTCAGGATGTAGTCGCCGCCGTCTTTCTTGCCGCGCGTGCGCATGCCGCCCGGATTCGAGCCGAAGTCGGGCTCGGTCAGGCCGAAGCATCCGATAGCCTTGCCCTGCTGGAGCGCCGGCAGCCATTTCTCTTTCTGCTCCTCCGAGCCGAATTCCTTGATGGGATACATCACCAGCGCGCCTTGCACCGAGACGAAGCTGCGCAGGCCGCTGTCGCCGCGCTCGAGTTCCTGCATGATCAGCCCGTACTGCACGTTCGACATGCCCGCGCAGCCGTAGCCCTCCATGTTGGCGCCGTAGAAGCCTAGCTCAGCCATGAGCGGCACCAGGTGCTTGGGAAACTTCCCTTCGCGGTTCCACTCCTCGATGTGCGGGATCACTTCCTTGTCCACAAACTCGCGCACCATCTGGCGCACCAGTTTTTCTTCGTCCGAAAAAAGCGCATCAATCTCCATGAAATCGACACCATGAAATGCGAACATAGCTCATCTCCTTCCAGGAAATCCCGCGGGCGCGGGGAGCGAGGGCATTGAGAACGCTTGGGGTCGCGCGGCGTGAGCGGTCGGCTCAATCACGACCCGCGATTCTAGCAGGATGCCGAACAAGCCGCCAGCTATTCGGACCCGAATCATCGCGCGGCGCTCAGCTTCACCGTCACCAGTCCCACGGCGCTGGTGCCGGGGTCGGTCGTATCCGGAAACTTGCTGCGGATCTTCTGGTAACCGGTATAGAAAAGTGTAAAGGTGCCGTCGGGTTCCGGGATCAAGCCGAGCGGCGTGCGCACGTCGTCCGCCCAGTGACTCTTGCCCTGGGGTTGAACGATCAACGCCTGGCCCGCTGCCCAGTGAATGCCATCGCGCGAAAAGGTATAGCCAATCGCGTTGGGAACGTTGCTGTCATAAACGGCCACGTAAGTTCCGTCCGCGAACCGGGTGACAATGGGATTCTCGATGAAGACCTTTTCGATTGGGAGCGGGTTCCCGGTAGACAACCGCTTCCACGGGCCGGCCAAAGTCGGGGCCGAAACCAAGCCGACGCTCCAAGGGCCACGTAGAGTCTCCTTGTCCTTCATCTCTGTATTTGCGCTGCCGTAAAACGCGTACCATCGGTCGCTAACAAGATAAGGGAAGAACGAATCCGTCCCCTGCAATCCTTCCCAGGGCTGCGACTCGGCGTCGGGCTGGAGAATGATGCCGACGTCCTTGTAGGGCCCGCCGATGCCCTCGCGGCCCTTCACCTTTGAAACGGCCCGCCAGATTCTGCCCTCATAATTATTGAGCCACTTCGTGGCGGTGTTCGGCGCCGAGCGGTAGGCGACGTAAACGAGATTCCAACGCTGCGCGCGCTCGTCGTAGACGGGCATCGGGCCCCAGAGAGCCGCGCGCGGGTCTTTGCCCGTGAAATCGCCGCTCGAAGTGTAGAGCGTGGACGCGCGTATCCAGTGCAGGCGGTCGGTGCTCGTCCAATGCCCGAGCTGCATCTTGACCCAGAACGGGTCGCCCGCCATTTCGGCGGTAATTAGATGATAGGTATTGCCGAGTTTGGTGACGCTTCCTCCCTCGAACCCGTGCTTGATCCCTTGTGCCCCCGGAGAAGCAACGGTGAGGACGGGCTGGGGCTCCTGCCGGAGGAGTTCGAGCCGCACCGCGCCGTCTTTCCCGGGAACGCTCCCAGCCCTGGCAAGAGCCAGCGCAACGGCAAGTAGACTCAGGGCAACTGTTTTTTCGGTCATGACTCCTCAACTTTCCCCCGCCTGCTTCCGCCCGGCGAATTCTAACAAACCGAGGTGCGGCGCATCCAGGAGAGTCCCATCGCTTTGGAATCCTCCACTCTCAGCATATAATCCAATATCTCATGGACGAACGTAAACGCTTGACCGCGATGGTCAAGGCGGCAGGTTGAGCGGCCAAGTTGAGTCCAAGTATTTTGGACTCGGTGCTGGCCAAGCTGCCGAAACAATCCGACCCGAATGTTCTGGTTGGCTTCGAGACTGCCGACGACGCGGGCGTGTATCAACTTGCCTCAGACCTCGCGCTCGTGCAAACGGTGGATTTTTTCACGCCCATCGTGGACGATCCCTACACCTTCGGCCAGATCGCCGCGACGAATTCGCTGAGCGACGTCTACGCGATGGGCGGCCGGCCCATCTCCGCGCTCTCCATCGTCGGCTTCCCAAACACAGGCCGCGACCTGCCGGTGCTCGAGCAGATTCTCCAGGGCGGGCTTGCCAAAATGCAGGAAGCCGGCTGTACGGTCATCGGCGGCCACTCCATCGGCGATGACGAGATCAAGTTCGGCTATGCGGTGACGGGACTGATCAATCCGAATCGGATCCTGAAGAACGTGGGCGCGCGGCCCGGCGACCGGCTGATCCTCACGAAGCGCCTCGGCACCGGCATCATCGGCACGGCGCTCAAGCAGAGTCACGCCAGCGCCGCCTCGGTCGAAGCGGCCGTGGCGTCGATGTGCGCGCTCAATCGCGGCGCCAGCGAAGCCGCGTTGAAATTCGACGTGCATGCCGCCACGGACATCACCGGCTTCGGCCTGTTGGGCCACGCGCGAGAAATGGCCGCGGGCAGCCGTGTGAGCCTGGTCATTGACTCCGCGCGCGTGGAATTCCTTCCGGAGGCGCGGGGTTATTCTCGCGAAGGTTTCCTGCCCGGCGGGCTCAAGCGCAACCTCGAGTTCATCGCCGGCTGCGTGGAATTCGCAGGCGGCGTTCAGCAGGAGATTCGGAACCTTTTGTTTGACCCCCAGACCTCGGGCGGCATGCTTTTCGCCGTGGGCGCGGCGGACGCTCCCCGGCTGCTCCAGGCGCTGCGTGAGCGGAACAATCCGGCGACAGAAATCGGCAGCGTCATCGAGAAAATCAGTCCTTTAATCCAAATTACGTGAATACCGACACGCGGATAGTCTCCCATTTCGGCAGGGCGTGGTTGGCCCTGGCATTGTGCGTGGCGGTCCACGTCGCCGACGAAGCCATGACGGGATTTCTGAACATATACAATCCCACCGTGCGCGCGATCCGCGTGCGCCTTCCCTTTCTCCCGATTCCGACATTTACATTTAGAATCTGGCTGGCGCTCCTCGTCGCGGGGGTAATACTGCTCTTCGCGCTCTCCGTGTTCGCGTATCGGGGCGTAGCCTGGATTGTTTACCTCGCCTATCCCTTTGGAATTCTCATGCTCTTCAACGGAGTGGCGCATTTGGCCGGCTCGGCATTCATGCGGCGATTGATGCCAGGCGTTTACTCGGTCCCGCTTTTGCTCGCCGGTTCGCTGTATCTCCTGACGATGGCGCGCCGCATGCGCCTCGCGACCAGGGGCGTTGCAGAAGGCCGAACATGACGGAATCACCAACAAGTCAGCGCACGTCCAAGCCCGGCTCCTCAGGCCTGCGTGGTTTTTTCATCGCGCTCCTCCTTGCGCTGTTGAGTTTCCTGGCGATTGAGCAGCAACGCCCGCCCGCGGTGGTCCCTGCCGACGCTCCGGCGACGGAATTTTCCGCGGCGCGCGCGCTCGAGCATTTGAAGGTTATCGCCCGCGAACCTCATCCCGCCGGCTCGCCCGAAAGCGCGCGCGTGCGGGAATACATCCTCAGCCGGTTGCGCGCGCTGGGTCTCGATCCGGTAGTCCAAACGACGACGGTGGTGCGATATAACCCCAAATGGGGTGACCGCCCGGCGATGGCCGCCACAGTGAGCAACATCGTGGTGCCGATGTTCTGGCACGAGCCCGCGAACGCCGTGATGCTCGCCGCCCACTACGATTCCGTGCCCAGCGGGCCCGGCGCGAGCGACGACGGCTCGGGCGTCGCGACACTGCTCGAAACCGCGCGCGCGCTCGCCGCCGGTCCCCGGCTGCGCAATGGCATTCTGCTCCTATTCACCGATGGCGAGGAGCTCGGGATGCTCGGCGCCAAGGCCTTCGTCGAGGAGTCACCCTGGGCTAAGGACGTCGCTGTGGCCCTGAACTTCGAGGCGCGTGGCGCCTGCGGGCCTTCGGTGTTGTTCGAGACGAGCAATCAGAACGGCTGGGTGATTCGCGAATTCGCGCGAGCTGCGCCTCACCCCGTTACCTCGTCGCTGATGTTCGACGCCTACAAGCGCTTGCCTTATGACACGGACCTCAGCGTCTTCAAGCGCGCCGGGATGGCGGGGCTCAACTTCGCCTACGTTGGTTGCTGGCCGCGCTACCACACCATGCGCGACGATGTTCAGGATCTCGCCGCGCGCAGCCTGCAACAACAAGGCTCCTACGCCCTGGCCCTGGCGCGACACTTCGGAGACCTCGATCTGCACCGAACGACCGGCCCCCAGGCAGTGTATTTCAGCTTCTTCAGCAAAGTCTTCCATTATCCGCAAACGTGGGCGATTCCCCTGCTGACCGCGGCGCTGGTGTTGTTTGTCGGCGTCGTAGGGGTAGGCCTGCGGAAACGCCAACTGGCCTGGCGGGGAATGGCCGAGAGTTTTGTGGCGTGGGGCGCGGGCGCCTTCCTCGCCGCGGGCGCCGCGGAGCTACTCTGGTGGGGCTTGCGCGCGGCGCGCGGAGTTTCGCTGCTTCCCTACGGCGTGGGCTATAACAGCGACGTGTACGCGTTCGGGTTCCTAGCCTTAACCGTGGCCGTCGTCTCCGCGGTTTACGCTTGGCTCGGTCAGAAGATCAGCGTTGGGAGCATGACCGTAGGAGCCCTCGCGTGGTGGGCGCTCGTGGCGCTTGCCGCCAGCCTCCGCGCGCCCGGGGGAAGCTATCTTTTCACTTGGCCTTTGCTCGCCAGCCTTTTAGAGCTTGGATATGCCTTCCTCTCCAGGCAGCCAGAGGCCGAAGAGGAGAGTGTCTTGGTGTGGACGCTACCGGCCATCATCGGCATTTTTTTATTCGTCCCGATCCTCGACGATCTCGTGATGTGGGTGAGTGCCAGTCACCCGGCGGTCCTGGCCGTCGCCATGGCCTTGCTGGTTGGGTTTCTCGTCCCGCAGTTCCACATTCTGGCTGCCCGAAGGCGCTGGCTTGTGCCGGGCACCGCGCTCAGTGTTGCGGTGGTCCTGATTGCTGTGGGACTGGCCAGGAGCGGTTACAACCCCGGGCATCCGCGCGCGGACAGCGTTTTCTATGCGCTGAACGCCGATACCGGCAAGGCCGTGTGGGCGAGCGCCGACCCCGCGCCGGACAAATGGACGGCGCAATTCCTCACCGACCATCCGCGCCGCGGCGACCTGCATGGATTCTTCTTCCGCAAGGCGAACCTCCTGGAAGCCGACGCGCCCGCGGCTTCCCTGGCGGCGCCTGAGGTCATGCGAACCGATGATGTTACGCTGGGAGACTTAAGGGTGCTTCGCCTCTCCATTACCTCGCCGCGGCAGGCGCGTTCGGTGTGGATGCAGGTGGGAGACGCGAAGGTCCTGGAAGCGGACGTCAATGGAAAGAAAGTTGACACTCCCGGCGCGCAGAGCTGGGGCCTCATCTACGCCGGATTACCGAAAGATGGCATCGTGTTGACCCTGCATGTCCCCGTATCGCAAACGCCCACGCTCAAGATTTTCGACATGAGCGACGGGCTTCCGTCGCTTCCGGGGCAGTCATTCCTCGCGCGCCCGTCCGACACGATGCCGGCGCCTTCGCGGCCCGACTCCGTGACCTGGGTTGGCAAGACCTACCGCTTCGAGGTCAACGCGCCGATGGAAATGCACCATCACTGAGGGGAGAGAAGACGATGCTGAAATCGCGCCCAGCGGAGACCGCGGAAGACGTGCTCCGCGTCCGCGAACTCTTCCGCGAGTACGAAGCCTCACTTGGGGTCAGCCTGTGCTTTCAGAACTTCGAGCAGGAGCTGGCCGCGCTGCCCGGAGAATACGTTCCACCTGACGGGCAGTTACTCCTGGCGGAAGAAGGGGCAGAAGTCGCCGGCTGCGCAGCCCTGCGGAGAATTGACGCGCGAACCTGCGAGATGAAGCGCCTTTATCTGCGCCCCGCTTTTCGCGGCCGGGGAGCAGGGAGGATTCTGGCGACGAAGATCATTACCGAAGCGCGCTTGATGGGTTATGCGACCCTGCGCCTTGATACCCTCCCTTCCATGCAAGAGGCTATCGCGCTTTACGAATCGCTGGGCTTCCGGCGCATCGGACCGTACCGGGAGAATCCCGTCGCCGGCGCGATCTTCATGGAATTGGATCTGTAGCATGGGCATCCTGCCCATGCTCACGGCCAGGATGGCCGTGTTACGGTCAGCGTAGCCATTTTGCTGAGAAGTGCGGGTGTTGCCGCGGACGGTGTCCGGCATCGTCATTGCGCGCTTCCGCGACACAAGATAAGATAAGGTGCATATGAAGCGGGAAATGCCGACGCAGTTGATCGTGGGTGTGCTGATTTTGCTCATTGGCGGGGCGATTGTCGGCGGTGAATACCTGCTGGTGCAATGGTGGCCGCGGCATGAGCAGCGAGTCCGCGACGAGGTCCTGACCCTCCTCCCTTACCGCAATGAGACCCTTGGGGTCGAAATGCAGGTGGCGGCGGGAATCTATGGGAAAGTGCAGGGCTTTCCCGGAGGAGTTCGCATCGAGCGCTCCAAGTTTTGGAGCATCGGGCCGTCCCTGACCATCACCATGCAGCCCAACCCCGACCAGAGCGCGGAGTTCTCCCCGCAGGTTCTGGCCAAGTGGCAGACGGTGGGTGTGACGGAGGAGATTCCCCGCTACCGTATGGATCACCTCCGCATCAATGACCGCGACGCGGTCCTGATTCGGCAATTTCAGGGGCGCGCCATGCTGCTCACCGCACGCATCATCTCTCCCGACCGAATCATCGAGGCGAACTGCTCGCCCGGGCGCGAGGATGAAGACCTCTACATGAACGCCTGCGAGGAGAGCTTGCGCACCATCAAGGTGGCCGGCCCCCCGAGCCCCCAGCCGAGTCCTCCTTCCGAGGGCATTATCGAGCTGACTTCGCCGCAGCGATAGCGCCTCGCTTCGCAGGGATTCTCCTGTTAAACTACCGCGCAGGCTTCCCACAGAAAAAGCGTGCGGAGTATAGACATGCAAAAATGGCAGGCTATCGACGGGCACCTCGCCACGCCCCAGGGATTTCGCGCGGCGGCGACGGCGGCGGGAATCAAGAAGGCCGCGGGCGCCCTCGACCTGGCGATGGTCGCCTCCGAGTCAGCGCGGACCTCGGCGGCAGGCATGTTCACCACGAACCTGGTCGTTGCCGCGCCCGTCGAAGTCTCCCGCCGACACCTCGAGGAGAGCCACGGGCGCTGCCGGGCGCTGGTGGTTAACTCCGGCAACGCCAACGCCTGCACCGGCCACCCCGGCCTGCGCACCGCGGAAGAGACGGCGCGTGCCACGGCCAAAGCGCTCAGCATTGAGCCGCGCGACGTCCTGGTCGCCTCCACGGGAGTCATCGGAGTTCCGCTCAAATCCGAGCTGATTCTCAAGGCAATCCCCGGCCTGGCTCGCAGCCTGTCCGCCGAGGACGCCTCCCCCGTGGCTCGCGCCATCATGACCACCGACACCTTCCCGAAATGCTGCGTCCTGCGCTCGGAACTGAAGGGCCATGCGATTCACCTGGCGGGAATCGCCAAGGGCGCGGGCATGATTCATCCGCGCATGGCGACCATGCTTTGCTTCATCACCACCGACGCGGCGATCGGGCCGCGGACCCTCGAGCAGATTCTGCGCAGCGCCGTGGAAGGCTCCTTCAATTGCCTGACGGTCGACGGAGACACCTCGACCAACGACACGGTGTTGGCGCTGGCCAGCGGGCTTTCCAGCGCGGCGGTGGTTCCCGGCGACGAAAGCCGCGCCTGGTTCCAGGCCGGCCTCGACGAGCTTTGCCAGACCCTGGCGCGCATGATTGCTCGCGACGGCGAGGGCGCCAAAAAACTGGTCACGGTCGAGGTCACGGGCGCGCGCACTCCTTCGGACGCCGACCGCATCGCCCGCGCTATCGCCAACTCGCCCCTGGTGAAGACCGCCATCGCCGGCAGCGACCCCAACTGGGGCCGCATCCTCTGCGCGGCGGGATACTCCGGAGCCAAATTCGATCCCTACAAAGTGGATGTCTATATCAACGCTCTGGCGCTTTGCCGCAAAGGCCTCGACGCCGGCTTCGACGAGGCCGCCGCCAAAAAGGAACTTGGTCAGAAAGAATTGATCCTGCGCGTCGAACTCCACGAAGGCCCCGCCAACGCCCGTATCTGGACCTGCGACTTCACCCGCGACTATATCGATATCAATGCGTCGTATCGGACGTGAAGTGGGGCTGGAGGCTGGGGACGAAGTGAAGCAAATAAGCCTCTGGTGCGGTCACCTGCCACAACGTGCCCTCTCGATGCTTGGCACGGAGCTTCTCCTTCAAGAGCCTGCTGACATGCTGGGCGCGATTCCGACGAGGGTATCTGGCTGGCAGAATGCGGAGGCGCGAGTGGATTTCCCATGCCGAAGGGCAAGACGGCTCGTCGACGACATGTTCCCGCGGACGCAACGCTTCCTTGATCGTGCGGGACTTTGGGATTTTGCCCCGTCGCGTAAGCTTGCGCAGGATGCCCAACGTGGATTTCGTGCGCGGTCTGCTATAATCCCCCCTTCGCCCGAGTGAAACGGTGGAGTCTCACCATGGTAGCGCCGGCGCGAGTTCCAGCTCGCCCGGAAGGCGAATTTCATGTCCGGAATTATCGGCTACATCGGCAACAAGCGCGTGGTGCCCGTGCTGCTCGAAGGGTTGCAGCGCCTGCAGTATCGCGGCTATGACTCGGCGGGGCTGGCGGTGATTCGCGACAACACGTTGGAAATTCGCCGCGCCACGGGCAAGCTGCGCAACCTGGAGGAAGTGATCCGGCTGAATCCGCTCGATGGAACGTACGGCATCGGGCACACGCGCTGGGCCACGCACGGCGCGCCTACCGAGCAGAACGCCCATCCTCACCGCGATTGCCACGGCACCGTTGTCGTCGTTCACAACGGTATCATCGAGAATTACCTGGAATTGAAACAGGCACTCGAAGCGGAAGGGCACAAATTTGCGACGGAAGTCGACACGGAGGTGATCGCGCATCTCGTGGAGAAATGTCTCGGGGGCAATGGCGCTGGAGCGCCCAGCCTGGAGGAGGCTGTACGCGTGGCGGTGCGGCAGCTTACCGGGGTCTTCGCGCTGGCGATTATTTCCACGCGCGACTTGAACAAGATCGTGGCCGTGCGCCAAGGCCCGCCCGCAGTGATTGGCTTGGGCAAGGATGAATACATGGTGGCGAGCGACGTGCCCGCCATTCTCTACCATACGCGCGATCTCTTCTTCCTGGCGGATGGCGACGTCGCCGTGCTGACGCCGAACGGCGTGACCCTGACCGACTTCGCCGGCCAGCCGGTGAAGCGGCGAGTACAACACATCACCTGGGATCCGATCCTGGCGGAAAAGGGCGGATTCAAGCACTTTACGATGAAGGAGATTTACGAGCAACCGCGCGCCGTGCGCGATACGGCGCTGGGCCGCGTCTCGCCGGAGACCGGCCAGGTGTTCCTGGATGAAATGGAAATCAGCGAGGAGGATTTCCGCACTTTTCGCGAAATCAAGATTGTGGCGGCGGGCACCTCGCGCCACGCGGGCCTGGCGGGCAAAGTCATGATTGAGCGCCTGGCGCGCGTGCCGGTGGAGGTCGACTACGCTTCGGAGTTCCGCTATCGAGATCCACTCGTCAATCCCCACACGCTGACGCTGCTGATCACGCAGTCCGGCGAGACCGCCGACACCATCGCCGGGCAGCGCGAGGCGCAGGCCAAGGGCTCGAAGACCCTGGCGATCTGCAACGTGCTGGGGAGCATGGCGCCGCGCGAGGCAAATGGAACGATCTACACGCACGCGGGGCCGGAAATCGGCGTGGGCTCGACGAAGACGTTCACGGCGCAATTGACCGCGCTCTACCTCTTCGCCGTCTACCTCGGCCAAGCGCGCGGGCTGCTGCCCCCCGCCGACGCCAAGCAACTACTTGCCGACCTGACGGCGCTGCCCCGACAGCTCGAGTCGGTGCTGCAAAAAGACGAGGAGTTTGAAGACCTGGCGCGGGTCTTCGACCGCGCTTCCGACTTTCTCTACCTGGGCCGAGGGGTGCACTTCCCCGTGGCGCTGGAAGGCGCGCTGAAAATGAAGAAGGTCTCGTATATCCACGCCGAGGCTTACCCCGCCGGCGAAATGAAGCATGGGCCGAACGCGCTCATCGCCGACGGACTGCCCGTGGTGGTCATCGCCACGTGCGACTGGAAGGCGGAAGACTCGCGAGCCCGCTACGAGCGGACGATCTCCAACATCAAGGAGGCCAAAGCGCGCGGCGCCTGCATCGTGGCGCTGGTCACCGAGGGCGACCGCGAAGTGCGGGAGATGGCCGACCACCTCATCACGCTCCCGCACACCAACGAACTGCTCTCCTCGATCCTGGAGGTCGTGCCGCTGCAGTTGCTTGCATATCACATCGGCGTGCTGCGCGGCTGCGACGTCGATCAGCCGCGCAATCTCGCCAAGTCGGTGACGGTGGAATGAAGAGGCAGCCGTCAGCTATCAGCTCTCAGCCATCAGCTACTGGGCCTGGGCAAGTCCCCGGAGCACCAACAACCACTAAAAGGGTATTGCTGATAGTATTACTCTGTTAAGTCGAGTCAAATGCTATTCGTTGAAATCTCGTTCCGCAGTAGCTGCAACAGCCGGTCGCTCTCGTTAGCCAGGGCTGGATCCAGCGGAGAATCTGTTCCCACGTCGCACCAGAAGTTTTTTT
>JAIQGA010000096.1 GCA_020072925.1 Terriglobia bacterium | reverse complement strand
GCGCGGGTCACGGCCGCTCTCGATAAGAAGCCGGACCTCGTCGCCGACGGCGAAGTTCGCTTCCGCCAGATGTTTTGCAGCACGTGCCATTCGCTGGCGGTCACGCGCGCCGGGGAAATCAAACTGATCGGCGGCGACATCGGTCCGGAGCTCACCAAGGTCGGAAGCAAGGTGAACCACGACTGGCTGGTTGCCTGGCTTCACAACCCCCAGGCGTACCTGGCACACAGCGAGATGCCGGGCTACCAGTGGTCCGACCAGGATCTGTACGAAGTTACGAAATACATCGAGGCGAAACTCGCGGACTCGGACCTGCTCAGCGATGTTCCTCAACTCGGCGGGCCGACCGCGCAGGAGATTCAGTCCGGCCGCCAGCTTTTCACGGAGAAGGGCTGCGCGAGTTGCCATGCGGTCCAGGGCGTGGCGCCGCAGAAGGACTTCGGTCCCGACCTCGCCGGCCTGGGCGCCAAGAACCTCTCGCAGCTTTCATTCGGCGAATCGAAGATCCCGCGCAACCTGATTTCGTATATTCAGGCGAAAGTCACCGACCCGCTTTCCGTAAATCCCGCCGCGCGCATGCCGCAGTATCATTTGGACCCCGGGGATCTCGAGGCCGTCACCACGGCGCTGCTCGGCCTGACCGGCACTCCCTCCACGAGCGGCATGGAAAGGCTGATCGTGCGGCGTGTTGACCCGCAGTATCATCCCGCGGGCCAGTTCGGCGAAGTGTACGAACGCTACAAATGCTACGTCTGCCACAAATTCAACGGCGACGGCGGAGAACTGGCGCCCGACCTTTCGTTTGAGGGAAGCCGCGCCAACCGGGCCTGGGTCATCATTTTCCTGAAGAACCCGCAGACGCTGCGGCCCACGCTCATTTTCCGCATGCCGCAGTTCAACATGACGGACCAAGAAGCCTCGGTGCTGGCCGACTACATCGGGCTGGCCCTGCAAAGTCCGGCAGTGAGTCCCGCGCCCGTCGATACAAAAGAATTCACGCCGCAACTCGTCGCCACGGGCAAGCAGCTTTACGAGGTGAAGTATCAGTGCCAGGCCTGCCACACGATCGGCTCCACGGGCGGGTATGTGGGGCCCAACCTTAGCAACGCTGGTAACTGGATCACTCCGGCGTGGCTCGAAGCGTGGTTGAGGGACCCGCAAACGCTTGTCCCGGGAACCATCGAGCCGCGGCGCTCTCTGCCTGAGGACGAGATCAAAGCGCTGACCGCGTATTTGCTGACCCTTCGACAAGCGGGACAGGCGCCCGGCGCGGCGGCGAAGGGAGCGGGACAATGAGGACGCGCCTCGCACTCGTCGGGCTTGCCATCCTGGCGTTCGCCGGTCTACCGGCCTGCCGCAAGAAATCTGCGGAGCCCAAACCCGACCTGCTGGCCAATGCCTACGGAGCCGAACCGGACTGGAACGATCCGCAGCACATCATTCCGTTGAGCTACACCGAGGCACAGGGCAAGCGGCTGTTCTACGACAAATGCGTGTGGTGCCACGCGGATGCCACGCCGGCGGGACCGTCGAACCGTTCCAATCTGACGCCGACTCCTCCGCTGTTGAATGATGGGGCCACGTTGAACAGTCTCAGCGATGACTACGTTCAGAACATCATCACCCTGGGTGGCAGTGCCATGGGGAAATCTGCTATGATGCCGCCTTGGGGTCGCACGCTGACTCAGGACGAAATCCACGAGCTCATCAGCTATATTCGTGCCATCGCCCAGCCGCCGTACCAGCCTCCCGTCCGTCCTGGCCCCAAATACTCGGTGAAATAGGTTGAACGGAGTATCAGGACAAGTCGAGGCCATGAACGAGACCATTCCGTTAACGGGGACAGGACGCAGGCCGCCTTTTTCCCACCCCGATTTCCTGGGCATCGCCAGCGTTTCGCTTCGCCGTCGTCGCATTTGGGCTGGGGCGTACCTCAGTCTGCTCGGTGCGCTTGTTCTGGGGACAACTGCCGGCGCGCGCGCGCAGGTGAATCCCGCGGAGATTCTTGATCCCAAGCTCAAAGCGGCGGAGCAAACATATCTGCCGCAACTCATCACCCTCAATCGCGCGATCCAGTCTACGAAATTCCCTTTCAACTTCTTCCTCAGCCGTTATGTGGGTTTGGATCCCGCGCGGCAGCGTGAGGCAGACACGCGCGGGATCGAGTTTGTAAAGTTCCACGACCAGGTCGTGCTGAAAACCACGGGTAACTACAACGCCGCCTACAATGCCGACCTCCTGACACAGAATCAGCGCGCCGCGCGAACGTTTCAGGATGTCGTCGTCCCGATCCTTCGACTGGTGACGCAGGACATTCCCACGGACGTGTCCTGTGATTCCATCGGGTTTGAGATCTCCTACCATGTCCGAAGACAAAATCGCAATTACGACTATGAGGGCAAAGAAATCCTGGTCGTGGTGTTTGATAAGGCGGATGCCTACAGCTATCTCCCGGCGCCTCGTGACTCCGAGCGGCAGGATATTCTGAACCGCTCGCAAGTTTATGTAGACGGGAAAGAATTCGGCCTGGCACTCGAGGAGCGGGACCCGTTCCCCGTCGAAGGTCTGGAGCGCGCCGACCGGCAGTCGCCTGCCCGGCAGGCTGCGCCCGCTGTTGCCCAAGCTTCACCGGCTGCGGCCTCGCCTTCGCCCGCTTCGGAGACCCGGTTGTCAAGCGCCTATCAGAGCGTGTTGCCGAGCCTGCCCGATCCGGACAAACAGAAGGCAGAGGCCGCGGGCCTCGGGGCGTCGAGCAGCGAGGATTCTCCCCCACACCCTGCGCCGGCCCCCGCGTCTCCTTCGCCCGGCGCCGCGACGCAGGCCGATGCCGACCGCCTGCAGGCTCAATATCAGGCCCAGCTCGATGCACTGGGCAAGGAAGGGACGGCCAAGTTCCACTTTGTGGACTACGCGCCCCCTTCCTTCGTGGTCTTCCGAAACCAAGTCTACCTTCAGTTGACGCTCCGGAATCCCAACCGCTTTGATCCGCAGGCGGCCTCGATTTACAAGCGCGCCGCGCAGAGTTTTGACCTGTTCCTGGCGCCGCAGCTCAAACCCCTGGTGGACATGCTTCCCGCGGACGCCGACTTTGCGGGGCTGGACGTCACCGTTCTCGATCAACTGGCCCCGCAGTCCGCGTCCTCCTCCGAGGCCCTGGAGTTTATTTGCCCGTTGAAGCCTCTACGTCAGTTTGTAAATGCTGATATTACTAATCAGGAGTTGATAAATCAGAGCGCGGTGCTGGTGAACGGCGTCCGCATTGCGCTAAATTTGCAGCAGGTGGAGTAACGCGCGCGGCACGCCGGGAAGTGAATCGCCGTCGATGCGCACACCGTCTTGCGCCGCTTCACTCTGGAGTCGCGACGCAACATTTCAGCGCTTTCCTGCATCGCAATTTGTGGAGAGAGGCCGCGCATGGGTAGCGCGCGGGCGCGTGCTGCATGCACGTGCTGCACGGATTGACATTCCTTTCGGGCGGAAGTTAGAATAGGGTTTTCCCCTGTGGGGTTTGCGTCGGGAATTAGGAGGGAGGCCCAGGGATGTTCTCCGATGAGAATCCTAGTGGCTTGCAGGAAGCCAGTACGTTACAGGAAACGAGTACGGAAGATGTTGAAACCCCAGGTAGCGCTGCCGCCCCAGCCTCGAACGTCGCGGACCCTGCTGAAGTAGCGAACCTTCTGGAAGGGATGAGCGCCCTGCCGGCGCCGCTGGTGCCGGGCCAGGTTGTGCAGGGCAGAATCCTGAACCTCACCGATAGCGAAGCCCTGGTGGACATCGGCCTCAAATCGGAGGCCACGCTTCCCCTCAGCGAATTTCTGACCGGCGAGGGCCAATTGACGGTCGCGCCGGGCGACACCGTGGACGTCTGGGTCGAGCAATTCGATGAGCTGACGGGGACGGTCTCCGTCTCCTATCAGAAAGCGGTCCGGCAAAGAATCTGGGATGAGATCGAGCACGCCTTCCAGACGCAAACCTCCCTCTGTGGCCGGGTCATGGAGCGCATCAAGGGTGGCATGACGGTGGACATCGGTGTGCCTGCCTTCCTTCCCGCCTCCCATGCCGAAGTGCGCGCCCACGCCAATCTCGACTCGCTGGCGGGCCAGGAGATCACCTGCAAGGTGATCAAGATTAACCGCAAACGGAACAACGTGGTGGTCAGCCGCAAGCTGGCGCTCGAAGAAGACCTGGCACTGCGCAAGACCGAATTGATGGAACGCCTCGTAGAAGGCGCGGAACTGGTTGGCAAGGTGAAAAACCTCACCGACTACGGAGTCTTTGTCGACCTGGGAGGGATGGACGGCCTGCTGCACATTACCGATCTTTCCTGGGGGCGGGTGGGCCACCCTTCGGAGATTGTGCAGGTCGGGCAGGAGATCCGGGTCAAGGTGTTGAAGCACGATACGGAAAAGGGTCGCGTATCCCTGGGTCTGAAGCAACTCACTCCGGACCCTTGGGAGAGCGTCGAGGCCACCTATCACCCCGGCGATCATGCTTTCGGGCGCGTCGTGAGCCTGACGGATTACGGAGCGTTTGTGGAGCTCGAGCCGGGCGTGGAAGGGCTGATCCACATCTCGGAGATGAGCTGGAGCAAGCGCCTTCGGCATCCTTCGAAGATTCTCAAAGCGGACGAGCGGGTCGAAGTGGGCATCCTGGAGGTCAGTCCCGCCAAACGCCGCATCTCGCTGAGCCTGAAAGCGACCTTGCCCGATCCCTGGTCGGGTGTCAGCGAGCGTTTTGCCGTGGGCTCGGTCGTGTCGGGGCGCGTGCGCAACCTGACCGACTTCGGGGCCTTCGTCGAAATCGAGGACGGCGTCGACGGCCTGATCCACCTCTCGAACCTCTCGTGGGACCGGAACACCAAACACCCTTCCGACGTCTTGAAGAAAGGCCAAAAAGTTGAAGCCGTGGTGCTGGCGGTCGATGCCGAGCACCGGCGCCTGTCGCTGGGCATGAAACAACTCGCCGCCGATCCCTGTGAGGCGTTCTTTACCCAGACGCGCGTGGGCGATGTGGTGCGCGGCAAGATCACGCGCCTGGCGCCGTTCGGCGCGTTCGTCGAGCTGCAGCAGGGCGTGGAGGGTCTTTGCCACGTCTCCGAATTCGATGAAGACCACGGCGCCCATGGCGCCGCGAAGTTTGAGGTCGGAAGCGAACATGAATTCCGGGTGCTTCGTTTGAATCCCGCCGACAGGAAGATCGGGCTGAGCATGAAGGAAGTCGCTGCCCCCGCGGCGCCGGTGGAGACGCCCCGGCCCAAGGAGCCGGTTCACACCTCCACCATGGCGCAGGCGCTGTCTTCGGCCGGGATCACCCCCCTGGGGATTTCGCCGCCGTCGTCGTCGACGGAATCGTAACCCTTGTTGGTTGGTGGGAAATCGGCCGGGGCGCGGTACGAGCGGGCAGAGGCTCTGCCATAACGCCTCCCGACACTCGACGTGGTGCAGAAGGAGAAAACGATGACCAAGGCCGAGTTGATTGAGGATGTTTCGCGGGCTGTCGAGATGAGCCGGAAAGACTCCGAGGTCATTGTCGAGACCATCTTCGAGAGCATCGTAAAATCCCTGCGGACCGGCGACAAAATCGAGATCCGCGGGTTCGGCAGCTTTCGTACGCGGCAGCGCAAGGCGCGCGTGGGACGCAATCCGAAGACCGGAGCGCGGGTGGATGTTCCCGCAAAGAAGATTCCGTATTTTAAGCCGAGCAAGGAACTGAAAGATCTCGTCAATGGCACCCCCGAAGCGGAGGCGGCGGCCGCTCCGCCACCGCCCGCCACCTTCCCGCCTGCCTCGCCCTCGAGTCCCGCCACCCCTTAGGCGCGGGACGGCCTCGCAGGTCGGTGACCAGCGCATGGACCAATTATGGAGCCCGTGGCGATTCCGCTACGTCAGCCAGGTAAACGAAAATACGCCCTGCATCTTCTGTGCTAAGGCTGCGGGCGACTCCGCCCAGGACCGCGAACAGCTTATCCTGCATCGCGGCCGCGCCAACCTCCTTCTCCTTAATCTTTTCCCCTACACCACCGGGCATGCCATGATCGCTCCGTACGCCCACCTCGCGAACCTCGACGAACTGGAGCCCGCCACCCTGACGGAGATGTTTCTGCTGGCTCAGCGCTTCCAGCGGGCTTTAAGGGATTGCTATCACCCTGACGGCTATAACCTTGGCATGAATCTGGGCAAGAGCGCGGGTGCCGGCATCGAGGCCCACCTTCACCTGCACATCCTTCCGCGCTGGTTCGGGGATGCGAATTTCATGACCGTGGTGGGTGAGACGCGGGTCCTTCCGGAGGATTTGCTCACGACTTACGACAAGCTCGTGCGCTGCTTTCCCCGTGAGAGCTGAGCCGCTCTCGACCCTTCCGCAAAATGCATGGGCTGTCGAAAAAGGACAGGATCACTACTTGGATTTCTCCGGGTTCTTCTTTCCTTCCGGGATGGTCTCGACCGGTGAAGTCAGCTTGGCGGCCACTCCCGTCTTGGGAGGTTGCTCTCCGACCGCCTTGCCGTTGACCGCCTCCTGGCGAAGGGGCTGAACGCTGAAGCGGAATCCCACATCGCCGCGATGCGTGATCGCATCGGGAAGGACCAATTCCAGGTCGACCGGCTTCTGCGCGTCGATTTTTTCCGGCACAACGAAATAAATCCCCGAGCGGGAAACGTCGCGGGCAAACCCTTGTGCTTCCTGGGGTTTTTCGGGACCCTCCTGCCATTCCAGCCGGACCGGCACCTCGAGCTGGTAGCGGTGCTCCGTCCGCCGGTCGGCGCCCTCCAGGAAGGGAACATTCAACAACTCGCCCCCGGGCAGATCGATGGCCAATCCTTCCGCCGCGCCGGTGACATTGGGGAATTCGTTCCGAGCCTGAGCCACCAGGTGGTCCACGAAGGCGTCGTCGCTGTCGGGGTCATGATGGAAAAGCACCAGCCGTTTGACGCCGGTCTCGCGGGCAATCTTGACACCTTCTGCCCAAGTGCTGTGCCCCCAGCCGCGCTTTTCCCCCTCCAGTTGCTCGGGCGTGTATTGGGCGTCGTATACCAGCACATCGGCGCCCCGAGCCAGCTCGCGCACGTTTTGGTCATGCACGGGCGAGCCCGGTTCGTTGTCCGTCGCCAGCACGAACACACCCCCGTCCGCTTCGATACGGTAGCCTACACAACCCTGGGGATGGTTGAGCGCCGCCGAGCTGATCCGCGCGCCGTTGACCTCGATCGGCTTCTCATCCAGATCAAGAAAATGGCGGTCCGACTGCATGGC
Source organism: Terriglobia bacterium (assembly GCA_020072925.1). Classification (GTDB taxonomy): domain Bacteria; phylum Acidobacteriota; class Terriglobia; order UBA7540; family UBA7540; genus JAIQGA01. Next base: position 10,194 of record JAIQGA010000096.1, on the reverse strand, counting down.
GTTCATGTTGACGGGAAAATACGGGTTGGACATTTGCCCTTCGATGGTGTCTTTCAGCTCGGACCCGCGCCGCCGAACGGAGTGGAACAGAAAGATGTTTCCTTTCCTGTAGAAAGGCAGGAAGAAGGGAATCCCTTGAATGTGGTCCCAGTGGAAGTGCGTCAGGAAAATGTAGGCATGGATGGGGCGATCCCCGACTTCGCCCAGCAAACCCCGGCCCAGACCGCGCAGCCCGCTGCCACAATCCAGGCAGATCAGCGTGTCGTTGGCCAGCCGAACTTCCAAACAACACGTATTCCCACCGTACCGGGCGTTACGGCGTTCCGGAGTGGGCGTAGACCCGCGCACTCCCCAGAATCTGATTCGCATTCCAGCCGCCTTACTTCACCACCCTGCGCGAGCCGAAAGGAGCAAAACTGCCAGGTTTCTCAACCAAGTAGGGTTGGGCTCCTGAGTTATCATCTGCAGATCCGCCTGACTTCGTATTGCGAGCATATCAAAACCCGTGTCGGGATGTCTACGATTTCTTCTATACGTTCAAGATAGTAATTTAATAGTTATATCCTGGCCTGGAGAACCGTTGCCAGCGTTCCTTGACCTGGCTCGGAGGGGGCCATTAGAATTCTATCGGGGCAGGGCATGGACCTTCAGTTCTCGGCGCCATTCGATCCACAATCCGACCTGCAACCCTTTTTGGAACTTATACCTGTGCAGGCTGGTGTGTATGCGGTCTATCCGCGCGCGGCGGGCGGACCGGGCTCGCCCCCTTACCTCGGCCGAACGCGCAACCTGCGCCGCCGCATGGGTCGGCTGCTGGCTCCCCCGCGCGGCCACTCCCGGCTTCTGAACCTCCACGATCTGACTGACCATGTGGCTTGCCAGGTCGTGGGTTCGAGTTTCGAGGCCCTTTGGCTCCTCTACCGCCTTCACCACCATTACTATCCCTCCCAGTATCGCGAGCGGCTGCGCCTGAAGCCGCCGGCGCTTCTCAAGATCAACCTCAGCAACCGCTACCCGCGCTGCTATCCCACGCGGCGCCTCACCGGCGACGGCTCGCTCTATTACGGTCCCTTTCCTTCGCAGGTCGCCGCGGAGCGCTTTGCCGCGGAGTTTCTCGACTTCTTCAAAATCCGCCGCTGCGTGGAGGACCTGAACCCCGACCCCGCACATCCTGGGTGCATCTATTCGCAACTCCACATGTGCCTGGCTCCCTGCTTCGCCGGCTGCACGGACGACGAATACCGCGCCGAATTGAGCCGCGTGGTGGAGTTTCTGGACGCGCAAGGGCGGCCGCTGCTGCGCGCCCTGGAGGCGGAGCGCGCCCAGGCGTCCGAGGCCTTGGCCTTCGAGCAAGCCGCCAAGATCCATCGCCGCGTCGAGAAGGTCCACGAAGTGCTCCGCCAGAAAAGCGATCTGGCGCGCAACCTGGGCGACCTGCACGCCGTAATCCTGCAACGCGGTGCGGAACCCCAGAGTGTCGCCTTCTTCCGCGTTCAGGCGGGCGAACTGCGCGGGCCCGCGACGCTTTCGCTCGACGAGAATGTTCCCTCGCCCACACCCCTCGATGAGCAACTCCATCGCTTGCTCGAATCGCTGGCGGCCCCGGACCGCGCGGGCAACGTGGCGGCATCGCCATCCGATCAGAAATCCTCTCCCGGAGCAGCCGCCGCATCTCGGCATGCCGCGCGGGGTTCGGGCCTGCCTCCTTGGGAACATCTCGCCCTGCTGGCGCGATGGTACTACAGCAGCTTTCGCGAGGGAGATCTGGTGATGCTTGAATCGCCCGCCTCCATCCCCCACTCGCGCTTGATCCGCTTGTGCCGCAAGCTCCTTGCCCCGCCGCCTTCCCCACCGGTTTCCTAGTGCCGTTCCAACTTAATGGGGCGGTGTACTCCGCTTCTGTCTTGCACAGCATCGGCTCGTCATGTGCTTACGCGGATTAGGCGCAAACAGTTGGAACGGCACCAGTGCTCAACAGAAAAGACCCGACTCGGGGGAATTGATTGCCGGTTATTGTTTCCAGATTGATGCCGGTCGATTTCAATTTTCAATCGCCGATCGCCAATCAGCAATCGGCAATAAGTGCCGGGGCGTTTGACTGCGGTACGCCGGCGGCCTACAATAATTATGAACCCTGAAAGGCCGCCGATGTCTGAGCTTCCCCCTTCGACCTGGTCCGATTCCCATCTGCCTCCGCCGCCGCGTCTGGCCAGCCGGCGCATTTTCGGCCAATTTGTGTTTCTTATCTTGGTATTACTCTCAGCGGGTATAGGCGCGCTGGGGGGGCTGGTGTTTGTGTATTCCTCAGATTTGCCTCAGGTGCGGGAACTTGAGGATTACCGACCCGACGTCATGACGGATCTTTACTCGGACGATGGCACGCTCATCGGCAGCTTCGCGCTCGAACACCGCGTTCTGGTCACCGATAACGAGATTCCGCCGGACCTGCGGAATGCCGTCATCTCCATCGAAGACCGCCACTTTGAAAGCCACTGGGGAATTGACGTGCTGCGCATCGTGCGGGCGGCGGTCACCGACCTGATGGAGTGGCGGCGCGCGCAGGGCGCCAGCACCCTGACGCAGCAACTCAGCCGCAAGCTCTTCCTGACTCCGGAAAAAAGTTTCCGGCGCAAGATTCAGGAAGCCTTGATGGCCATCCAGATCGAGCGTCACTTCACCAAGCAGCAAATCTTCGCCATGTACGCGAACCAGATGGATCTGGGGCACGGGAATTTCGGCTTCGAAGCCGCCGCCGAATTCTATTTCGGGAAACACCTGAAGGAGTTAACCCTGCCGGAAGCTGCGCTTTTGGCGGGAATTCCACGCTCCGCCACGATGTACTCACCCATCCTGCACCCCGAGGCGGCGAAGCGGCGCCGCAACACGGTGTTGTACGCTATGTACGACAACCACAAAATCAGCCGGGATCAATACGAGCAAGCCATCAAAGTGCCGCTGGGATTGAACGTGCAGCGATGGAGCAACACCGCAGCCCCGTACTTCGTCGAGGAAGTTCGCGAAGAACTGGAAAAGAAGTACGGTCCGGAGGCAGTCCAGGAACAGGGTTTGCGGGTCTATACGACGCTCAACGTGAAAATGCAGAAGATCGCGGAAGAGGCTCTTCGCCAGGGCTTGCGCGACGATGATAAACGACGCGGCTGGCGGGGGCCGGAGAAGAACATCCTGAAAACCCCCGTCCTCCTCAAGGACGGTGAGCCCGCCACGCTGGAGACCTACAAAGACCCCGATTGGAAAAAGCCCTTCGAGGCGGGCGACCTCGTGCACGGCGTGGTGATGCAGGTGAAGCCGGACCATGCCGTCGTGCGGTTCGGAAACTTGACGGCTCGCGTCATGCCGCCGGACTTTGCCTGGACCAAGCCCACCGAAGCTCCGCAGATCTTCATGGCAGGGGATGTTGACCTGTTCCGGATCCAGGAAATCAAGGGGCAAACCCTGCATGTGACGCTGGACCAGGAGCCCAACGTGCAAGGCGCCCTGCTGGCCATCGACAACCCCACGGGTGAAATCAAGGCCATGGTGGGCGGGTACGATTGGAATGACAGCAAGTTTAACCGTGCCGTGCAGGCCCAGCGGCAGGTGGGGTCGTCCTTCAAAGTGTATGTGTATACGGAGGCGATCCTTGACGGCGTCTCACCCTTCGACCACGTTCTGGACGCGCCCGTCAGTTATCACACCTCCTCGGGATGGTGGTCGCCGCACGATTACGACGACAAATTTGAGGGCGATATCACCGTGCTCCACGCCCTGGCGGAATCGCGCAATGTGCCGGCTGTCCGCACGATCGCCAAGGTCGGCGTGGATAAAGTGATCAAGCTTTGCAGGAAATTCGGGATCACCTCGCGGCTGGTTCCGAACCTGCCCCTGGCCCTGGGCGCGTCCGACCTGACGCTGCTCGAACACACTTCGGCATTTACCACGTTTCCCAACGACGGCGTGCACCTCGCGCCACGCATCATCACGCGCGTCACCAACTATGACGGGCGCGTGATCGATGATTTTCCCCCGGAAGTCACCGACGTGGTTCCCGCTGGTGTGTCGCGGCTGATGGTCTCCATGTTGCGCGAAGTCTTCAATTCCGGGACGGCGGTCCACGAGAGGGCCTTCGCGGCGAAGTACCCGGTGGGGGGCAAGACCGGCACGACCAGCGAATTCACGGATGCCTGGTTTCTCGGTTTCTCGCCCTCAGTCACCTGCGGCGTGTACGTGGGATTCGATGACCATCGCACGTTGGGCGACAAGGAAGAGGGCTCGCGCGTGGCGCTGCCCATCTGGACGCAGTTCATGAGCGAGGTGTTGAAAGATCGGCCCGTCGAGCAATTTCCCGATTCGCCCTTGCTGACCGGCCCGCAACAGGTGAACGAAATCCTGGCCAGCGGCGGGTCGGAGCGGTTGCTGGAGCAGACTTCCACCGCGGCGACGAATAATCCAACCGGCGCCCCGGTCAAGGCTCCCGTGGCACCTAATGGCACGGCGAGTGCACCACCGACCGCCAAGTCCGCGGGTGACAGCCCCGCGCCGCCTCCCGCCAAGCCCGGCGGAAATCCCAAGCCCGCGGCCGTCAAGCCTATGGCTGCCGCCGCCCCCGCGCAGGGCGCGCGTGACCCTGCCCCGCCGCACTAATCGGCCTTGAGTCCATTTCACAGGCGGCACACCCGTGCTGCCCCATTCGTAGCACGGCCATACCCGGCTCCAAGGGCCGGGGCACGCCATGGCGTGCCCCTACGAAGGGGATGCCCGCGCAATGGCCAGCAACGAAACAAACCTCGGTGATTATTCGAAGCGGATGACCGCGATCTCCGGATGGTTTCCGGTCCGCATCGTCGGGCCCCACGTCCCGGCGCCGCTCGAGGTGTAAATCGTATAATCACCCTCCGCGTGCAGACCGTAATAATACTTCCCATAGATCAATCGCGAAATAAGCTGGATCGGGAAAATCTGGCCGTGGTGTGTGTGCCCCGAAAGCTGCACGCTGACTCCCGCCGCCTTGGCCCGCTCGATTTGGGTCGGGTTGTGGTAGAGAAGCACCGAAGGCCGATGGGGATCGAACCCGGGGATTTTCCGTGCCGTATCACCGATGTCCTTGTGGGTCCCGCGCTCCGGGTAGCTGATTCCGATAAGTTGCAGGCCCTCCACGTTCACCATCTCGTCGCGGAGAATTCTTACCGGGGTCTTCTCGAGCGCTGCATAGGCGCGGTCCGTCCCCAGATACGTCTCGTGGTTGCCGGTGACAAAGTAAGTCCCCAGGGGAGCATGGAGGCCATTGAGTGGGGCAACTAGCTCGTCGAGCCGCCCGTCTTGCCCATCGAAAAGGTCGCCGGTAATCACAACCATGGACGGTTTTTCAGCATTGGCTTTCTCCACCACCGCCTGCAAAAATTCCCGTCCCAGTATGCGCCCCAAATGCGCGTCGGAGATCTGCACCACTTTTCTCCCGCGCCATTCGCGCGGGAGGTCCCGGATTTTGATCACGATCTCTTCCGTCCGGGGGTGATAGGCGTTCCAGATGCCATAGGCAGTATAGAGGCACGCAAGCACTATGGCCGCGCCGCCGAAAAGTGCGGGGCTTGGAGAGTGAGTGAAGAGCCGCGTGACACCTCGCGCCATCCAGGCGAAGGCGAAGAACGTCATCAGGGTCAGCCCCACGCCAAGCCAGAGGCTCGAACAGAAGTAATACATCGTAGCAAAGATGCCACCGGACCGATGCCACAGGATCGATGACGCAATGAAGCTGGCGGGAAGGAGAGCGAGGAAGATCGCGAGCGCCACTGGCCGCCAGGCGTTCGTGACGCCGAAGAAATGTATGATGGAGAAATAGATGAAGTAATGGCTCAGGAACAGAATCGAGAGCGCTACCAGGAAAAACTGAATGAAGAAAGCGATTCCTCTGGGCATAAGTTGAAAATGGCCTCGGCGCCTGTTTGTTTACACCGGCCCCTCTCGATGCGGCATGGGAAGGCTCGCAAGTTCAAGAACTCTGGCCCTCTTTGCAGTCGCGGCAGAGGCGCGTCCAGGGGACGGCGTCCAGGCGCGCGGTGGTAATGGGCTTGCCGCAGGCCGTGCACGCCCCGAAAGTCCGCCGGTCGATCCGCGCCAATCCTTCATCGATGGCGCGCAGAAGGCGGCTGTCCGTCTGTCGCAGCCTCACCTGAAGATCCGCCTCGACGGCTGCCGCGGCTTGGTCCGCGACATCGCCGCGCAAGACTCCGGCGGCGGGCACCGGAGCCTCCAAGCCAGCCTTGCCGTTCAAGAGTTCTCGCCGTTTGGCGAGCAAGAGTGCCTTGTAGCGTTCCAATTCTTTCTGCTGCATCGAAGCCTCTCCCAGCGAGGGCACAGAGGGGCCAAATCATTCGTCATATTCTACACCGGAAATCGTGGCCCGACCACGGCCTCACCTAAATTCCAGGTCCCCACCTGCCCATTTGGCGGATGTGCCGGCGTACCAGCTCCGGCAGAATGCCCTTGGAGGCCAAACATGCAAAGCTCACTGGCAAGTCTTTCGAACGACCTGGCGACGCTCGTCGAAAAATTTCAATCCGATGTTGTCGCCGTGCACGCTCGTCCTCATTTCCCCTCCAGCGGAGTTCACTGGCGACCCGGCATTATCGTGACCGCGGACCACTCGATTCGCCGGGAAGAGGATATTCAAGTGACGTTGCCGAGCGGCAAAACCGTCGACGCGGCGCTCGCCGGCCGCGATGTGGGAACCGACATTGCCATCCTGAAAGTGGAAGGGCTCGGTTCACCGACCGCCCAAGTTGGCGAAACCGAAGTGGCAAAAACCGGCGAACTGGCGTTGGTGCTCGGACGCTCTCCCGACAGCGGGCCGAACGCCAGCCTGGGAATCATCAGCGCCCTATCCGGCCCCTGGCGGACGTGGCGAGGAGGGCGCCTAGACAACTACATCCGTCTCGACGCCACCCTTTTTCCGAATTCCTCCGGGGGCGCGGTAGTGGATTGTCGCGGACGATTGCTCGGGATTGCCACCTCGGGTCTCTCGCGGATTGCCGGACTGGCGATTCCGGCTTCCTCCGTCAATCGCGTTATGGACGCTCTGCTCGAGAAGGGCCGCGTGCCGCGCGCTTATCTGGGGGTTGGAGTGCAACCCGTCCTGATCCCGGACGCCTTCAGGACAAAGCTCTCGGTCACGAACAAGCGCGGCGTCATGGTGGTCAGTATCGAACCCGGAGGTCCGGCGGACCAGGCGGGCATTCTTCTCGGCGACATTTTCACGAGCCTGGGAACTGCGAACCTTGAACAGATTGAGGACCTCCAATCATCCTTAGACTCAGGGGCGATTGGAAAACCGATCAAGGCCAAGTTCATCCGCGCAGGTGATCTCCGCGAAGTAGCGATCACCATCGGCGAAAGGCCGGGAAAGTGAGGCTGGCATGAAGCTTGAAGGATTTGGCGAGATTGCCGAACAGTTGCGGCGATCAACAGTCCGCGTAGAGAGCGGCCGGCGCGGCCAGGGCTCTGGGATCATCGTAGAGTCGGATGGCGTGATCGTCACCAACGCGCATGTGGCGAGTCATGGCCCACTCTCGGTGCAGCTCTGGGACGGAAGTTCTTTTCCCGCGACCCTCCAGGCGCGGAGCAACCGTCGCGACCTGGCGGTTCTGCGGATTCCCACCGCGAACCTCACGCCCGTCACCTTAGCGAATTCGGATAATTTGCGAGTCGGCGAGTTGGTGATCTCGGTGGGAAATCCGTTTGGTTTCATGGGAGCGGTAACCACGGGAATCGTTCATGCGATTGGCCGCGTGCCCCGGCTTGGGCCCACCCAGTGGATTCAGGCCGACGTGCAACTTGCGCCGGGGAATTCCGGCGGCCCGCTGGCCGACGCCCGAGGCAACGTCGTGGGTGTGAATACCATGGTCATGGCGGGGCTCGGGCTCGCGGCGCCGTCGAACGCGGTCGCGCGGCTGCTCGCCGGCGACCTGGCGCAGGCGTCGCTGGGCGTGGTGGTCCAGCCCGTTTCGGTTCGAGTGTCAGGCGCGCATCGCCTGGGCCTCGCGATTCTCGAAGTCATCGAGGGCGGCGCGGCGGAGTTTGCCTCGCTGCGCGCCGGCGACATTCTGCTGGGAATTGAAGGCGAGCCGCTCCGCTCGCTGGATGACCTCGAGCAGACGCTCGAGGGAAGCGGCGAGCGCCTGCTGCGCCTGCAATTCGTCCGAGGCGATCCGAGCAGGCTCCGGAACGTCGCCGTGCGCCTCGGTGCTCCCGAAGCGGCCGTCGTATGATTCGCGTTCTCGTAAAGGCGTCCTCCCCCATCGCCAGGGCCGGACTCGAAAGTCTGCTTCAGACGCATCCCGCGTTTCAACTCGTCGGAGACTCGTCCGCCGACGCCGCGGGAGAAGCGCTCGCTTTCGAGTCGCCACCGGATGTCCTGGTGGTCGAAGCCGAAACGCTCGCGGACCACTCGGCGCGTGACGCGATGGATTGGGCAGTTGCGGGCGGGCCCGTGGTCTTGCTGGTGCGGGATCCTGCCCCGGAAGCAATTGCCGAGGCGCTGCGCGCGGGAGTGAAGGCGGTGCTCCCCAGCAACCTCGCTGGGCCGGAAATCGTGGCCGCTATCGAGGCCGCTGCCGCGGGCCTCGTGGTGCTCGACGGGACCGATATCGACACGCTGCTTCGCGCGCCGAGCACGGCTACGCGCGCCGGTTCCGAAGCGCTGGTCGAAGGGCTCACGCCGCGCGAGATGGAAGTCTTGCGCCTTCTTGCGGCAGGGCTCGGGAATAAGGAAATTGCTTCGCGCCTGGCGATTTCGGAGCATACCGTCAAGTTCCACGTCGCCTCCATTATGGGGAAGCTGGGCGCGGCCAGCCGCACCGAAGCCGTGACGCAGGGGATTCGGCACGGGTTGATTATGATCTGAACGATATTGGCGGGGGTGGCGCATCCGTGCTCAAGAAGTAGCCTTGCCGGAAAAAGACCCCTCACCCGGCGCTGAGCGCGCCGCGGGGCAGTGCTCGTCCACAGAGTAGGGCGGCACCTCACATCCGTGGATCATGTGGAAGGTCTTTCACGCGCGTTGCGGTGCTCGCGCCGATGGCAAGTACAGATGCAGATTGCGCAGAGCACGGTGGATTCCCGCTTTCGCGGGAATGACCAATCCGCGGCTTTCGCAGAGGTTGGTGAAATTACGGGCCGGCGGGAATGACGGGATCGCTCACCAGTTCCATCGCGGGCTCGTCACTCGTCACTGTTCTATAGACTGATCAGATAATCTTCAACTTCTTAGCGACTTTCTCCAGAATACCCAGCGCGCGATGGAGTTCTTCCTGGGTGTGCGTGGCGGTGACGATGGTGCGGATGCGGGCCTTGCCTTGCGGAACCGTGGGGAAGCCGATGCCCTGAGCGAACACGCCTTCCTGGAAAAGCTGGCGGGAGAATTCGTGCGCCAGCGCCGCGTCGCCCACGATGACCGGCGTGATGGGCGTTTCGCTGACGCCGGTGTTGAACCCGAGCTTCTTCAGGCCTTCCTTGAAGAACTTCGTGTTAGCCCAGAGCTTCTCGATGAGCTGCGGCTCTTCCTCCAAAACCTCGAATGCCGCGAGGCAGGTGGCGGCGACGGAGGGCGGGTGCGAAGTGGAAAAGAGGAAGGGGCGCGCCCGGTGGTAGAGAAACTCGACGGTATCGCGCGTGGCGCACACGTAGCCGCCGAGCGCGCCGATGGCCTTCGAGAGCGTGCCCACCTGGATATCCACGCGGCCGTGAAGATTGTAGTGGTCGACCGTTCCGCGCCCGTTGCGCCCCAGAACGCCCGAGGCGTGCGCGTCGTCGATCATCATGATGCAGCCGTATTTTTCCGCCAGCTCGACGAGCGAGGGGAGCGGAGCGATATCGCCTTCCATGGAGAAGACGCCGTCGGTAATGGGCAGCTTGTGGCCCTTGTGGTTCGCGATCTCTCTCAGGACTTTTTCGCAGGCATCGATATCTTTGTGCGGAAAGACCTTGATTTCGGCGCGCGACAGGCGGCAGCCGTCGATGATGGAGGCGTGGTTGAGCTCGTCGGAGATGATGACGTCCTCGCGTCCGAGGATCGCCTGCACGGTGCCGGCGTTCGCCGTGAAGCCGGATTGAAACACCACCGACGCCTCGACGTGCTTGAACTTGGCAATCTTCTCTTCCAGCGCCATGTGAATGGTCATCGTGCCGGCGATGGTGCGCACC
>JAIQGA010000095.1 GCA_020072925.1 Terriglobia bacterium | reverse complement strand
GTAGAAGCCGACCCGCAGGCCCTCGGCGCGCGCGGCCTCGACAAATTCCGCCGCCAGGTCGCGCCCGCACGCCTGCTTGGGCGCGCAGTAGTTGGTCAGCTTCGAGTCGAAGAGGCAGAAGCCCTCGTGATGCTTCGAGGTCATCACCATGTATTTCTGCCCGGCCTGTTTGGCGAGTTTGGCCCAGGCGCGCGCCGCATTCGGCTTGGGGACAAAATGCTTGGCCAGAAGTTCGTACTGCGCCACCGGAATGCCTTCCACTTCCATCGCCCATTCGTGCTGGCCGATGACGCTGTAAAGTCCCCAGTGGATGAACATGCCGAACTTCGCGGCGTGCCACCACTGCATGCGCCGCGCGCGTGTGGCCGCCTCCGCAGCGATCTCGGGACTCTGCGCGTTCGGATGTGTCTGTGGATTGTATCCGGGGGGCGGGGAAGCCATTCCCATCGCCGAGCCTGCCAGCGCCGTCGCGCCGCCTCCCAGTAGCCGCAGGGTGTCACGTCTGGAGATTCCGGTATGGTTCGTCATGTGAGCTCCTTTCGTCATGTATTCCGCGGGAAGCAAGAAATTCTACCGTGCCGCAGTCGGACCGCTGCCTACCGTGCGCCAAGAACATACCGCTAAGCGCCTGCTTATTTCAAACCCTCTTTACGTGTGTCCAGGCCGAAGATCGCGGCACCGACGGCCGGTGGTGGTGCGCGCTTTGTGGGAGGCAGCGAGAAGAGGACTTCACGATTCTGGCTTTATGCCTTAGGATAGAAGGTTGGACTTGCCTCAGCGTTTCAGCCGTCAAGCATGAGTCCTCGCTGTCATCCTGAGGAGCCGCAGGCGACGAAGGATCTCCGCAGTTGCTTGGTTTCACAAATGCGGGGATTCTTCGCGGAGTTTACCCTGAGCGTACTGCGGAGATCCTTCGCTGCGCTCAGGATGACAAGGGAAGGGCTCAGGATGACAAGGGAAGGGCTCAGGATGACAAGGGAAGGGCTCAGGATGACAAGGGAAGGGCTCAGGATGACAAGGGAAGGGCTCAGAATGATATGGGCGGCGGCTGTTTCATCATCCTGCCGGGATGGGTACTTCAGGAACTTATGACTGCATCCATTCGCAATGTGGCCATCATCGCTCACGTCGATCACGGCAAGACGACGCTGGTTGATGGCATGCTCTGGCAGAGCGGGATTTTCAAAGCCAACCAGGAAGTCATCGAGCGCGTGCTGGACTCGAACGAGCTCGAGCGCGAGCGCGGCATCACCATTCTGGCCAAAAACACCGCCATCTTTTACAACGGCGTCAAGATCAACATCGTGGATACGCCCGGCCACAGCGATTTTGGCGGCGAAGTCGAGCGCGCCCTGAAGCTTGTGGACGGCGTGTTGCTCCTGGTGGACGCGAGCGAGGGGCCGCTGCCGCAGACGCGCTACGTGCTGCGCAAGGCCCTCGAGGCGAAGCTGCCGCCTATCGTCGTGGTGAACAAGATCGACCGTCCCGACGCGCGCCCCCAGGAAGTGGTGAACGAGATTTACGACCTTTTCATCGATCTCGACGCCACGGAAGACCAGCTCGATTTTCCCATTCTCTACGCGAACGCCCGGCGCGGCATCGCGAAGTCTTCGCCCGAGCAGCCCTCGGAGAACCTGGCGCCGCTCTTCGAGGCGATTGTCCGGCATATTCCCGTTCCCGCCGGAGATCCGGCGGATACGCTGCAATTGCTGGTGGCGAACCTCGACTACAGCGAGTATCACGGGCGTCTGGCGATCGGACGGATCTTCTCCGGAACGCTCCGGCGCGGCGACGAAGTTGCCATCGTCAAGCTGGATGGCACTATCCAGACGACGCGCATCACCAAACTTTATGGGTTCGAGGGCCTGGAGCGCGTTGACATCGACTGCGCCGCGGCGGGCGAGATCGTGGCCATCGCGGGCGTCGAGGGCATCACCATTGGCGAGACGGTGACGAGCGTCGAGACCCCGCGCGCGCTCACGGACGTGCCTGTGGATGAGCCCACCATCTCTATGGTGTTCACTGTCAACACCTCGCCGTTTTCGGGGCGCGAAGGCGCTTACGTGACCTCGCGGCATCTGCGCGAACGCCTCGAGAAGGAACTGCTCACCAACGTCGCACTGCGCGTTGAGGAGGCGGAAAACACCGATTCGTTCAAGGTGCTGGGCCGGGGTGAACTCCAGCTTGCCATCCTCATCGAAACCATGCGGCGCGAAGGCTACGGGCGTGCGGTCGGCAAGCCGGAAATCGTCACGCGCGAGATCGAGGGAAAAATCCATGAACCGATCGAGCAGCTCATCATCGACTGTCCGGCGGAATTCGTGGGTGTGCTGATGCAGAAGATCGGGACGCGCAAGGGCATCAACACCAAAATGGTGGGGCACGGCCGGCCTGGCGGGCGCGTGCGCGTGGAATTCCTGATTCCCTCGCGCGGGCTGATCGGCCTGCGCGGCGAAATCCTGAAAGACACGCGCGGCACGGCGGTGATGAACACCCTTTTCGACAGCTATAAAGAGTGGCAGGGCGATATCCCCCGACGGCTCACCGGTTCGCTCGTGGCCGACCGCGCCGGCCGCACCACCGGCTACGCGCTCTACAACCTCCAGGAACGCGGCGAGCTTTTCGTGGGGCCGGGCATCGAGGTCTACGAGGGAATGGTCGTCGGCGAGAACGCGCGCTGGGATGATATGGACGTCAACGCGGTCAAGGAGAAGAAACAGACCAACATGCGCGCCTCCGTGGCCGACGAGGCTATTCGGCTTGTGCCGCCGCGGCCGCTCAACCTCGAACAGGCCATGGAGTTCATCGCCGAAGATGAGTACGTCGAAGTCACGCCGCAGTCCATCCGCGTGCGCAAGAAAATCCTGCAAGCGAACCAACGCCCCCGCCGCCACCGGCCGGAGGCGTGACACTCGGTGTCTTACCTCGGGCATATTTCTGAAATTGCCCGCTCTTATCCTCCTCACTTGTCACTCATCACTCGTCACTGCCCTTCGCCCACCCGCGCGTAGCGGGGAATTGATATAATCGCTCCGCCCAGGGCTTCACTCGGAACAGGAGGAATCGCATGACCAAACCGATCGTGCAGTCGGTGACCTTCAAGGCTTCACCGCGCGAGTTGTTTGAGATTTACACCAACTCGAAAAAGCATTCCGCGGCGACGGGCCAAAAAGCAAACCTCAGCAACAAAGCAGGAGGTAGGTTCACGGCTTTCGATGGAAGTATCTCGGGGAGGAATCTGGTGGTCATCCCAAACCGCATGATCGTTCAGGCTTGGCGCGCGACTCACTGGAAGAAGACCGACCTCGACTCGATCCTGACCATCTGGTTTTCGGATGCGCCCGGCGGCTGCCGAATCGATTTGGTTCATGTAGGCGTCCCCCAACACGACCACAAGGGCGTCACGCAAGGCTGGCCAAACTATTACTGGAAGCCCTGGCGGGCCTACCTGAAACAGCGCGCCAGCTAAACGCGACCGCAGTTGCGTCTCACTTAGCTTTCCGGCTCGTCACTTGTCACTTATCACCTTTCACTGCCCTTCACGCCGGCCTTCGCGCGCGAAAGCGGAACGCGCGCGCGTTCGTCTCGATGAAAACGTCGCAGAAGCCTGCGGCGGCGAGACGCGCAGGAAAGGTTTGGGGATTGGCCGGAACCAGCGTATCGCGAATATGCACGAGGCGCATCACGAGGCTCTGGAGGCTGTCCACGCCCGCGAACATGCCGCCGGGTTTCAGGACTCGGCAGACCTCGCGAAGCAAGCGGTCCTGCAAATCCGGAGACGGCACGTGATGGAGCATGGTGAATGAGACGACCCCGGAGAATCGCGCGTCGGGGAAGGGCATTGCCGCGGCGTCACCATGGATTACCGTGACGTTGGTGCCGGCCAGTCGCGCCGCGAGCGCCGCCGCGAGCGCCGCGTCAACCTCGAGCGCGGTCATGCGAGTGAGGCGCGGGCGCAACAGATCGGTGGTGAGCCCCGGTCCCGGTCCAACCTCCAGAACATCCTCGCCGAGTTCCACGCCGCCCAAGGCCCAGGGCAAGACTCTCTGCTCCAGTTCCTGACGCCAATGTGCCGAGCGGCAATACCAGCGGTGAAGACGATTCATTGTTCAGCTCAACGCCTTCCGTTGGAATCGCAGCACCCCGGCGGCGAAGACCGCTGCATCCACAACGAGCAGTACCGGCAGGATAATGGCCATCGACAAGTGCGGGAACTGCGGGGCCAGCGTGGCGCGCAGGCCTTCGCTGGCGTACACCAGCGGATTCACCAGGACGGACTTGATCGCCAACCGCTGGCATAGCGCGTCCGCCTCTTCCATGTTGTGCGTGGTGAGGAGGATGGTCTTGCCGGTGCGATTGTACTCGCGCACGATCTCCCAGAGCAGATGCTTGGTGTGCGGGTCGAGTCCCGCGCTGGGCTCGTCGAGGAAGAGCACCTCGGGGTCGTGCATCATGGCGCGCGCGATGGAAAGACGCTGCATCATGCCGCCCGAAAAGCCGCGCACCATCTGGTCCGCGCGGTCGGTGAGCTTGAACTGCTCGAGTAATTGCGCGGCCCGTTGGTGGCGTTCGCGCGACGCGAGACCAAAGTAGGCGCCATGAAAGAGCAGAATCTCGTGCGCCGTAAGAGCGAAATCCAGGTTCGGGCGCTGCTGCACCACGCCGATCAGGCGCTTCACGTGCACGGGGTCTTGCCAGACTTCGTGCTCGCCGATCCACGCGCGCCCACTCGTAGGCCGCACGCGGGTGGTGAGCACGCCCACGGTGGTGGACTTGCCGGCGCCGTTCGGGCCGAGCAGACCGAAGATTTCGCCCGGCTGAATGTCCAGCGAGAGGCCGTCCAGAGCGACGATTTCCGCTCGCTTCTTGTTGCCGTCTTTCGACCCGCGAGCCCGCGCCGCGACAAAGGCAAAACCCGCCGCTCCCGCCGCCGCAGGCGGTGGCGAGTTGTAGACTTTCCGGAGGTCTTCCGTGCGAATGCCCACGCCCATGCGCGCCTCTCCCGATCTCCCACAGCCCGATGCTTGGTCGCGTTACGCCACTGTCTTACTCGCGTGCGCGTAGTTTCAGAATGAAGCCCTGCGCGGCGTCGTGCCGCACATTGGTCGATTATACAGCAGAGGGTCAGAGATGTCGGGGTGACTATCAATCAACGCGCAGAGCGCAGGAAGCAGAAACCTGACCCCGGATAGCTGCCAGACACCCATCGCGGCACTTCTGTCCCACCTGTAAAATTCATGGTCTTGCGGTGAAGTCTGGGCATAGAATGGTGCGCAAATTGGCGGAAGAATACCTGTGATCTCCAAATGCTTTACGAGGAGCGCGCGTCATGACACCAACCCGACCTCCGATCGGTACGGTTCCTTTCCAGCGCCTGGCGATCTTTGTAGACGGCTGGAACTTTAAATGCGCGGCGTATGACGCCCTGGGCATCCGCGTTGACTTCATCAAAATTCTCGAATATTTTTCGCAAAACTCAATCTTGATTCGCGCTTACTACTACACGGGCGAATGGGATGACGGCGGCATTATGCAGTTCATCCGGCTGACCAACCCCGCTGACCCCGCGGCAAAGAAGCTGGAAATGGAACACCAACGCGAGCAGGACCGCAAATTCTGGCGATTCCTGAACCGCAATGGTTACAAGGTGGTGCGCAAGGCCGTGAAGGTTTTTCGCGACGTGCACGGCGAGGTGAAGGTGAAGGCCGACCTGGACCTGGAGCTCGCCATCGATATGCTGACTCTGGCTGACCGCTGCGACAAGCAGATCCTGATTTCAGGCGACAGCGATTTTGTGCCGCTCGTCCACGCCGTGGGCGCGCGCGGCGTGCGCGTGGCCGTCGTCAGCACGCAGCACGATGAAGCCTTCAAGAACGCGCGCTTCCGGGCGTCGGACGACCTCATCGACGTCGCTGACGAGTTTATCAGCATCGAAAGCATCCGCAGGTCCATCGAGCGCGAGCCGACGCCCGTGGTGAAAATGGCGGCGGCGGGCGCCGAGTAGAGACGTTCCGTCGGAACGTCTCTACGCTAGCCCGGCGTTTGGCCGAAACGTTGTTTGTGTGGTTGCGGGGATTGTACATGGGCCGTTATTCCCGCGCAGGCGGAAGTCCCCGGAAGTGGAAATGAGAATTTGGCCCAAAGGAATTTTTCGCGCCGTAGGCGGGTTGGACATCGCGTTTGCTCTTCTAGGAATTTTCAGCGGTGTGATGGACGTCGCGCATCACTGAAGCTTCCTCATTGCATACCCGGGAATGGCGAAGCCGAATGTACCACATGCCTACCAACTCCCATCCGGAGAGGACGGAACATGCGTAAATGTGACCTATGTCATGTGGAGATCGAATACGGCGAGGGTTACTCGCCGGAACAAGTGAGGACGGCGGTGGGTGATGGACTGCGACCGCGCGGCCTCCTGGAAGAACTCATTGTTGCCTCGGGCCGGAGCATCGACCGGGACTGGGTGGAACTTACTTTGTCTACCCCAACGTACTGGATGCTGTGTATCCCCTGCGCCAGGGATATGGAAACTTATCTGCACCCGCGCAGTACCCGCATGTTCTACGGGGCAACCGTAGAGGAAGCCAAAGGCGCAGCCGTGTCGGAGGGCATTCCCGCCGAGAGCGGTTTGGTGGAGGTCCAGCCAGCCACGGAGGAGGTGGTCTATGGGTACGGCCAGGACGCCGAAGGAGCTATGATCTCAGCCAGAGGCAAGATCTCTCCGGACCGCCCCTTTGACATCGGTAAACAGGAGATTACTCGCGAAGGCCAGACAGGACAGTGTGAAATAGAGGGA
This sequence comes from Terriglobia bacterium, assembly GCA_020072925.1. Taxonomy (GTDB): domain Bacteria; phylum Acidobacteriota; class Terriglobia; order UBA7540; family UBA7540; genus JAIQGA01. The sequence goes on along the minus strand of JAIQGA010000095.1, from coordinate 10,770 downwards.
TACTCTTTTGAAGGCGCGTGCAAAGCGTGGGAGTCCAGAGCACCTAAGTTCGCGGAACTGTACAATCACTCCTGTTTGGTCGAGCCTAAGACCAACTTCCTGGGAACCAAAAGGACACCAGGACGGTGGAAGATCGATTGGAGAGTTACTTTCGAGGCCAAGGTCTCATACAAGCTGCCGGCAAGGATGACCGTGAGGTACACGGAACCGGCAGTCACCGACAAGGTGCAAGTGGCCACGCCCTTCGATCACGCCACAGAGGTCAGCGCGCCGAAACCGGAACCCCGGCAGGCGTCAGTTGGGCGCGATCGCGAGAGCGAACGTCCACGACAGGGACGCTCTTCTGAGAATCCGCCAAGGGATTGACGAACTGGCTTCGCGGTAGGTCGGGGGAAGCGATTGCTCCCATGTCACTGCACGCGCCGCGTGAGTGGCGGGGAAAGCCGCTCCTCAAGATAGATCACGAACCGCTCAAATCCGGCCTTCACGTGCGGATCCATCACATTGCCTTCATCAAGATACTACTCATTGCTCAGCGAAATCTAGCAGCGGCTGAAGACGATTCGCGGTCCTGAGAGCAAACAGGTCGTCAGGAGGAAGGAGAGCTTGCTTGCCTGTCGTTCGGCAGCGCAGGCTGCGATCGATTCACCTTGCGTTGCGGCACCTCTTGGCACCAGCCTTTTGCTGCGTGGAGATCCGAACGAAAAGAAAGTCCTGGCAAATGGCCCGCAGGAATGGCCATACTAAAGTTATGGTCCGATGCAGGGCTCCAATTCTCTTCCTGACTCTCGGGATGGCACTGGGACTGGCCGTCGCGATGGTTCCCGTGGGGAAGAGTCGGACGGGTGGGCGGCTGGAGGCCGACCCACCGGATGTCATTCTGGTGACGATTGACACGCTGCGGGCCGACCACGTTGGGTGTTATGGGTACGCCTTGGCCCAGACGCCCACCATTGACGCGCTGGCACGCTCGGGCGTCCGATTCACTCGCGCCTACACTCCCGTTCCTCTTACACTCCCTGCACACGGCTCGCTGCTTACCGGCACCTTTCCGATGGCCACCGGGATGCACGACTTCACGACCAACAAGTTGCCGGCAAATTCCGCAACGTTGGCCAGAATCCTCCACGACCACGGCTACACCACGGCGGCCTTCATCGGCGCGGCGGTGCTCGATTCGCGCTTCGGGCTCAACCTGGGTTTTGACGAGTATTTTGACCATTTTGATTTCAGCCAGCTGCGTGTGACCAATTTCGACCAGTTGGAACGCCGTGGCGATCAGGTCGTGGACGAAGTTCTGAGCTGGTTGAAGCTCAACCCGCGGCGGCCACTCTTTCTCTGGGTTCATCTTTACGATCCCCACTATCCCTACACTCCGCCGGAGCCCTACGCCAGCCGGTTTCGTAATTCGCTTTACGATGGCGAGATCGCCTTCGTGGACGCGCAGGTGGGTCGGCTGTTTTCCTATTTCCGGGAGCGCGGGGAATACGACAACGCGTTGATTGTTCTCACCAGCGATCACGGCGAGGGGCTCGGCGAGCACGGCGAAAAAACCCATGGATTCTTCATTTACAATTCCACACTCCACGTGCCGCTGATCTTCAAGGTCCCGGGGGTCCGGCCCCGGGTCGTCGAGGAAGAAGTCTCGCTCGTCGACGTTCTGCCCACGCTTCTGCAGGCCTTGAAACTTCCGGTGCCGCCCGTGGTGCAGGGCCGAAGCCTGATGTCATCGATCCTGGGACGCCCTTCGGGCGCCTCGTCGAACCTTTATGCGGAAACTTATTTGCCCCTCCTGCATTTCCACTGGAGCCAGTTGCGCAGCCTCCAATCGCACGGCTGGAAGTTCATCGAGGCGCCGCAACCGGAGCTCTATGAGGTGCGCCGCGATACAGGGGAACGGAACAATCTCTTCAAGGGACAAGGAGCGCGCGCGCTCGAGATGCGCGAACGGCTCTACGCTCTGATGCGCCGTTACACCCCACCGGCGGGGCCTGAGCCCAACAAAGCCTTGACCGATCCGGCACTCTACGATCGCTTGCGCTCACTCGGTTACGTCGCTGTTTCGCCCGGGACGTACGTGCAACCCTCCGGCAAGCCCCTTCCCGACCCCAAAGACCGCATCCAGACTTACGAGTTACTCTCGGAAGCGATGTCAGACGGCCAGCGGGGACGATATCAGGAGTCCCTCCGTAAGTTGCGCGAGGCTCAGCGGACCGAGCCTGATTCACCCACCATCAACTTCATGATTGGGCTCGACGATCAAGGCCTGCGCGACTTTCCGGAAGCCATGGCGCAATTCCAGGCGGCGCTCAAAGCCAATCCCGATTTCTCTCAGGCGCTCTTCAATCTCGGCGAGCTACAGGCGCAAGCTGGTGACCTGGACTCCGCCGCCGTGTCTCTGGCTCGCGCCGCGAAACTCGATCCAACGAATTTTGTTGCGACGTTCGAATTGGGAATCGTCTACTTGAAACAGAACCGCTATGAGGAGGCCTTCCGAGAGTTTCAGCGTACGGCTGCCATCAACCCCGACTATGCGCCAGCGCACGCCGCGGTAGGCGAAGGCTATCTTCACCTGGGGAAACCCAACGAAGCGGCGAAGGAGCTCGAGCGTGCGGTGGAGCTGGACCCGCGATCCAGGCGGGCGCGCTACAGCCTCGGTCTCGCCTATCAGGCGCTAGGTCGGCAGGCAGATGCCGAGCGAGAATTCGAACGTGCCAAGGCCCCATAACGGCGTACTATTTACCGGCCGTCTAGGAAATCAAGCAGACTGACCCACCACGGTTTTTCTTGCCGTCTGACCATCATCTGCCGGCAGTCACCGAGGCGCCGATTTCTGCTCATGCTCCCGCCGACGGAATGCGCCAAAATGCCGGTAGCTATTCGCCTGGCCTCACCGGCCGATAGGATTTCGGGTACGCCACGAGCGACCACGACCCGGCCATGGGATTGACCCGCGATAGCCACCGCGTGTGCCGGAGGGTAGTTGCTTGTCCTGAGATAGAGCCAGTCGCATGGAAGAAGAACTCGGCAACCGGAGGCTGCGCCTGGTGAGGTGGCAGGATGGTGTGTCGCCTGCCGGCGCCCCTTGCCTGAGCCCGATCCCACAAAACCGGCCAAAACGGTTCCCTTTTAGGCCGGTGCGAAGAGCCGTGTTACCTCAGGCAATGACCGCGGTCATAGACCGCCGCTACGGCCCGTGCCGGGGAATCTCATTGGCAACATGCCTAGTTGACAATCCTAGCCATCCGGTGTATGAATAGAGGCTAGCGGAGTGCCGGCAACTCCCGGCAAGAAAGCCCATGCGCGCGCAAGTCCACACTCCCCGTCGGGTCTCTCGAAGGAAAACTCCACGGCCTCCGGAAAGCGAGGAAGGAGTATGTGCGTTAAACGATCCTTTTTGAGGAACGAAGCCGAGAACCTATTGAAAACAAACCGCGACTCGAGGAACGAAGCCAAACGAACCCAATTTGAAGGGCGCCTGATGTCTATAACTGTCAGAAAATAAATAAGTTGCTAATTCTGAAACGAACCCAAGGATGGCGCTAACTTATTGAAAATGGAAAGGGGGTCTCAATATTCAGGTATCTAAGGACAGAAAGCGAGAAGCCGGAACACTCAGGCGGAGGCTAGCCAATGGTTACGCCTGTTCTCGGGGGCTATTCCCCTCGGATATCGGGGAAAACCTTGACCGGCGCGGAAATGGAATTGGCGACGAAGCAGTCGCGGTGGGCGCTCTCGAGCAGCTCACGGGCGCGCTCGACCTCTTCTTGAGACTTTACGCGCACGTGCGGGTGAAGCACAACCTCGGTGAAGCGGTACTTGCCATCCACATTTTCGAGCGTGCCCTCAGCGTCGCTCTCATAACCCGCCAGATTGAGGCCGCGATGCTGCGCGTAGGCGACGAAGGTCAGCATGGTACAGAGATTGACGGAGGAGAGGAACAGGTCTTCGGGCGTCCAGCGGCCTGGCTCGCCTTTGAAATCCGGAGGACTCGAGACGGCGACATCAGGCTTGCCGGCGGAGCTAATGGTCCCGCGCCGGGCGGATTCCCAGCAGACTTCGTTCTCATAGCGGAACACCTTGTAGGCCTTCTTGGTTTCCATGGGAGCCTCCGGAAGAATCGGGAGTTGGAAGTCGGGGGTCGGGAGTCGAAAGCCGACCCCAAGGTAAGTGGCGCTATCGACTTTCAACTTTCGACTTCTTCTACAAGATGCTCGGCGTGCCGTGGGGGATACGCTCCTGCCGGCGCAGGCGCTCGAGAATGGTGCAAACTTGTTGCCGGCTGGGAAAGGAGATGGCGTGAGCGTCGCAGTTCTGCGCGCAACTGTCGCAGCCTGGCACGCAGCGATAGGGATGGGCGACGACGGGATGGCCGGTGTCGGCGTCCCATTCAAATACGTCGTAGGGGCAGAAGTTCATGCACCGCAAGTCCGACCGGCAGCGCATGTAGTCGATCGTGGGAAACCAGGGAAGCCTTGTGCGCAACAGACTGAACTCGGACATCAGTCGCCTTCCTCGCCGCACGAGTAACCCGACCGGTTACCACGGGAGATCCCTCAATGCGGCTTTTCGGGAGTAGTCAAAGATACGATCTTCGCGCGGACGCGGTCGAGGATGCCGTCGTTGGTCGTATTCTGGATGTCCAGGCGGATGAAATGATCCTCCGGAAAACCCGTGGCGCGCAGGACTTTCTTGAAGAGCTTGGTCTGCGCGTCGGGGGCGCACGCGCCCACCAGAACATATGTGTCGGGCTCGTCTTCTGCGGCGCGCAGCACATCTTCCAGCAGGGCCTTGCCGCCGTGCCCGCAGAGCTGGGGATGGGCTGCGGCATACTCCACGTCAAGGTCGGATTCGAGGTCGAAGGGAAGCGTGTTCAAGTCGGTATGCTGGAACGACGGGCTGAGCCCCTTGCAGTTGCACAACAGGGTCTTGATTTTCAAGCGCGTCCTCCCTCCGAGCGAGGGGCCGAGGTCGAGCCAGGAGAAGGACCGGCGCGAAGGCCGCGCCCTCCTCTCGCCGTGATTTGATCAGGCGTGATCGGTTCACCGACGAGCGGGTCAAGCCAGGGTTTATATCTAAGCCGCCCCTGGTCCCAGAACTCTTCCAGCTTCTGGAGGTCGCGTTCGAATTCCGGCATGAAGGGAAGAAGACGGTAGAGGAAGTTGGTGAAAGGGTAACTGAAGACGTGGGAGCGCGCCAGGAAATAGCGAACCCGCAGCCCATCGCGGCGGAATCGGACCAGTTTCGCACCGCGCAACAATGCCAGATGCCGCGACACCGAGGGCTGGGGTAGTCCCAGGATAGCCTCGATATCATGCCCGCAGAGATTGGAGTGAGCCAGCAGGTTCAAGATGCGCAACCGATCGGCGTTTGCGGCGCGTTGGAAGAGGCGGACCAGATCCTTCATCAAGGAACTCCGCAGCATCCGGAGCATATTGGCTGCCAATGCAAAGTTGAGGAAAGGCTGGTTCGTTCTGACCGGCGTCAATCAATGCGGCAGTCAGTTGGGACAAATTGTCACCGGCTGCGCGCGGATATGGGCGATTTTCCCCAAGCGGAGGCCCAAAAAGGTCCGAAATCCCAGGATTATTCGTTGACTTAGATGTCAACCGCGCATAATATCAGCGGCAAGATTGTCGCCCCGGGAAGTCCGTCAGGCGTTGCGGAACTTCCCGCTGCGAAAAAACAGCAACTGAATTATGGCGCATTATCCGCTCGCCGAACCCTCCGCCAGTACAAAGTCTTTTGTCAATCGCCCGCGCAGCACGCGCGTAAATGCGGCCGTGCCAATCATCTTGAGCGGCCGCGACGCCTCTGGCCAGGCGTTCCGCGATGAGGCCCACACCGTGCGGGCGAGTTTGCACGGCGCGCTGCTGCAAACGCCCCGGCAACTACTGGTGGGCATGCGGATGACGACTGAGAGCCCGCGCACGGGAATGACTAAGAAGGCCATCTGTGTGCGCGGTGACGAGCCGAGGCCCGGCGTCGCGGTTTATACCGTTGACCGTGTGTGACCATGGGACAGGTTCTCACGTCAGGAAACTACGACGCCGTGGAAGGGACTCGCAGGCGGCGAAGCGACCGGATTCTCGCGCCCGTGCGCATCCATGTGACCGGCATAGAGGGGTCAGGAGGGGCATTCGAAGAAGACGCTATAACCGTCAACATCAACAAACACGGCGCCGCAATCAGCCTCACGCATGGGCTCTTTACCGAACAGTGCCTGCGGATTCGAAACCTCGAGAACGGTGACGAGGCGGAATTCCGCGTGGTCGGGGAACTCCGGCGAGTCTTTGGTGACCGACGCGAGTGGGGCGTGGAGGTAGTCAATCCAGAGAGTCAAATCTGGGGTCTGGATTTTGGCCCACCCCCTGAAGGACTCCAACCCAAGGCTTTGATTGCCTGCGCGGAATGTAAGACGGCGTTGCTAACGCCCCTTTCTTCCATCGAATACGATATCCTGCTGCATACTGGCGCGATATCGCGCCACTGCAAAGGGTGCGGACAAACCACACGGTGGAAGCCAAGCGAGCAGGCGGCAGCGGCAGGCGAATTGGTCGTAGGTTCTGAACCGCCGCCGGCTGTGGTGGAGAAGAGGAAAACCCCCCGGAGGCTCTTGACCATGCTGCTCCGGGTTCGGGACCGAAGCGGTAGGACAGAGAGCGTGCAGACCGTGGATGCCTCCAAGGGCGGAATCACCTTTGTGAGCACGGGCGCCTACCACGTGGGAGAGGAGGTTTGGTTCACACTTCCCTTCACCGCCGGAACCGCGCCCAAGGAAACCAAGGGTCGCATCGTTCGCTGTCAATCAGGCCCCAGGGGCCAACTCTACGCCGTGAGCTTTTCGGCGGATGATGCGGAGGAGGTTACAGAGCCCGAGCTAAAGAGATCCAGGTTCTGGGCGAGTCTGACCGGGCGGGGCCGCGGCTAGGGCCAGCGTTTGCCTGGCCGCAGATTCTTGAACGATTGAAAGCGCGGCGTCATGTGATCCACCCGCCGCGCCTTGCTGCCTAGCTTTACTCAGACGGCTGGCCCCGGCTTGAATTGCCCCAGTTTATTGACTTGGCAGTTAACCGCGCATAATATCAGCGACAAGATTGTCGCCCCGGGAAGTCCGTCAGGCGTTGCGGAACTTCCCGCTGCGGGAAGGCAGCAACCGAATTATGGGACATCATCCCTTCGCCGAACCCTCCGCCAGTGCGAAGTCCTATGCCAATCGCCGGCGCAGCACGCGCGTGAATGCGGCCGTGCCGGTCATCTTGAGCGGGCGCGACGCCTCTGGCCAGGCGTTCCGCGACGAGACCCACACCGTGATCGTGAGTTTGCACGGCGCGCTGCTGCAAACGCCCCGGCAACTACTGGTCGGCATGCAGGTGACGATTGAGAGCCCGCGCACGGGAATCACTGAGAAGGCGATCTGCGTGCACGCTGAGGAGCAGGTGCCCGGCGTCGCGGTTCATACCGTTGGCGTTCAACTGGTCAGGCCGGGCAACATCTGGGGTCTGGAGAATCCTCCCGCTGATTGGCAGGTTGAGCAGGCAACCGGGCGGCCGAGTCAGGCGGCCGTCGCAGCGCCCGCCATGGGCAAGCCATCTGGGACCACACGCCTTGCCTCCGCACAGCTTGCGACCCTGGAGCAGCAGGCGACTCAGATCACTGACGCCGCCGTCGTACGCTTGCGAGGTCTGGTGGAGGAGATGCTCGGGAGCGCGTTTGACGATTTCCAGCGCCGCTTGGACAGCGCCCTTGCTGACGCAGAAGGCCGCGTCGACAAGCGTTCTGCGGCGCTGGAGCAGCAGGCCGGAGCGACAATCGAGGGGGCAGTGGAACGCCTGCGGGGGCCGGTGGAAGAGAAGCTGGCGACGGCAACCGAAGATTTCCAGCACCGATTGGATGCCAAGCTCGCCGCCGCAGAAGAGCGCATCGGCCGGCACTCAGCCGCGCTGGAGCAGCAGGCCGGGGTGACAGTCGAAGGGGCGGTGGAACGCCTGCGGGGACCGGTGAAAGAAAAGGTGGCGGCGGCATCCGAAGATTTCCAGCAGCGCTTGGATGCCAAGCTCGCCGCCGCGGAAGAGCGCATTGACAAGCACTCCGCGGTGCTGGAACAGCAGGCGATGGGGACGGTCGAAGGGGCCTTGGAACGCCTGCGGGGGCCGGTGGAAGAGAAGTTGGCGATGGCAACCGAGGATTTCCAGCACCGGTTGGATGCCGGGCTTGCTGGGGCGGAAGAGCGCATTAATAAGCGTACTGCGGCGCTCGAGCAGCAGGCGGTGACGGCGATCGATGGCACGGTGGAACGACTACAAGTGTCGGTGGGGGAATTGCTTGGCTCCGCGTTCGAGGATTTCCAACCCCGGCTGGATGCCAATCTCGCCGCAGCGGGGGAGCAGGCCGCGGCGACCGTCGAAGCGGCCTTGGAACGCCTGCGGGGTCCGGTAGAAGAAAAGCTGGCGGCGGCATCCGAAGATTCCCAGCGCCGGCTAGAGGCCAAACTTGCGGCGGCAGAGGAGCGCATCACCAAACGCTCCGACGAGAGCTTCGCTCAACTGGAGGATGCCCTCACGACGTTTCGCCACGACCTGGAGGACGAGCTCAATGCGCGGAAGGAGGAGGCCGTGGCCTCGACCGAGCAGGTTCTTCGGGCCAGGATTCCCAGTTTAATTGCCTCAATCTTCGCCCCTCCCGGGGCGGTTCCCCCCAGCTCGAATCCCGAATTGAAAAAGTAGCCGGACGCGCGTGCTGCGCCAGCGCTCTAAATGCGGCCTGTTGTCGGTGCGGGTCTGGCGCGTGCTCATCCCCATTCCAAAGGACCGCGGCCGTGCAAGTTTTTGCTATAATGAAATGTTCGGGGTACAGAGCCATTGCGATCCAGCTTAGGTAAGCACGCTGGCTGGAGCGTCGATGGTCCTTTTCTCTCATCCGGGCTTTCCCACGAGTTCTGTCCCGGGCCATCCTGCCGCGTCGATTTGCCGGCGTGACTTAGGTCGTTGGGAGATCTCGCGAGGGAGACGTACGATTAGGAAGGTCATAATTCCACTTGAGGGTTTCAATGGTAACAACTCATGTTGAGGTTGGCGAGGCGGACGTAAACCAGAGACCGGGCAAGGTCGTCAACGATTTGAGCATCCAGGTGGCGACAGTCAACGGTTCCGGCAGTCAGACGGCGAACTTGGTCCTGTTGCGGGCCATTTTTCAAATGGGCATTCCGGTCTCGGGCAAGAATCTGTTCCCCTCGAACATCGCCGGCCTTCCCACCTGGTTTACGATTCGGGCCTCCCAGCACGGCTACATCGCGAGGCGCCAGGACAGCGAATACCTCGTGGCCATGAACCCGGAAACCGCCGAGGAAGACGCGCGCACTCTGAAAGCGGGTGCAGTCTGCATCTATGACGAGCGGCTAAACCTGAACCGCTTGCGCGATGACGTCACGTTCTACTCCGTTCCCTTCGACCAGCTCGTTGCGCCGGTCTGCCCGGAGGCGAAACTGCGCAAGCTCGTCCGCAACATGATTTATGACGGCGTGCTCGCTTACCTGCTGAATATCCCCATGGAGGAGATTCATACTGGGCTGCGCAAGCAGTTCAAGAAGAAGGCCAAGGCCGCGGAGTTGAACTTCGCCGCCGCGCAGGTGGGCTACGATTACGCTGCCAAGAATTTCCGGAAGGCCGACCCCTATTGCCTGGAGCCGATGAACGCCACGCGCGGGAAGATCCTCATCGACGGCAATTCCGCGGCGGCGCTGGGCTGCATGTTTGCGGGCGTGACCGTGGTGACGTGGTATCCCATCACGCCGTCCTCATCGCTCTGCGAGACGCTCATCGAATACATGAAGCGATACCGCGTCGACAAGGAAACCGGCAAAGCCACGTTTGCCATCGTCCAGGCGGAGGACGAGCTAGCGGCGCTGGGCATGGCGCTGGGCGCGGGGTGGGCCGGCGCGCGCTCCATGACGTCGACCTCCGGGCCGGGTGTCTCCCTGATGGCCGAGTTTGTGGGCTTCGGATACTACGTGGAACTACCCGCGGTCATCTTCGACATCCAGCGCGTGGGACCGTCCACGGGACTTCCGACACGGACCGCACAGGGCGACATCCTCAAAAACGCGCTGCTCTCCCACGGCGATACCAAGCACCCGATGTTTCTGCCCTGCTCGGTGGGAGAGTGCTTTTCGATGGCGGTAGAGGCGTTTGACCTCGCGGAAGAAGTCCAGACACCCGTCTTCGTGATGAGCGATCTCGATTTGGGCATGAACACCTGGATGTCCGATCCCTTCGAGTACCCCGAGAAACCTTTGAAGCGCGGGAAGATTCTGAGCGCAGAGGATTGTCGCCGCCTCGGCGGCTTCCAGCGATACAAGGATGTGGACGGGGATGGCGTCGGCTACCGAACCCTGCCGGGCACGCCCGAACGGCTGGCAGGCTGGTTCGCGCGCGGCAGCGGCCATAACGAGAAGGCCATCTACAGCGAGCGGCCGGAAGTTTACGCAGCAAACGTCGACCGGCTGGTGCACAAATTTGACACCGCGCGCAAACTGCTGCCCGGCCCGGTTATTCAGGAAGGGGCGGCGCGCGACGTGGGCATCATCGCTTACGGCACCAGTCACTGGGCGGTCGTCGAGGCGCTCGACCAGTTGCAGCGCGAGCACGGCATCGAAACGGGCTACTGCCGCCTGCGCGCCTATCCGTTCGCGGCGGCGGTCCGCGATTTCATCCACCGCTATGACCACGTTTATGTGGTGGATCAGAACCGGGACCTGCCGCCGGAGCAGCG
>JAIQGA010000094.1 GCA_020072925.1 Terriglobia bacterium | reverse complement strand
GGGAATGCGGTCGACTTGCGGGAACGACTCCGAGCGCCGGAGGAAATTGTGCAACGGGGCCAGATTTGAAAGGCCTGCCAAGATCATGCTTGGCCAGGTAAGCCTCCAAAGTAGCGAGGGGCCCTTCCAGAGTCTTCTTTAGCCGGTCGGTAATTACAAGGGGCTGGCTGTTTACGCGAACGTCGTAAGAAAAGTCCTTGCTTGCCCCCAAGAGGAGCGGCTCGTCAGCGAACTGACGTTGCGCGCCGGCGGGTTTCGCGAAGAGGTTCACACCTTCCAGGCGGATCGGCTCGCGCGGAATATACTGCCCGAGTGAAGCGCCCGTTGTATGCGCTTCCTTCTCCACACCGTTGATGATCTCCACGAATACGGGCAGGAATGGATCATCGGGGTTTCTCAACACACGCGGCGCGTCCGCGCGAAAGAACACTCCCGTCCGGGCCAACTTCTCTTTCAGTTCGGCAGCGGCTTGCTCCTGCGCCGCGGCGGGTTGGCCCGAGCCAACCACGGCGCCCATGACAAGTAACGCCAGGCGGGTCAGTGACCGGAGATGTCGAAGGGAAGGATTCACGGGATCAGGGAGCGCGCCGCCTCAATGGGAATGCAATGGTTCGCGCCGGCGGCCAAGGCCACCACCTTCCCCTCGGGGGTAAGCAGCGGCGCCCCCGACTCTCCTGGATTCAGCGTGTGTTCCAAATTCAGCGTAGTGCCTTCCAGGGATGCCTTCACCAGCGAGGGGTTCGGGACTGCCAGCGCGTGGCTCAGGCCGAAGGGAAAGCCGAACAGCACGCTGGGGGACCCTGAGCCGGCTTGCGTCGCGTCGGCGAGCGTCAGGGGGTGGTAATCCCCGCCACGAAGTTGCAGCACCGCGAAGTCATTCGCACCCGCCGGCTCAAGTTGCAGCGCGGCGCGCTCGCCGGAATCCGGGTCCTGGTAGTCCTGTGCTTGCGGCTGGTCAGGCCCGGTCTTCAGGATTTTCAGAGCCTGTTTGTCTGTGCAGAGCGCCGGCTGGAAATCGAGCTTGCCGTCCGCTGAAAGCACGGAAGCCCCGACGGGCCAGGCGCAGAGCTTGTATCCATCCGGCGCTATCTCAAGGTGATAACGCTGCATCAGAAACGCTATGGCCGGGTCAAATTTCCAAGGCTGGACAACTTGCTTTGCGGTCAAGAGTTTGCCATCCGCACTGACGACAAAGCCCGTTCCCGTTTGGTTGAATTTCTCCTGGGCTTTGGTCTTGGGATCGGTTAACGCAAATTCACAGTATAAGAAATAGAGACCGGGGCGCGCGAGAGAGTCTAGCGCTTTGCTTTCGCGGAGCTTCTCGACGTGTTTTTTGGCCAGTGCGAGGGCGGCGGTGGAAGTGGGATCTGCGAGCGTGTCCACAATCTTGCTCGCCGCCATTTTGAGCAGCGGACTGTCCGAGAACATGTGGAGCGGGACTTCTTCGTAAACCGGGGAGGGAATCACCAACTGCTTCGTCCGCAACGCAATCTTCTCAATGGCACTGAGCTTGACCTCGATGTAGCTTTGTCCGGTGACGAGGAGCTTGTCCTGATTCACGATTTCCTGTACCGGCTTGAAGGAATCGAGTTCGGCAAAAACAATCGAGCACTTGAGCGGGGCGGGGAGGTCCACGACTTCGCTTTTCGATAGCTTGAAGGGCTTATCGAAAGTCTCGACGTGGAGGGGCACGCCGTTGACCCGGACGTCCTGAAAGAAAACCCGCTGGACCATCGCGGCGCGGTCCACGGGCTTGACGCTGACCGCCAGGTTCAGCGCCAACCGCTCGAAGTTGAGGTCCTGATAGGAGATATCGCGGTAGATGACCGGATTCTCCAAGGTCTGGCCGGATTTGCTGTCCTCGGAAAGCTTGTAGACTTTAGCGCCACGCAACTCCGAGGGTAATTGGGCCGGCGAAGGAGCCTGTAAGCCGGCCGCGCCGGGTACAGGGTTCGCAGGGATGGCGTTCAGGAAGGCCAGAAAACCAAGAACGACGACACGCAGTGATCGCATGGTGGTATATGTTCCGGGACCCGCGGCCTTCGCCTTCAGCGCGCGACACTGATAGGCGTCGTCATGTCCGCGTCCGATTCTTTCCAAGTCACTTCATAGATGTCGACCGGTTCCTCCTTGCCCTTCACCCGGATCGGATCGAGGCGGCGGGTGGGGAGGCCACCGTTCAAACTTGCGAAGGTCGACTGGGAGATCAGGATTTGTTCCCCGTGGGCGTTGGAGCAGAGCCGGGACGCAAGATTCACGGCGTCGCCGATGACCGTGTAATCCATCCGTTTGGAGGAACCAATGTTGCCGGCCGTGACCGGTCCGGTGTTCACGCCAATGCCCATGTGCAGCGGTTGCTGGCCGCGTTTGACCCAGTCTTCATTGAGTTGGGCCAGGGCCCGTTGCATCTCGGCGGCCGTTTTGGTGGCGCGCCGCGGGTCGTCCGGCTTCGCCAGCGGCGCGCCGAACACCGCCATGATCCCATCGCCCAGGTACTTGTCGAGCGTGCCTCCATTATCGAAGATCAAGTCCGTCATCTCGGAGAAGAATTCGTTGAGCAACTCCACGACCTTCTGGGGTTCCATGTGCTCCGACAGGCGCGTGAAGCCGCGGATGTCCGCAAACAGAATCGTGGCGACCTGATTGTCGCCCCCCAGGCGGATCTGGTCGGGACTGGCCAGGATCTTCTCCACGATCGCGGAGCTGAGGAAACGCTCGAGGGCTTTCCGCTCGATGACGCGCCGGGAGAGTTCTTCGTGGGAGGCGGCGTTGTCGAAGGCGATCGCTGCTTCCGCTGCGACCACCGAGAAGATACTCAATTCGTCTTTGCTAAAAGCGTAGGCCTTGGTGAGGCAATCCACGTAGAAGAGCCCGAAGACTTTGTCCTTGTAAATGAGCGGCGAACACATTGCGGACTGGATTCCGGTCAAGCGCAAGCTCTCACTGGAGGCAAAGCGGGCATCTCGCGCTACATCATGGATCAGAAGAGGCACGCGTTCGTTCATCACCCGCTCGATGACGGTGTTGGAGAGCGCCACGCCGCGGGGGTTGGCTTTCAGCTTTTCGTCTTTGCAGAGCAGCACGGCGGGCTTGAAGCCCTTCTTCTCATCGCGGAGCATGACGAAGCCACGCTCCACGTTGTCCATCTGGAACACCAGTTCCATGACCCGCTGCATGATCTCATCCGGCAATAGCACCGAAGAGAGCGTTTTGCCGACGGCCAAAAGCAATTTCAGGAGTTTGTTCTCCTGCCGCAAGGTCTTGAGCTGTTCCTGAATGGATTGCTCAGCGGGCGCGGGCCGCTCGATACGGGCGCGCAGCGCCGCGTTCAGGTCCTCCACACTCACCAGGCCGGTGACATCGGAGACCGCGGGCGCCCCTGCCTCAACATGCAAGGCGGGAGTGGACGCCGCGTCGTACTTCAGCTCAAACATGCCGATGTTCACCCGGTCCTGGTCGGCAAGACGATGCTCCTGGATTTGCTGGCCGTTGACAACGGTCCCGTTCAGACTCCCCAGGTCGATGAGCAGGGTCGTGTCGCCCGGCAGGACGGATAGCCGCGCATGGTGACGGGAGACGCTCGGGTGGGCCAGCACCAGGTCGTTGGTATCCACGCGCCCGATACTGACGGTGGAGCCGCTGATCTCGAAGATCTGCCTCTGGTTCGAAGGATCCGTGATTACGAATCGACCCATGGGGATGCCTGGATTACTCCACTCGTACGATATCTGAAAATTCCGGCTGAAGCCCGGCGTTGATGGTCACGATCCGCGCCTTGGAATTCCCCGTGTCCGTGACCTGTGCAACTTCCAAAACCCCGACGCGCGTGCTGGGATCATTGGCCTTATAGAGAGCCAGGCGCGTCCCCGCATGAACCCCCTGCGCGGATCCGATGTCGAGCATCACGTTACCGCCCTCGACGGCTGTGACGTAACCCTGAATCACCGCTGGCATGGCCACGGGCTTCTGCGTGGGGCCCATCTCGGGAGTTCCTGCCGCGACTTGTGACGCCGGCAGGCCGGACAGCTTGCTGAACGCCGCCTGGTTCTCATTCCGGACTTTTTCGATCGCCGCTTTCAAGGTGGCAAAATTCTCCTCGCTTCCGAGACGAATCGACGAAGCCATCTGGTCCAGGTCCTGCAGCGCGCGCTGCTGCCGCACGATCACCTGCTGCACCTGCAGTTGATTCTGGCGTAGTTCTGCCAACAGCGCATTGAGGCCCTGGATCTGGGTGGACAGCGCCTGCACCTGCTCCTGGATAGCTTGGAAGTGATCGTCCAGATACTTTTGTTCGTCCTCTTTCCATTTCGGCCATGCGCTGGCTGTGCCGACGACCACAAAGAGCACCAGCATCGCCATGCGACGCATCATCACAACCTCCGTAGGGTATCTCTTGACGTCAATGTAGTCGCCCGCATCACTGGGGAAGAAAGGTCATCTGGACCTTGGACACTCCATCAATCGTCACTTCAACCTCTTGCCGCATGGGGCGAGACCCTGACCTGTAGACAGTGATCACGTGGTGACCCGGAGCGAGGCGGAAGGATGTCGGCGTCGTTCCACCCACCGGCTGATTGTCTGCGAGGACCGAAGCCCCAGGCGGAATCGTGCGGACTTCCACAATCCCGGTCGGCGTTGTGGCCCCCGCGAGCGTCACCGTCTTCATGACGGCGGCACCGCTCTTGGCGACCACGGTCGTGTGGTGAGGATCCTGGCCTGGTCGCATGATCGTGACGCTGTGCTCCCCGGTTGTCACCATGGCTTGTACCGGGCTAGGGCCAAACGACTTCCCGTCAATGAGTATTTCCAGCCCCGATGGGTTGGTTTTGATTTCCACTTCACCCATCGCGACCGAAAGCTGGGCATTGAAGTTGCCGGTGCGTCCCCCTTCGATCGTGACGCTCTGTTGCGCGTCATCGTACCCATCCTTTGAGACGGTCACCAAGTGTGTTCCCGCATGTATGTCCGCAAAAACCGCGTGGGGCGTGACCCAGCCTGGGTCAGAACGGCCATCGATCGAAATCTGGGCGCCGCTCAAGTTTGAAGTGACGAGAAGTTGCCCGAATTTCGGCGCAGGCGCGGCTCGACCGGATCTCGCCGGCGTGGGCGCCACGGATGCGACGGGCGTTTCTTTTTCCGGCTTGGCAGTCTCGGCCGGCCCTGTCTTTGCTGATGCCTCGGCTGCCGGCTGGTTTTCCGTGGCCTCGGCAGGAGTGGCGGGTGCCGTGCTTTCCGGTTGGCTGGCGGGGGATGTCGCCCCGGCATTCGAAGGCGGAGGATTGGCGGGTACACTCACCTGTCTGATCGCCGGGCCCGGCTTGTGGAGGAATAAGAAATACCCCCCGCCTCCCAGCGCGCCCGCGATTACCAGCGTGAGCAGGACCCAAACCAGTGGGTGTGTCGCGCGCCCCCGGGTGGTTACCGGCGGAATAACCTGCACGGAAACCGGTCTGATGATCTGCTGGTCGACGCTAATTGCTGCGGGGGTCAACGCCGGCCGGGTGGCGCTCGTGGGCGCCTCCGGAGCAGGTGCGGCTGTTTGCTCGGAGGGGGCCTCAAGTTGTGCGGCGGAAATGGGTGGCGCGTGGAAAACCACCGTCGCCGAGGGCGAAGCCTGACCACCCAGGTTTTTGTACGTTCGCAAATCCTCTGCCAGTTGGCGGCAAGTCTGGTACCGCTCGTCCGGATTTTTCGCCAGCACCTTGTTGATGATGTAGTTGAGCCCGGGATGGATTGCGGCGTCCAGCTCTCGCGGCGGAATCGGATTCTCGTTAATGATCTTGTATATGACGGTGGTGATATTCTGCCCGCCAAAAGGCTTCTCCCCCGTCACGAGTTCATAAAGAATCACGCCTAAAGAGAAGATGTCCGCTCGCCCATCGACGGCGCGTCCTTTGACCTGTTCGGGGGACATGTAATTGGGGGTACCCAGGATCTGGCCCGCTTGCGTCATGCCTACTGTCATCACCTTGGCGATGCCGAAATCTGTGACTTTCACCAACCCGCTATCCAGAATCATGATATTCGCGGGCTTGATATCCCGGTGCACGATGTTGTGCGTGTGGGCGTGGTCCAGGGCGCTGCAGACCTGGTCATACATGGGGATAATCGTCTCGATGGGGAGCACGCCCTGCTCTGCCACAATCTTCTCCAACGATTTCCCCTCCAGATATTCCATGGCCAAGTAGAGCACACCGCTGTCTTCGCCGAAGTCGTAGACCGTGACAATGTTGGGATGGGTCAGGACGCCTGCGGCCTGCGCCTCGCGCTGAAACCTCGCCTTGTACTCTTGGAATTCCTGGGGAGCAAGGCCCTCGGTCAGGAGCGTTTTGATAGCGACCGTGCGGCCAATCACCGGGTCGTAGCCCTGATAGACTACACCCATGGACCCCCGGCCCAGTTCCGAAATGACCTCGTAGCGGCCAGCCTTCTTCAGGGTACTGGCCATTAGGGCCTCGCTTCCATACTTCAGAGACCCGGGGCCACAATCCCCGGAGCAAAATTCAGTGCTGTAGTGTTTGGGCCACTACCTCGCTGGCCCCGCCGGCAGGAGGGCAGGCCTGGCCAGCCAGCCGAAGCCTAGCGCAACACCTGACCCGTGTCAACACAACCTTAGTACCATGCGGGCAGGGTTTTACACGGAAGTACCATATGGGTAGAATAAGCTGCCCCGGAGTGCCCGGCCCCCGGAATTCCGAATTGCGCCAATGTGTCGGACCAGGGGGTAGAGCCCGGAACCCGAGTCTGGCATGCAACTCCCAGCGCGTGTAGGCGTTCGAATTCCTTGAGGTGAAACTTTATGACCCGTGGACGGTGGAAGGCCGCCATGTTTCGATATTTGGATGGGATTTGTCTCGTTCCTGATCAGCATCGCCGGTCGTGGCTCATTCGGAGTTTGGCTGGCCTCTTGGTTGTTGCTGTGTTTCTTTTCGCGCCGAAGTGGACCCCTGCGCTGGAAAGCTCCGAGGCATTCGGCAGCAACACCGTAACTTCGGCGGGGCAGTCTGCTGGAGGCGCGCTTCCGGCGGGGACGAAGATCTATATTCGTCTTGTGTCGCCGGTAAGCACGCGAACTTCCCACCTTCATCAGGCGATTACCGCGCGCGTAGTTCGCGAAGTCGCTGGCCCGCAAGGAATATGCATCCCGCTAGGCGCGCAGCTCCAGGGGCAGGTCGCCACGCTGATTCCCAGCTCCAACCCTTCGGACCGAGCTCGCCTGAGGCTCAGTTTCAGCCAAATGCAAATCGCGGGGCGGCCTGCGTTAACCGTGAAAGGTCATTTGGTAGAGGTCGAGAACGCGCGCGAAAGCGTGCTGAACGACGGCGCAGTGCAAGGCGTTCTGGCCAGTGAGTTGCCTTTGAGCCACCTGGAAGACGCTCTTGGCAAGCTCGGATCGGGTGCTGGAGACGTAGTCAAGGCCAAAGAAAAAGCCCTCGGGAAATCGGACACTTCCATTGATTTTCCCGCCGGAACCGACATGTCTTGGGTGCTCGATCAGCCGCTGGCGCTGAATGGCCCGCCCTTTCCCGATGCTGCGGGGCAAATCTCGAATGGCCTCAACTCGGCCGTGTCTCAATTGCTCGAGAACGCCCCGCAACGCGCATCCGGAAAGGATGACAAGCCGGGCGATCCTTTGAACCTTGTCGTGATTGGGAACATCGACCAAATCCGTGGCGTCTTCCAGGCTGCGGGTTGGAGCGAGGCTGAGAAGAAGACCGGCAAATCGATTTGGGACACCGTACGCGCCGTGGCGGGAGACCAGGGTTACGGCCAAGGGCCGGTCTCAGACCTTTACCTATACGGCCGGCCACAGGATCTGGCCGTTGAAAAGATGCTCGACACCTTCATGAAACGCCACCACCTGCGCCTTTGGCGCTCGACGGCGACGACGCCCGATGGCCGCGAAATCTGGCTGGGCGCCTCCACGCACGATACGGGCTTGGATGTGCGCCCTGGCGTCGTCTCCCATGCGATTGATCCTGACCTCGACGCGGAGCGCTCCAAGGTGGGCGCCGACCTGCTGGTTACCGGCCAGGTCGCTGCGGAACAACTGGTCACACGTCCCAATCCTCTGAGCCAGGGCCTTACCGCCACCGGGGGCACCTGGAAGACCGACGGCCGATTGCTCGTCATTGATTTGAAGCGCTCGGGCTCCTGAGGTGGTTCGTTGAGGTTTGCAGCCGGAGCAGAGGCAAAGGCCCCCTCGAGTGTCGATGCGAAGGCGGAGTGCTGATTGACGAGAGTCTCGGCCTGCATGTATCTTTTCTCTTGCGGGCCGTTTCGTGCCCCAGAGGCCAAATAAGACGAGGTTCAGCATGGCAACTTCTTCCGCTCCTTCTTCAACTCCTTCGCAGGCAATCCGAGGCAAAATCGTCGACGCCGTCGTAAAGGTTTCGGTGGATGCCACGCGACCTCTCCCGCTGGCCTGTGCGCTTTACCAGATCGAGGGCGCTGAGGGCGTCTGGTTGTGCTCGTATTACGGCGCCAATCGCAGCGTCTTTGATTTCCTGCCGCAAACGGGGGCAGAAGTGGACGAAGCCCATCTGGGTATCACCTTCCATACCAAGCAGTTTATCCCCAAGGACCAGTTCCAACCCGCGCAGTGGGAAGAGTTCAAGCATTCCCAACTCATGACGTTAGGCGGGCATGGTGGATAGCCAAACTAGGGCCTGACGGTTGGATGACCTCGCCGGTGATGCGCGCCTGCCGGGTTTTTGGTATACTCGCGCCGCTTATTGCTCCCATCATGACTCCGGGGACCTAAGACGTCCCTCGACGCCGCGCAGGAAAGACACGCTAAGGCCTGCGTGGCCCTGGTCGTCCGGTGGGAGGAAAGTCGCCAGCCAAACATCGAGAAGGAGATGGAACCTATGAACCTTGCCAGGAGAATCGCCTTAGTGTCGGGCATCGCGCTGTGCGTCGCCGCGAGCGTCTGGGCCCAGATGGGACGAATGGGGCCGCAAATGCCCAGCATGCCGGGCAAATTCAACCCCGAAGTGGGCACGGGCGCCCAGTACCAGATGCAGGCCAAAAACATGAACATGAACTTCACCTACGCCGTGGTGGGTAAGGAAAGCGTGGACGGAGGCACCGGCTACTGGATGGAAATCCGAACCACCGGCGGGCAGATGCCGGGAGAAATGGTGACGAAGCAACTCATGGTCATCGACGGGGACAAAGTCGGCATCAAGAAGATGATCACGCAGGTAGCCGGCCGGCCACCTATGGAGATGCCTGGCATGATGATGTCGCGGGTGCAGCAGGGCCAAGCTCAAGCCGAATCCGGTCAGAAGCCACAGGTTATCGGTACAGAAACCATCACCGTGCCGGCTGGAACCTTCGTCTGCCAGCACATGCGCTCCACCTCTGGCAAGGAACCGATGGATTTCTGGGTGTCCACCAATGTGCGACCCTACGGTGTAGTAAAGATGACCGGCCAGGATCTGAGTATGGTGCTCGAGAAAGTGTTGACCGGCGAGACTTCGCACATCAAGGGCACGCCACAAAAGATGGAGATGCCACACTTCTGACGGCCCGTCAGAGGCCAAGCGACCGGAGCACGGGGGAATCACCTCTTGAGGGTTCCTGGTGGCTCACGCGTTGGACGGCATCAGAGTTCCGCACGACTAACCCCGGACGGCGAGCGCCGCCTGCGCGGGCTTCGAATCTGTCCCGCCGGCTGGCGCAGTACCGCGCACTACCTCCTTTGGGGGCCTGCTCCGAGCGGGACCATCCTGCGAAGCAGCCAGAGCAACAGGCAGCCCATGGCTGTTCCGAATATCGTTCCCATGCCGATCCCGAAAGTCAGGTGCCCGAGGATGTGAGCCCGCGGTCCCTCGGTGCCGGCGTAGGGTGGTGTTGTATAAATGGTCTGAATTCCGGAAAGGATGCTGAAGACGATTGCCAGACTGATCAGCCCCTGCTGCCAGCACTCAAGCAGGAAAGCTGCCACGGCGACATTGGGATAACTGCCAAAGCTCCGAAGATGGATCAACATCACCGCCAGCAAAATGGAGAACGCGCCCGCGAGGGTCACGCTGCAATAGTGAACTACCAGGTGAGGCGCATCTAGCGCGGCCAGCACCATGCGGAGGACCCACACCGCCGCAATCAGCGCGAACAGTGGCGCTAGCAGGTGAAGGTGCTCTCGCAGTCCATGTCCGCCGATCTTCATGTTGCCTCCTTCGCGGTCTCACGGGCTCGAACCAGAAGCAAAGTCATATCATCATCGAGTTCCGTTCCCGTCCATTTTTTCGCCGCGTTGAGCACTGCCTGCCGGATTTCCGCCAGCGGCTTCTGCCGGTGCGCATGCAATAACGACTCCAGTCGGGGCTCACCGAATTGTTCTCCCTGCAACGCCCCCGCTTCCGTGATGCCATCGGAGAAGAATACGAGAAGGTCCGAGGGGTGAAGCTGGACATCCCCCGCCGGAAATTCGGAACCGGGGAAAATCCCCAGGGGCGGGCCGCCGCTCTCCAGGCGTTGGCACCCGGCGGACCTCAGGAGGAACGGCGCATTGTGACCGGCATTGACGTACCGGAGATGCCGTTCCAGGGGACTCCACTCCGCGTAAACAAAAGTGGCGAAGCGAGCGGCTTCGGTGATCTGGCACAGGTGTTGATTGAGCAGCGCACAGACCTCGCCGGGCGAACGACCCTCGGCCGCCAGAATCCGCAGCACGGCGTGTACGTTGGACATGAGAATCGCCGCCGAAATCCCTTTTCCGCTCACGTCGGCGATCACGAAGACCACTCGCCCGTCCGGCAAGCGCAGAACATCGTAATAGTCGCCGCTGATCCCCCGGGCCGGGAGGCAAACCGCGTCGAACTCCAAGCCGCCGTCTGCGGGAAATTGCCTGGGGAAGAGCGCGCGCTGGACCTCCAGCGCGAAATTCAACTCCGCCTCCTTGCGCGCCAGTTCGTGACGGCTGGCGCGCAATTCGAGTTGGACGCGGTAAAGCGTCATCCCCAGAATTGCCGCCGCCGTGGTGCCTCCGAAGGTCAGAGCCCAGGTCACGACTGCGGACCGCTCGAATAGGCCGCGGCCAAGGTAGAGGAGCACCCCCGCCGCCATTAGAAAAACCGCGAGGTAGATCCGGTCGCGCATGCTTGGTCACAGTGTGCCGGAGAAGCGCCGCCGTGGCAAGTCGTCGTAAAGGAAATCTTCGATTTGGCTTCCGCGGCCGCCCGCTGTCCCTTTCCCTTTGACTTTTCGACCCTCGACTTTTCGACTGTTTCTTTTGTGGAACCGAATGGCCGGCGAAGCGTCGAAGGCCCTTGTCTTATTTCCGCCCCTCATGTATAGTTATGCGTTGTCTGCATAAAATTACATGGCCACGCATTATCGTCGTTCGCTGATCCTGGACGTTCTCCGCGCGGAATCCGTCGCTACGCAGGAAGAACTGCGGCGCAAGCTGGCGCGCCGCGGCATCCGCGTAACGCAGGCGACGGTCTCGCGCGACATCGAGGAGCTGGGCTTGGTCAAGACCCGGGAGGGCTACCGGCCCCCGGAGGCGGCAACCGCTGGGCCGCAGCCTCCCCCGCAACCCACCTTGCCCGTCATCCTGAAGGAGTTCCTGCGCGAGGCGCGACTGGCGGGGAACTTTGTGGTCCTCAAGACGCATCCCGGGAACGCGCACTCGGTGGCCGTGGCGCTCGATGCCGAACCCTGGCCAGAGATTGTGGGCACAGTGGCCGGCGATGACACGATTTTCATTGCTGCCCCGGGTGCTCGCGAGGCGGCGGTGGTTCGCAAGAAACTTCTGGCGCTGGCGGCCGAATGAAGGCCTTCGCTCGGCCGCGCGCGGAAAGGGAAGTTCCCAAATCATGCCTTCATCCCATGCTGTTTTGCCGCCTGTGAAGCGGGTGGTCCTCGCGTATTCGGGCGGTCTCGATACCTCCATCATCATTCCCTGGCTGCGGGAAAACTACGGCTGCGAAGTCATTGCCATGATCGGCGACGTCGGTCAGGGCGACGACTACGCGGCGGTCCGCCGCAAAGCGTTGCGCAGCGGCGCCAGCAAGGCTTACGTCGAGGACCTGCGCAAGGAGTTCATCACCGGTTATCTTTGGAAAGCCGTGCAGGCGGAAGCCGTCTACGAAGGGAAATATCTTCTCGGCACCTCGCTCGCGCGACCCGTGCTCGCCAAGCGACAGGTGGAGGTGGCGCTCGCCTCCCACGCTGATGCGCTTGCCCATGGGTGCACGGGGAAGGGCAACGACCAGGTGCGCTTCGAGCTTGCTTATCAGGCGCTCGCCCCGCACCTCCGGGTGATCGCCCCCTGGCGCGAGTGGTCGATCAAATCGCGCGAAGACGCCCTCGATTACGCGCACCGCCATCATGTGCCCGTCGCTGCGACCAAGAAGGACCTTTACAGCCGCGACCAGAACCTCTGGCACTTGAGCCATGAGGGCGGGCCGCTTGAGACCAAACTGGGCGAGCCTCCGGAGGACGCCTGGAAGCTCACTCGTCCGCCGCACCGCGCCCCGGCGCGCGAGGCCACGGTGGCGATTGACTTGGAAGCGGGCATCCCGGTGGCGGTGAACGGCCGCAAACTCAGTCCCAGCCGCTTGCTCGAAACGCTGAATCTCCTCGCGAGCCAGCACGGCGTCGGGCGCACCGACCTGGTGGAGAACCGGCTGGTCGGCATCAAATCCCACGGCGCCTACGAAACGCCTGCCGGCACCTTGATCTACGCCGCGCACCACGAACTCGAGGCACTCTGCCTGGATCGCGAGACGTTCCACTACAAGCAGCACGTGTCGCTGCGGTACGCTGAACTGGTTTACTACGGCCAGTGGTTCACGCCGCTGCGCGAGGCGCTCGACGCATTTGTGGCTGCCACGCAACACCACGTGACGGGCCGCGTGACGCTGGGGCTTTACCGCGGCAACGTGCGCATCCTCGACCGCCGCTCACCCTACTCGCTTTACGACACGAGCATCGGCAGCTTTGTGATGAACTCGGATTACAACCAGAAAGACGCCGAAGGATTCATTCGTATCCTTGGCCTTCCTCTGCGCCTTGCCGCGGCCAAGCAGGCAGCGAACAACGGGCGGGGTAACCGGCGGAGCGCCGGATGAAACTTTGGGGCGGGCGCTTCTCCGGTCGGCGTGACCCTCTCTTCGAGCGGTTCTCCGAGTCATTTTCCCTCGACCAGCGCCTGGTCGCTTACGACCTTCGCGTCAATCGGGCTTACGTTCAGGAACTGGCGCAGGCACGTGTCTTGAAGCCCTCGGAGGCGCGCCGGCTGGTGCGGGGTCTGGACGGGCTGGACCGCCGCGTGGCTCGTAATCCTCACTGGGCGCGCGGTCAGGCCGCCGAGGATGTTCACACATGGGTCGAAGCGCAGCTCACGCGGATTGTTGGGGATGTAGCGGGGAAGCTGCGCACGGGGCGTAGCCGGAACGACCTGGTCGCCACGGAAACCCACCTTTACGTGAAAGACGTCGCGCGCGATTTGCAGCGCGCGTTGGCGGAATTGCTCCGAGCCCTCCTGGCGCTGGCGCAGCGACACGCGCGCATCGTCCTGCCGGGCTATACGCATCTCCAGCCCGCGCAGCCTATCCTTTTCGGGCATTATCTATTGGCATATTATGAGATGTTCATGCGCGATGTGGGCCGCTTGGAAGACTGCCGCCACCGCGCGGACGAACTTCCCATGGGTGCGGGAGCGCTGGCCGGCACGACATTTCCAATCGACCGTCGCCGACTGGCGCGCGAGTTGGGATTTGCGCGTGTGGCCAGCAATAGCCTCGACGTCACTTCGGACCGCGATTTTGTTGCGGAATTGCTTTTCGCCTGCACGCTGGTCATGCTGCACCTCAGCCGATGGGCCGAGGATCTCATCATCTACTCCTCGCCCGGTTTCGGCTACGTCGAACTGGCCGATGCCTACGCCACGGGCAGCAGCCTGATGCCGCAGAAGAAGAACCCCGACTCACTCGAGCTGATCCGGGGAAAAGCTGC
Organism: Terriglobia bacterium; assembly: GCA_020072925.1. Classification (GTDB taxonomy): domain Bacteria; phylum Acidobacteriota; class Terriglobia; order UBA7540; family UBA7540; genus JAIQGA01. The sequence continues at coordinate 3,767 of JAIQGA010000094.1, read as the reverse complement.
CAGCATCTTGGGTCGGCTCACGGGCTTCCTGGCGCTTCTGAAGGGCCTGCCGCTCGCCTACGACCGCGATTTGCAGGAAGACAAGGGCGCGCTATTTGCCAGCGCCGATACGGTGCGTGAAGCGCTCATCCTCGCGGCGCGGGTCGCGCACACGCTGCGCATCAGCCCAGAGCGTATGGAGGCGATGACCCACCAGGGATTCCTGACCGCCACCGACCTCGCCGATGAACTGGTTCGTCGCGGCGTGCCTTTTGCTGAAGCTCACGAACAGGTGGGGAAGCTCGTTCGACACTGCGCTGAGAGTTCACGGACCTTTACTGATCTAGTTGACGGCGAAGCACGAAAATTCGTTCCTCTCTGGGACCGCCGTTTGCGCGCGGTCGCGGTTTCCCCAGAGCGGGCGACAGCACGGCGCAACGTAGCGGGCGGCACGGCGCCCGCCCAGGTTGCTCGCCAAATTGCCTTGGCCGAACGCGCGCTGGCGGCTCTTGAGCGTCGCCTGGCTCGCTAGAGTATTTTGACCTTCCCATAAATCGAGTGTTCTATCTCGGCAGGATTCGAGAGATCCACAAAAATTAGGTGGGGCCGCTCATAGTCGCAGCCGGCATTGACGATCGTAGTCGCGCCGAGCCGCTGGCAGAACTTGCCAGACACCCACGGACTCTCATGGATGTGCCCGTGCAGCGTGAGCAGCGGCTGGCGCCGCTCGATCCAACGCCGTAGCGCCCGGCTTCCGATGTGCTCCCGATTGAGAAGTAGGTCACAGACCGTGCCGAAAGGCGGACTGTGCACCACGGCGACTGTCCTCGCGGGTTCGGTGACGGGCAAGCCATCCAGTTCCTCTTCGATACTCGGTTGCACCCGCAGGTAAGCCGCGAAATCCCCGATGCGCTCGAAGCCGTGCGCACAGCCGAGCATACTCCAGGCTGTCTGGATTCCCTCGACGCGATCGTCACTTAAGTCTCGCCGCTCAAAATCTTTGATGGCGAAAGGCGTGGGAGGGACAAAGCTCAGGCCCACAAGCGTGTATTCACCCAACGTCTTTGTCGCGCAATGCAGATTCTCCAGAAGACCCTGTGATTCCAACTCTGCCAGTGCCGGCAGGATGGTCTGGCAGTCATCGTTGCCGGGAATTGCGAATATACGCAGGCGTGGTTGCGCGTTTTTCCATTCCGACAGGAGCGGCTGCAATTCTCGTAGAAGAAACGCCGGCTGAGATTGTGGGAGGTCGATATTAGATGCGCTCGGGGTCCCGGGGCAGAGATCTCCGCCAAAGATGAGCGCGTCGGCAGAGTAGCGGGCCGCGGCTTCGCCGGCGGCTCGGTAAAGCGCCAAGTGACCGTGCAGGTCGGAGGTGTAGACAACACGCATCGGCGCTCATTCTAGCATCGCGCCGACTTATCCGGACCCACGGCAAACCTCACGCCGACGGCTTGAGTGGATAGGAGCTGAGCACGCGCACGTAGTTGGCGCGCTGGAAGGCCGCGGGGTTGGTCACAGCCCGCTGGCTCATGCTGCCGCGCATCTGGCGGATGGAAGTGTATTCGTGTTCTTCCATCCATTTACGAAGCTCGCCGCGTACTGTGGACAGATGTCCAATTCCGTTTTTGAGCAACGCCGAAGTCAGCATGGCCACGCTCGCACCGGCCATCATGGATTTCAAAACGTCGAGCCCCGAATGAACTCCTCCTGAGACGGCCATGTCAGCCTTAATCTGCCCGTAGAGAATCGCCACCCAATTCAGCCGCAACAGCAGCTCGTGCGGCGTGCTCAGGATAAGATTCGGGACGACCTCCAGATTCTCCAGATCGAAGTCGGGCTGATAAAAGCGGTTGAAGAGAACCAGCGCGCCGGCGCCCGCCAATTCCAGGCGCCGCGCCATATGGGGTAACGAACTGAAGTACGCGCTGATCTTGACTGCCACCGGGATGTGCAGGCTTGCCGCCACTTGCCCGACCAGGTCGCAATACATCCGGTCAACCTCGTCGCCGGCAAGGTCGGATGAGGTCGGGATGTAGTAGATATTCAGTTCCAGCGCATCGGCGCCCGCCTGTTCGATCTTCTTCGCATACTCGACCCAGCCGCCGGGGGAGCTGCCGTTCAGGCTACCAATGATGGGAATGCCGACGGCGGCCTTCGCGCGTCGTACGTGTTCAAGGTACCCTTCCGGGCCGAGGTTGTACGCGGTCATATCCGGGAAATAGGTGAGCGACTCTGGAGAGCTGTGCGTGCCTTGCTCGAGGAATTGATCGAGCCGGTCGCTCTCGATATCGATCTGCTCCTCGAAGAGTGACTGGAGCACGATGGCCGCCGCGCCCGAGTCCTCCATGCGCCGGAGGTTCCCGAGGTTTTCCGAGAGCGACGACGCGGAGACCACCAGCGGATTCTGCAGGCGCAGGCCGAGATAATTTGTGGTGAGATCGATCATGGCTTCACCTCCTTCACTCCTCCATTCACGGGCCGGTTCGCTAGGCTTTCATAAAGTCGCCAGCGATTTTCAACGTCGGCCTGGGCCATCCGCAGCAGCGACCGGGCCGCTTCCGGATCGCTGTGGGTGAGCATCGTGTAGCGCGTCTCGTTGTAAATGTATTTTTCGAGCGGCAGCGAGGGGGCCCGCGAATCGAGTTGGAAGGGCTGCTTGGCCAGCTTCGCCAGCTCCGGATTATAACGATAGAGCGGCCAGTGGCCGGACTGGACGGCGGCTTTCTGCTGCTCCACGCCGTAGGCCAGGTCGTAGCCGTGCGCGATGCAGTGGCTGTAAGCGATGATCAGCGACGGGCCGTCGTAGGCGTCGGCCTCGAGGAAGGCCTTGAGCGTGTGCATGTCGCCCGCCCCCATGGCCACCTGCGCCACGTACACGTTGCCGTAGCTCATGGCCATCATGCCGAGGTCCTTCTTGGGCCGCGGCTTGCCGCCCGCCGCGAACTTCGCGACCGCGGCGCGCGGCGTGGATTTGGACATCTGTCCACCCGTGTTGGAATAGACCTCCGTATCGAGCACCAGGATATTCACGTTGCGCCCGGAGGCCAGCACATGGTCGAGCCCGCCGTAACCGATGTCGTACGCCCAACCGTCGCCGCCGATAATCCAGACGCTTTTCTTGACCAACTGGTCGGCCAGGCTCAGCAGTTCGCGCGCCTCGGCGCTGTCCAGCGTCGCAAGTTTCTTCTTGAGCTCCCTGACGCGCTCGCGTTGTTCGCGGATTTCGGATTCGGTGAGCTGGTCCTTATGGATCAGGGCCTGGACGAACTCCTCGCCCAATCCGTCGGAGAGCCGCGCGAGCAACTCCCGCGCGTGCTCGGCCTGCTGGTCAACGGCCAGGCGCATGCCCAGGCCGAACTCCGCGTTGTCTTCGAAGAGGGAATTCGACCACGCCGGCCCTCGACCATCCGCATTGCAGGTGTACGGCGTCGTAGGCAGGTTGGCGCCGTAAATGGACGAGCAGCCCGTGGCATTGGCAAGTAACGCCCGGTCGCCGAAGAGTTGGGTCAACATCTTGACGTAGGGCGTTTCGCCGCAGCCGGAGCACGCGCCGGAAAATTCGAAAAGCGGTTGCAGAAGCTGGATGTCCTTCACCTGGCCAAGGCTCAGCGTCCGCCGGTCGGCCTCCGGCAGTTGCAGGAAGAAGTCCCAGTTCGTACTCTCAGCCTCACGCAGCGGAAGCTGTGACGCCATATTGATGGCTTTGTGTTTCGCCTCGCTCTTGCTCTTGACGGGGCAGATCTGCACGCACAACGTGCACCCCGTGCAATCTTCCGGCGCTACCT
>JAIQGA010000093.1 GCA_020072925.1 Terriglobia bacterium | reverse complement strand
GACTGCGATGCGACTGCGCGACCACCCGCTCAGGACGCCCGACCTGCGATGATAGTACCTGTAGAGGAGCGCGCATCTTTGACTGAATCGTTTCGCAACATCGCGGGCGCGCGGTCCGACGGCCAGTCGCCAATCGTACGAGTCGGGATAGCCGCCGCCAGGCCAGCGCAGCAGCGGAGGAGACATCGACTTGACCAGGTCGAGCACGTCTTTGCAGATTCCGTCCACGTTGTCGCCCGGCATGAGCGACGCCGCGCCGACCCAGACCACGCCCGGCTTGTTAAACGCGATGCGGAAGACAGCAGGATAAAGATCGCGAGCGGGCTTCAAGGTGAATCTGTACTGCTGCCAGTCGCCGGACTGGAGCGCGACCTCGGCGCGCGCCACGGTTTCCCCCTGGGAAGATTCCAGGACAAAGGAGCCCTGCTGATTCGCAGTGTCGGTCTTGATCCAGGCGTACCCGGCGTAGTCTTTTCCGCCCAGAACATCAAAGCCTGACTGGCGGATTCCTCGCCAGGCGTTCGCCGGCCCGGTCAACACCAGGCGCTGGGAGGAGACGCCATCCAGCGAAACCGAGCGGTCGACGGCGTAGCTCACGTCCTTCGGCTCAGGGTCGCCGGCCCAAGGCGGCGCGACGTTGAGGTGCTCCAGGTCGGTGTACGGGTAAAACTTGCGGTTCTGGAGAAGTTCCGCCCAGAGACCATGCTCGACGATGCGGCCGAAGTGTTCCACGAACTGTCCGTAGATTCCCGGGTCGATGGCGTGCACGACGACTTGCGGGTCCACGCGCACCTCGGCTTGGATCGCTTCCGCGCTGTTCCTGCTGATTTCGGCGCCGGAGCTCGACGCGACATTCCCGGAATGTTGCGCGAGTGCCAGACCAACAAGAGAGAAAAAAAAGCACAAACCCACCACTGCCGCCACGTCCTTCCGCCCTCGATTCTGCATCAAGGTCCTCCTTCCGGAATAAGGCGCACGGGTCAAGACGCGCGGCAGTATAACATCGTGTGGCCCTCCGAAGGTGATCCGAAGATCGGGCGATCTGTAGCGGCGCTTTATACGCGCCGACGTCCCTGAAAAACCAAGAACGGCGGTCATAGACCGCCGCTACAGCGGCGATTTCGACAAGGCCTCTTCGCGCCCGAACGCCCACGGGAGCGCGGCCATCCTGGCCGCCTGCGGGCGGGACGCCCGCGCTCCGCCTCGTGCTACGTGGACATTGCATAATCGGCCAATCATGGTATCGTTTGAGCGTCCAGACGCGCGGCCGAGGCCTTGCAGGCCCCTGCCGTTCCGATTTTTGGTACCAGTCTTCATGGGTTAGTTTTCCGGCGGGACCGATTTGAAAAGGAGGAGCATGCGCGGGAAACAGCCAGGCACGATGCTCGCTATCATCTTTTTCCTTGCCGCACCACTCTGGGGTGTGGGCCCGACGGGGACCATCGTCGGAACCGTGACGGACCCCAGCGGCGCGATCATTCCCAAGGTCCGAATTACCGTGCGCAACGTGGCCACCAATGCCCAACGGCAGGTTGAGACTAATGCCGATGGTGATTACACCGTCACACTGTTGCCGCCCGCGGAATATGAAGTCACCGCGGAGATCGCCCGGTTTCGCCCCAGCGTGTACGGCAATCTCAACCTGGACGTTGACCAGACGGCGCGCGTCGATTTCATCCTGCAAATCGGCGCGACCAGCGAGGCCGTCGAGGTGTCGGAAGCCGCGCCCCTCGTGCAGACGGACACTTCCACGCTCGGCCAGGTCCTCGACCGCCGGCAGGTGCACGATCTGCCTCTGAACGAGCGAAACTTCCTGTCGTTCACCCTCCTCGCTCCCGGCGGACAAATGGCCGCGGAGGGCTCGCAGAATTCCACGCAGGGCGGCGCCATCAGCGTGAACGGCGCGCGCGAACAGTCCAACGACTTCCTGCTCGAGGGCGTGGACAACAACGATCTGTACATCAATCAGTACAGCGTGCTTCCTTCGGTCGACGCCATCCAGGAATTCAAGGTGCAGTCCGGGGACTACTCCGCAGAGTTTGGCCGCAGCGGAGGCGCCCAGATCAACGTGGTGCTGAAAAGCGGAACGAACCAATTTCACGGGAGCGCCTTCGAGTACTTCCGCAACCGGAATCTGGACGCCAAGAACTTTTTCGACCTGCCGGATTGCACCGCCGGGTCGGTTCCCGGCACCTGCGCCCCCATCCCCCGATTCGATCGCAACCAGTTCGGCGGCACGCTGGGGGGACCCATTCGAAAAGATGAAACGTTTTTTTTCGCGTCTTACGAAGGGCTGCGTCTGCGCCAGGCGACCACGCGCGAAGCCACCGTGCCCTCGCAATACCAGCGGATGGGCGTCCTGGCGGGAGTGCCCGCGGAGTTCCAGAATCCTGCGGGAGTCGCGGTGCTCAATCTGCTCCCCGCGGCCAACGTGGGTCCGGACCTGCTCGCTTCCAACCTCTTCTCTTCTTCGCCGGTGATTCGCAACAGCGTGAACCTTCTGACCCTCAAGCTGGATCATCAGGCGGGAACGAACGATTCGTTCTCGGCTCACTATTCGCTGTATAACGAGAACCGCTTCAACCCCTTTGACCCGTTGAACGCTTTCACCAGTCTGCCCGGTTACGGCAGTTTTAACATCAATCGCGGGCAAAACGTGGGTCTCAACTGGACGCACGTCTTCAGTCCGACGCTGGTCAACGAGTTTCGAGTGGGCTTCAACCGCCTGCGCGCCGCGGCCTTAGCGGAGCATCACGGAACCGACTTCAACCAGCAACTCGGCTTTCCCGACGTGCTCACCAACCCGGTGGACTTCGGCTATCCCGACGTGAACATCCTGGGATTCGATGGAATCGGCGAGCCGGTCAACTATCCCCAGGACCGCCACGACAACACCTTCCAGTTCGTTGACAACCTGGCCTGGACCCACGGCCAGCACCAGTTCAAATTTGGCGCCGACGTTCGCCGCTTCGAGTTGAACTCCTTTCTGGATTTCGTGTCGCGAGGGGATTGGTCCTTCCTGGGCGGCCTGAGCGGCGACCCCATGGTGGCCCTCTCGCAATTGCTCGTCGGCATGCCGGATTTCGCCATCGCGGTGAGCGGCAATACCAACAACGGGCTGCGCACCACGGGCATGGGATACTACGTGCAAGACGACATCCGCGTGCTCCCCCGCCTGACTCTGAACGCGGGCCTGCGCTACGACTACAACAGCCCGCCCACCGAAGTTCAGAATCGCTTCAGCGTGCCCGACCTCAGCTCGGCGTCGCTCGCCTGTTCGCCGCAACCCGACTGCGCATTCTTTCAAGTCGGCACGAACGGCGTTCCGCTGGGAATTTATCGTCCGCTCCGCCATAATTTCGGACCGCGCATCGGGCTGGCCTGGCGTCCGCTGAAAACGGAGCGCTTCGTGGTGCGTTCAGCTTACGGCGTCTTCTACGACGTCGGCATCCTCAACATCAACATCTTTCCGCGCTTCAACCCGCCGTTCTTCGCGGTCGGCCTATTCATAAACAACGGGACGAACGTTATCCAGGACATCTTGAATCAACCCGCGCTGCCCGTGGTCCAGCCCAACACCATCGCGCCGGACTTCCAGGATGGCTACATGCAGCAGTGGAACGTCGACCTGCAATACGAACTGCGGCCCAACTGGATGATTGACCTTGCCTATGTCGGCTCGAAGGGGACACACCTGCCCGCCACGCGAGACCTCAACCAGCCTCGCCCCGACACGGGCGCGGTGCTCTATCCCCAGTTTTCTACGCTGCTCTACGTGGAATCCCGTGCGTCGAGCAACTATAACGCCCTGCAATTCCGCTCGGAGCGGCGGGTCGGTCGTGGGTTGGCCTTCCTGACCGCGTACACGTGGTCGAAGTCCATCGACGATTCTTCCGCGGTTTTCGGCAGCGGCGTCGATCCCGGACTGCCCCAAGATTCGATGAACCTGCGCGCGGAGCGGGCGCTCTCCGATTTCAACACCGCGCATCGCTTCGTCTTCACCTCGCTCTACGACCTGCCTTTCGGGCCGGGACAGCGATGGCTCAGCGACTCGGGCCTGCGCAGTCACTTGTTGGGTTCCTGGCAACTGGGAGGAATCCTCGCCCTGCAGACCGGCCATCCCTTTAACGTCAACCTGGGGACGGCGGCCACGGGCACTTCCATCACCACCTTCGGCATTCCCAACCGCCCGGACCTTGTCGGAGACCCCAACCGGCCGGGACCCGTCGCGGCGAACCCCGGCTGCCAGGCCCCCGACCAGCTCCACACGCCGCAGAGCTGGTTTAATCCCTGCGCCTTCAGTGATCAATTCACCGGTCGCTTTGGGACTGCTGGACGCAATATTCTGACCGCGCCGGGATACAACAACCTCGATTTCTCGCTGCTCAAGAATATTCCTTTGCGCGGGGAACGGCACGCGCTCCAGCTCCGGGCGGAATTCTTCAACCTTTTCAATCACCCGAATTTCGACGCGCCCAGCCGCACCTTCAATTCCGCCACCTTCGGAAGTTTGCTCTCCGCCAACGCCTGGGGCAACAAGCCCCCGCGGCAGATCCAGATGGCGGTGAGGTACACCTTCTAGCCTACCACTCTGCCACCGATCCGTCCGGATGGAAAACCATCTGCGCCAGCACCTCCTGCTGGAAGGGGTGCTTGCGCGCCTCCGCTTCGTCGATGTCGATGCCAAGTCCCGGCTGGTCGTTGGGCAACCAGTAGCCCTGTTCGGAGCGCAGCGCGGTCTTCACCACGTCGAAGCGCCAGGGCACATCGCCGACCATATCTTCCTGGATCAGGAAATTCGGAGTGGCGAGGTCGAAGTGCAGCGCCGCGGCGTTGGCCACCGGACCGTTCGGGTTGTGCGGCGCGATGCCCATCAGGTAAGTCTCCCCGAGGCTGGCGATTTTCTTCGCCTCGAGCAACCCGCCGCAGTGGCTCAGGTCCGGCTGCAGCACGTGGCAGGCCTGCAGCTCGCACACGCGCCGGAATTCCCAGCGCGTGGCCAGGCGCTCGCCCGTGGCGATCGGCACGCGCACGCTGCGCCGCACTTCCAGCAGGGCGTCCGGCTGTTCGGGAGGAACGGGCTCTTCGCAGAAGAAGGGGTGAAACTCCTCGACCGCGCGGATATATTCGATGGCCTGGCCGGTGGTGGTGCGGCCGTGAAAGTCGATCATGATATCCACCTCGTCGCCCACCGCGTCGCGCAGCTTTTCCATGAGCGTGGCGAAGTGCTTCACCGCAGGCAATCCCATGAGCGGCTGCGAAAACGGCACGAACACCACCTTCACGGCGCGATACCCTTTCTCCAGCACGGCCTGGGCGCGCTCGAGGAGCGGCGCGACGTCGAAGGTCTGGTAGACGGCGGTCATCTCACCCAAGCCCAGATGCGTGTACATCCGCACCTTGTCGCGCACGCGCCCGCCCAGCAGCCTGTACACCGGCTGCCCGAGCGATTTCCCGAGGATGTCCCAGCAGGCCTGCTCGATCGCCGAGAGCGCGGTGGTGCCGATCACGCCCAGCCGCCAGAAGGAATGGCGATACATGATTTGCCAGAGAAACTCGATGCGCGTAGGGTCCTGGCCCACGAGCATGGGCTTGAAATCCTCGACGCAGCCCACCACGGCGCGCGTCTTCCATTCGAGCGTCCCCTCGCCCCAGCCGTAGAGCCCGGGCTGATCGGTCTCGAGCTTGACGAAGACCCAGTTGCGCATCTGGGCGTTCACGACCAGAGTTTTGATGTCGGTGATTTTCATGCGCCCTCTCCGTGAAATGAACCGAGTCGAATATCAGACTAACCGGCAAATGTAAAGGCGCTTTTGGGTATCGGCAATTGCCGCGGCCCGGATTATAATCGCCTGTCGCAGCACGCAAGTTCAGGCACACTGAGAATGTGGTAGATCACGAGCACAGGGAGGAAGCATGCCGTTTACCTCGAATTGCCTCGAGGGAAAGGTCATTCTAATTACCGGCGGCCTGGGGGCCATTGGCCGTGTGGTGGTATCGCGACTCCTGGCGCACGGCGCGAGAGTGGCGGTGAACGACGTCGTCCCCGAGAAAAGCGCCGAGGCCGCGATGCAGGAAGCGGGCTGGCCACAGGACCGTTGCCGCTACGTGCGCGCGGACATCACTCAGGCGTCGGAGGCGCAAGCGGCGGTCGCGAAAGCCCGGGAGTATTTCGGACGGCTGAACATCGTTCTCTGCCACGCCGGCATGGCGCACTCCTGCCCCATCGTGGATTACCCCGAATCCGAATGGGAGCGGATCATGGCGGTGAACCTGAAGAGCGCCTTCCTGGTGGCGCAGGCCGCGGCGCGCGCCATGATTGAGCAAGGCGTGAAGGGGAAGATTGTCTTCACGTCCTCCTGGGTTCAGGACACGCCCTGGCCGGATATCACGCCCTACAACGTGACCAAGAGCGGGATGAAGATGCTGATGCGCGGCATGGCTCGGGAACTAGCCGCCAAAGGGATTCGGGTGAATTCCATCGCCCCCGGCATCGTGGCCGTGGGCATGGCCAAGCGGCAATGGGACACCGAGCCGGACTATCGCCGGCGCGCCGAGAAAGCCATTCCGCTGGGGTTCATGCAGCCCCCGGAATCGGTGGCCGACGCGTTCCTGTTCCTTTGCTCCGACGCCTCGGATTACATGACGGGCACCACCCTGCTCGTCGACGGAGGTTGCAGCCTGTACCCGATGGATTGAGCGCGACTCGGCCCTTACATTTTTTTTGCAACTATTGACCTACTTGTGGCATCATACGGCCAGAACAGACCACAACTGACTTAGCCACTACCCACCCCCTTACGGGGGGCAGTTACACGCAGGACCGGGAGAGCCGGGGCAAAGACCCACCTAAAAAACACTCCGGCTCCTCCCGCGATTTTTCCCAGGGAACAAGACCGGCGGACCAATACGACTCCGCCCGGAAATAAGGGGCAGGGTGGGCGCAGGATACTCGCGGGCCGCTCAGTTCGGTGAGCCTGCGGCGGCGGGGGTAAGGGCGACGTCGCGGACGGGCTTGCCGGTCTCGACGGACACGGGCTCTTTTTCGAGAACCAGGTCAATGACTTCCTGGATGGTCTTGACGTAGTGGAGTTGCAGGCCCTCGAGCATCTCGGGGTTCAAGTCCTCGTGAACGTTTGGCTCGTTATCCGCGGGAAGGACGATTTCCTTGACGCCGGCGCGCTTGGCGGCGAGCACCTTCTCCTTGATGCCGCCCACGGGCAGCACCTGGCCGCTCAGCGTGATCTCGCCGGTCATGGCGACGCGCTCGCGTGAAGGCCGGCGCGCCAGCGCCGAGACCAGCGCCGCCACCATCGTCACGCCCGCGGAAGGTCCGTCCTTGGGAATGGCGCCCGAGGGCACGTGGATGTGGATGTCCTTCGACTGGAAGAACTCCGGATCGATATCGTAATCCACGGCGTGGCTGCGCACCCACGCCAGCGCAGCCTGCATGGATTCCTGCATCACCTGGCCGACATGCCCGGTCATGGTGAAACCCTTGCCGCCTTTCATCACGTTCGCTTCGATGAAGAGGATGTCGCCGCCCGTGGGCGTCCACGCCAGGCCGACCACGACGCCCGGCTGGCGCGTGCGCTCGATGATCTCGGTCTCCGGCCGGAAGCGCGGAATCCCCAGAAAGTCGCGGAGGTTGTCGGGCGTGGTCAGAAGTTTTTCCGTCGAGCCTTCGGCGATCTTGCGCGCCTGCTTGCGGCACACCGTGGCGATCTCGCGCTCCAGGTTGCGCACGCCCGCTTCGCGCGTGTAGTGGCGGATGATGTGCGCGAGCGCGTCGCGCTGGAACTCGATCTGGTCCGGCACCTTCAGCCCGTGCTCGTCGATCTGCTTGGGAATCAGGTGGCGGACGGCAATCTGGATCTTCTCCTCCTCGCTGTAACCCTGCAACTCGAGCACTTCCATGCGGTCGAGGAGCGGCGGCGGAATGGTGTCGAACACATTCGCCGTGCAGATGAACAGCACCTTGGAAAGGTCGAACTGCACGTCGAGGTAGTTGTCGCGGAAGTGCGAGTTCTGCTCGGGGTCGAGCACCTCGAGCAGCGCGGACGAGGGATCGCCGCGGAAATCGCGCCCGATCTTGTCCACTTCGTCGAGCATGAAAATGGGGTCGCGCGTTTCGGCGCGGCGAATGCCCTGAATGATCTGGCCGGGCAGCGCGCCGATGTACGTGCGCCGGTGGCCGCGGATTTCCGCCTCGTCGTGAATGCCGCCCAGCGACATGCGCACGAACTTGCGGTCGAGCGCCCGCGCGATGGATTTGCCCAACGAGGTCTTGCCCACGCCCGGCGGTCCCACGAAACACAGGATCGGGCCCTTGAGCTGCGGTTTCAGTTGCAGCACGGCGAGGTAATCCAGGATGCGGTCTTTGACCTTCTCGAGGTCCCAGTGGTCCTCGTCCAGGATGGTCTTGGCCTTGTGGATGTCCACTTTGAAATCGCTGACCTTGGTCCAGGGGAGCGCCACCAGCCACTCGAGGTACGTGCGCGTGACGTGATAGTCGGCCGCGGCGGGAGACATCTTCGCCAACCGCCCCAGCTCGCGATGGGCTTCTTTCTTGGCTTCCTCGGTCATCCCCGCGGCGTCGATCTTTTTGCGCAGCTCTTCGATTTCCTGCTGCTCGTCGGCCTCGCCCAGCTCTTTCTGGATGGCCTTCATCTGCTCGCGCAGGTAATACTCGCGCTGGCTCTGCGTCACCTGGTCCTGCACGTCGGACTGGATCTTGGAGCGCAATTGCAGGACTTCCACTTCCCGCACCAGTTGCCGGTTCAGGCGCTCCAGGCGAACTTTCAGCTCCAGGCTCTCGAGCAGTTCCTGCTTTTCCGTACTGGAGAGCGAGGGCAGATTGGCGGCGATGAAATCCGCCAGCCGGCTGGGGTCATCGATATTCATGACCACCGTCTGGAGGTCGTCGGAAAGCGTAGGCGAAAGCTGCACGACCTGCTGGAAGAGCGAGGTCACGCTGCGCACCAGCGCCTCAAACTCCGACTGCTTTTCGGTGGGCACGACGTCGGTCAGGGGTTTAGCCTTCGCGCGAAGGAAAGGCTCGGTCTGAATCACTTCGTCTACCGCAATGCGTTGCAACCCTTCAACGAAAATGAACAGGCTCTGGCTCGGGAGCTTGATGACTTTGTGCACGAACGCCACGGTGCCGATGTGGTAGAGGTCGACGGGTTGCGGGTTGTCGACACGCGGATCGCGCTGCGCCACCACACCGATGAACTTTTCGTTTTCTTTCAAGTCGTTGATCAGCCGCAGCGAACTGTCCCGGCCCACGGTCAGCGGCAAAATCGCGTTCGGGAACAGCACCGTATCGCGAACGGGCAGGATTGGCAGCTCGTCAAAGTCGATCGATTGTTTGTTTTTGGCCATCGCCCACGAACCTCGGGTTGAATTCCGGAGCGGCCTTCTCGCTCCGGCGGGTCCGAAACCTCAAACCTTCAGCTTTATTACTATCGTGATCGAGTCACGATCTCTCCAGCTCCATTCTCACGCGACCGAAAACTCGCCCATCTGCGAAGCAACGATGACACCGTGAGCTCTACGCTCGTTCATTGGATGCCGGGTTCGAAAGGGAGGGTGCATGCCCCCTCACGACCGGACGGATGATACGCGGGCAGAACCGCCTTGGCAACTCAAATTCCTCGTCGAATTTGTCGCAGGCCCGCAGCGGCTCACGGGGCGCGCATGAAAGGACCTCAGGGTGCTGCATGCGCCAGGAAGAAGTGCGCGGCAACGTCTGTCATGCGCCCCAAATAAAAGAACGAGGTGTAATGTGCGCAGGGAAACCACTCGAGCCGAGGGCGGCCGAGCGCCTCCCAGAGCTCCAGCGTGAACTTGGGCAGCACAATCTCATCAAACTTGCCGGCCATCATCAGCAGGTTCTTGACCTTGTTGTGAGGGGCGAGCAGCGTGGGGTTGGTGACCGCCCAGATTGTTTCAAGTTCCGGACGATCGATGCCCGCACGCTCGATGTCGCGGCGGACGTAGCGCGTCATGCGTCCCTCCCAAGTGACGCCGGCGCTGTTGTCACCGGCGAGCATGGTGATTCCCGCCGCGAACGGCTCTACAGTCATTGCCAAATGTCCGATGATTCCGCCCAGGCTCATCCCGAAGAATCCGACGCGGGGCGAGATGGCGCGTAGCCACGGCAGAATCGCGCGCACTTCGGCGACCGTTTGCTGAAAACTCTCGGCGGTGCGCACCACGTCACCGGAAACCATGTATTCGCCGCTCCAGCTTCCCGGCGGCGCGCGCCGCAGGTGAAACGGCATCACCAGGAACAAGCTCTCGATCCCGTGCCGCGCGAAGCGGAGGCCAATGCGCCAGAATTCGATGGCGAGCGATTTCCGTCCCCAGCCATGCAGGATGAGCATCGCGGGGTGCGGCCGGCCGTCGCCGAGGCGAAGATGATACGCGTAGCAGGTATTGTTTTCGGGCCAGCGCGTGCGCACCGGGCTCGAGAAGGCAATTTCCGTGAGCGGCCGCCCGAAGAATTTTCGCTTGCGGATCACACGAACGTCGGAGGCAGGCTCGGGACGAAAGTAGAAGCGCTCCGGGTCTTCCAGGAATTGCGCGGAAATGATGTGCGCCATGTCGCGCGTGTACGGCGCGTGCAGGACCGTGGGCTGTTTTCCGCCGGCAATCTTCAACCGGTCGAGTGCGCGCATTGTCGGGCGCAGGAGGGTGTCCATAGGCGACTGGCAAAGTGGTCATTTTAGCAGCACCGGCCAAGCTCACGGTGACACAACCAATTGCGGAAGACGCCTCGGGCAAGGTATCTTGGGGGCTGTTCCGGCCGCTCGAGGAGACAACAACCATGCTGGAAAACCTGGCGCGCGCGTCGCATCTTGCCCCCAGCGTTTTTTACACCATTGTGTTCGGCATCCTGGTTTTCGCGGGACTGGTGGCGGGCTTCGCGCTGAATCGCTTCCTCCACCATTGGACCAAGAAATTCCGCGGGACCTGGGGCGAACTTTTCTTCGCGCTGCTCGAGTCCATGCCGATTCCCCTCCTGGTGCTGACGGCGGTTTACGGCGGGCTGGAATCCCTGACCCTCCCCCGGCGGTACGAAATCATCGGCAGCAAGCTGATTCTGGCTCTTGTTCTCCTGGTGATCTTCTATTTTCCCGCCAAGATCCTGATCCTCTTCTTGCGGCGGGTCAGCCAGACGAACCCTTCACTCGAGCGCGTCACGCAGCCCGCGTCGTTTGTGGTCCGGGCAATCTTCGCGCTGCTGGCGACCATCATCTTCCTCGAAAACCTCGGCATTTCCCTGACCGCGGTATGGACCACGCTGGGCGTGGGCAGCGTGGCCGTGGCGCTGGCTCTGCAAGAGACGCTCAGCAATTTCTTCTCGGGCTTGTATCTGCTGGTGGACCAGCCCGTTTCGGTGGGCGACTACATCAAGCTGGATTCGGGGCAGGAGGGCTACGTGTTGCGGATTGGCTGGCGCTCCACCACCTTGCGGACCCTCGGGAATAATCTCGTCGTCATCCCGAATTCCACACTTGCCAAGGCGGTGATCACGAATTATTCGATGCCCGAAGACCGCATGTCGCTGAGCATCCCGGTCAGCGTCAGTTACGGGAACGACGCCACGCGCGTGGAGCGGATCCTGCTCGAGGTCGCGCGGCAAGCGGGCCGCGACAACCTGGAAGGCCTGCTCACTTATCCCGACCCGAGCGTGCGGTTCATTCCGGGGTTCGGAGATTCTTCGCTGGATTTCACCCTCTCGGTGCAGGTCCGCAAGTTTGTGGATCAGTACCTCGTGCAAAGCGAGCTGCGCAAACGCATCCTGGAGCGTTTCCAGCAGGAAGGCATCGACATGCCGTTTCCCACTCGCACCATCGTGCTGGACAGGACCACACTGGAAAGCCTGGCGCCGAAAACCGATCCTCGAGAATCCTGAACTGCAAACTGCGGCGGTAGGGGAGGGCCTTCACGGCCCTCCCGTTCATCTGCCGGGGCGGGAGCACCATAAAGGTGCTCCCCTACCTCCACGACCGAGGCGCTCGTGCTACGGCGCTCATAGAGCGCCGCTACAGAAGTGAGGCCCGCGCCCGGCGTATCGGGGTGTGATACAATAACAGCGTCACCAGAAGGTGTGCGAGAGGTGAGCCCGCGACGAGGTTTGTTCCTCTTCCGGGCGAGCGCAGGGCTGTATTGAGCTACAACTGATTTTCTGAACCGCAGGCGGACTCGGGGGCATCTTTCTCCGCGCCGGGCCGCACCAAGCCGCCCAGGATGAGGCCTTCCGGAACGGAAGGCGGGAAATTCTTATCTTGGGGAGATTTTTATGGGAATTTCAATGTTGCGTCAAAGGGAGGAGTAATGCCATTCACGCTGCCACCGCTGCCGTATGCATTCGACGCTTTGGAACCGTATATTGACAAGACGACGATGGAAATCCATCATGGCAAACACCACAATGCCTACGTCACGAATCTGAACAAGGCGCTCGAGTCAGCGCCCGAACTTGGAAACAAGACACTTGAGGAACTGCTGGCCAATAGTTGTGCCGTTGTTCCGGAGAAAATCCGCACGGCGGTTCGCAACAACGCCGGCGGGCATATCAACCATACGATGTTCTGGGAGATCATGGGGCCCAAGGCCGGTGGCGAGCCCACTGGCAAGCTCGCCGAGGCCATCAAGGGCACCTTCGGCGGTTTCGAGCAATTCAAGCAGAAGCTGACTGAGGGGGGCATGGGTCGCTTCGGCTCCGGCTGGGCATGGCTGGTGAGCCAGAACGGCAAGCTCGAAATCTACTCGACCGCCAACCAGGATAGCCCGGTGATGGAAGGCAAGTACCCCATCATGGGCGTCGACGTCTGGGAGCATGCCTACTACCTGAAGTACCAGAACCGCCGCAATGAGTACCTGGCGGCTTGGTGGAATACCCTGAATTGGCGCGAGATCGAGAAACGCTTCGCCGGCGCGAAGTAAGAGGAAATCGCCCAGATCGATGAGTATGCACCCGAATCACCGAAGCCCGGCCTTCGCGCCGGGCTTCGGCTTCGCTCCGCTGTGCACTTACAGTTTCCCGGAGGAGAGGAAGTTGCAGGGTGATTCTAAGGAGAGCGAACCAAGGTTGAACAATTAGCTCACTTCAACCGGCCTGTGGTGTAGGGCCATCAACTGGTCGGTACGTAGCGCGAGGGAGGCATAGGTGCGGCCTTCATTGTCACTGAATTCGACCTCGAACACGTCCGGCGCCAACGCTTCCACAACAGTTCCCACTTGGCCCCGCAGCAAGCCCCGCGAAGGCAAGTCTTCGAGCAAGGCAACAAGGTCAAAAGGCTTGAGGGTGCTCATAACGCTTCCATTATAGGACATAACAACTGGTGAGGCGAGGGACGTCTTCCCCCTTCAATACGATCCAACTGCTTCTGACCGTTGCTTGCCCCGCGGGACCAACCATCTGGAAATCTAATACATATCTTCTGCCGTAGTCGTCTCTCTCCCCCTCCGTTACGTCCGATTCCAAGGCAGCAAGCAAGAGGGCTTCGCGGAGCAAGTCGGCTTCACCCCGCGCTAACCCTAAGGCCGAGGCAAAGACACGTGCCTTGCGGCGCCCACTGGGATGATTCGGGTTGAGACAGTATTCACGGAGTTTCGCGATATCAACTACAGCCCGTCCTCCGTTGGGTAGTTTCATCTGCTTGAGTGCGCGCCTCGGCGCATGGCGATTCTACGCTCGCACATCATAACCTAAGCTTCGAGCGCAATAGGTCATTCTCGGCTTAGCCGTTGGAGTGCCCATGTGGCGTGCTCGCGGACGATGGGGTCGGGATGCTGGACGGCGCGCTCAAGCCAGCGCACGAACCGCCGGTCGCCGGAATTGCCCATCGCCACGCAGAGGTTGCGCAGCCAGCCGCGGTACTTTACTCGCTTGAGGGGAGAATGCGCGAAAAGGCGGCGGAAGTCGTCCTCCGAAAGTAAAGCGAGAGCTTCCAACGGCGGATGGAACAGAGAAACTGGAAATTGGAAACTGGAAAATGGAAACCGGGAATTCGAAACTCGAAATTCGAAACTCGAAACTCGCTCGCCAGCCGGCGGTCCGTTGTCAGTTGTCAGTTGTCCGTGGTCAGTTGTCCGGGGTCCGGGGTCCATGGTCAGTTGTTCGTTGTTCGTTGTCCGGAGTCCGGAGTCACTGGTCGGTCGTCCGGCGTTCGGGGTCAGTTGTCCGTTGCCTTCTGTTCGCTGAAGCACTGCCGAGGGCTGCTTCCTTTTCTCAATCCAAAGAGGTTGGAATTCCCGCTGCGTTGTGGTGGCGGCTTTCCGCCGCGACTTTCTGCTGACGGCCGAAAGCTGATCGCTGGCCGGCTGCAACTGACCACTGACTACGGGCAGCGGACGCTTTTCATTCTGCCTTCTGTCTTCTGCCTCCTGACTCCTTGTTTCTGTCTCCGACTGACTACTGAGGACTGACAACTGACGACTTCCTTTCGAATTCCACGGACACACATCCTGGCAGATGTCGCAGCCGAATACGTTCATACCAATGGCTGGACGGAACTCCTCCGGAATGGAGCCCTTGAGCTCGATGTTGAAATACGCGATGCAGCGCGAGGCGTCCATGACGTAGGGTTCGATGAGCGCGCCGGTTGGGCAAGCCTCGAGGCACACGGTGCAGGAGCCACAACGGTCGGGCGCGGGCAAGTCGGGCTCGAGCGCGAGGCTGGTGAGCATCACGCCCAGGAAAAACCAGGAGCCTTGGCGCTCGTTGATGAGGCAGGTGTTCTTGGCCGCCCAGCCGATGCCGGAAAGGCGCGCAAAAGCGCGCTCGACAATGGGGCCGGTGTCGACGTACACGCGCGTCTCCGCACTGGGCGCGAGTTCTGCCACCACCGCCCGCAGCGCCTCCAGCCTCGCGCGCATTACTTCGTGGTAGTCCTGGCCCCAGGCGTACCGCGATATCCAGGCGCACGCTGGGGCGCCTCCATTGTCCGTGGTCAGTGGTCCGTGGTCCGTTGTCCGTCGTTCAATGTCCGTGCCCTTTAGTTTGCTGTTCTCAGCAACTGACGACTGACCGCTGACCACTGGCGACTTCTTTCCGACTTCTGTCGAGTACGGCAGCGGCGCATTGTAGACGAGCCCCACGCAGATCACCGACTGGACCGAAGGCAGGATAAGATGGGGGTCATCGCGCTTGGGGTTGGCGAGGTAACGCATCTCGCCGCCCCGGCCCTGCTCGACCCACCGGCGTGAGAATTCCAAGTCGCGCCACGCTCCTAGAGGCGCAATGCCTGCGAGGTCGAAACCAATCTCCAGGGCGCGTTGCTTGATGATGGCGGGGAGATCCACAGCAACATCATAGCTTAACAGGGAAAACCGCGAGCCCTCCATTGATTGGGCAGGCCGGTAATGTAAGGAGCCCCGCCCAGACAGGCTGGAACGCTGGGGTTGAGGGGCCAGAATCGCGCCGACACGGCCATGAAAGGAAAGTGACAGGGCGCAAGTAAACAGCCGAGATCTGGCAGGACAACTCCCACATATTCAGCCAACATATTGATTTTCAAGTAGATTGCAGGAGACCATTCACCGGACATTTTGTACTGTACAACCTACCAAAACAACCATTCAGCCGAAAGTCCTTAACCTCAACTCCCTTATTATCTTAGCATTCCCAGCGCAAGACGTACGGCTTGAAGTTGTGCGGGAATCTGCCAAAAGGCAAATTTTCGAAGGCCGGTTTGGGGCTCGAATCTGGGTTGAAGGAATTCCCATTTCAAAGGGCATTTCTCATTTGAGCCCTCGGCGCTGACTACGCGCTTCGCGCCAGTCGATTCCGATTTCGGGCAGAACAGTCCCATTCAAGTTCCGATCCGGCAAACCCACTGCCCTCCGGGGAGAGCGGGGTTGGTCATTCCGAGGAGAGAGGGAAAACCACTATGCCAAGAATCAAGGGTCAACGGCTGATGAAGTACGTTGATCAAGCCGCCAGTTCCACGGCGGGAATGCTCTTCGACACGATCCAGTTCTTCAACAAGTACCGTCCGAGGCCGACGTTCACGCCCAAGTGGTCGGACAAGCCTCTTCTGAAATCCTGGCAGAAGACCAAGCCGCAACTGGGCTGGCCGCGTCAGACCGATTCGCTCTGCCCCGAGTGCGTGAAGGAAGCACGCGCGCGGATCATCAACGGCGAACAAAACTGGCAAACGCTGCTTTCCGAAAAAGTCGGCGAGATCAAGGCCAACATCGTCGAGCGTGACGGACAAGTCTGGATGGTGAAGGATTGCCCCGTCCACGGCCACTTCGAAGACATGATGGCTGTGGACTCCCGATTCCTGGCCTGGGTGGAAAAGAATTTCCCCGGCCGCGATATCCGCGCCCACAACGACGAAGGGCTGCACAACCACGGATCGAGCTCCATCAAGCACGGCCGCGGGTCGGTCCTGACGGTGGACCTCACCAACCGGTGCAACATGATGTGCGACCCCTGCTTCATGGACGCGAACCAGGTGGGGTTCGTCCATGAGCTCTCCTGGGAAGACATTAAGGAGATTCTCGACAACGCCATCAAGATCAAGCCGCGCCGCCAGATGTCCGTGCAGTTTTCGGGGGGCGAGCCCACCATGTCGCCCTACTTTATCGACGCGGTCCGCTACGCGCGCAAGCTGGGTTACAACAGCGTGCAGGCGGCGACCAACGGCATCGAGTTCGCGAAGAGCAAGGATTATTGCCAGCGGGCTTTCGAAGCGGGGCTGCGCTACGCCTACCTGCAGTTCGACGGCATCGGCAACGACGCCAACAGCCATCGTCAGGTCGGCAACCTGTTCGACGTGAAGCTGCGCGCCATCGACAACATGCATGAAGCGGGCATCGAGATCATCCTGGTGACCACCCTCGTCAACAACCTGAACAACGATCAGGTCGGCCCGATTGTGAACTTCGCGCGCGAGAATCCCAAGAAGATCGCCTTCGTGGCCTTCCAGCCGGTCTCGTTCACCGGCCGCGACGAGGACATCACACCGCAGCGGCGGCTGCGCCAGCGCTACACGCTTTCGCACCTGGCGAACGACGTGAAGAAGCAGACGGGCATTACCGAGCCCACGCGCGATTGGTTCCCCATCTCGCTGATGGGCGCTTTCGCGGATTTCGCCGACCTGGTGCACGGCCCCGAGGCGCAGTGGGGACAGGTGAGTTGCGGTTGCCATCCCAACTGCGGCGTGGGCACGGCGTTGATGATCAACAAGGAAACCAAGGAATGGGCGCCGGTGCCGCAATTCCTCGACATTCCGCAGCTCGTAAAAGACATGCAGGGCATCACCGACGCCGGGCGCGGCAAGGTTTTTTCAAATTTCGTGATGGGCCTGGCGCTCCTCAAAAACTACAAACCCATGCGGGCGCCCAAGAGCCTGGCGCTCATCGACCTGCTGAAGAAGTTCGACAAGTCCTTCGCGCTGACCGGCGAGTCGCGGGCGCGCAAGAAGTACGGCGCCTCCGACCCCGACCGCACGCTCGACGACGCCCTGAAGCGCCGCTCCGATCCCTGGAACTTCCTCTTCATCGCCGGCATGTGGTTCCAGGATCTCTTCAACTACGATTTCCGCCGCACCGAGATGTGCATCATTCCTTACGCCACGCAGCAGGGCGAGATTTCCTACTGCGCGTACAACACCGGCATCGGCTGGCGGAAGATCCTCGAGAACATGTATAAGAATGCCAGCGTAGCCGAGTGGTACAAAACCCACGGCAAGCACGCCATTTACGCCAAGGGC
>JAIQGA010000092.1 GCA_020072925.1 Terriglobia bacterium | reverse complement strand
CGGAAATCGGCCGGAACCGGATAAATACGACGACCCCACCGCCATCTTGACGGGCAAATGGGGGCCCAACCAAACAGCCCAAGCGACGGTCCACAGAACGAACAAGGACAACGACCATGTGTTTCAGGAAGTGGAACTGCGCTTGCGAAGCTCGATTTCCCCGCACAACGCCACGGGCTATGAAATCATGTTTCGCTGCTCCAAAAGCCCTGAGGCGTACTGCAATATCGCCCGATGGGACGGAATCCTCGGGGCCTTTATGATGCTCAAGGAGACTAAAGGCTCACAGTATGGAGTGGCAGACGGAGACGAGGTCAAGGCGACCATCAAAGGGGATGTGATCACAGTCTACAAGAATGGCGTACAGATCGTTCAAGCCAAAGACTATCTTTTCAAAACCGGTAATCCTGGCATCGGTTTTTATCTCGAGGGGGCCACTGGCGTGAACAATCAGTGCGGCTTCTCGAGCTTTACAGCGACAAGCGAGTAAACACTCTTTAGTCTGCAAGTTATACTGAATTAGGAAGGGGCTCGGCTAGAAGGGGAATCGCTTTGACCGTGGGGACCGCAGACGTCCGAGGAGCGCTGATTTGTTGCCTTCTGCTGGTAATCGCTGCGGCCTGCGATGAACAAGAAGGCGCGCAGGTCATTGACGGTAGTCGATTTCCAATCGACAGCCCCTAAACCCTTCGCTTCTAGCCGAGAGTGGACAAGCCCCCATATCAAACGGAGGGCGACACAATGACAAAATTGAACCGGCGCGATTTTCTTTACACTCTAGCGGCGAGCGGGACCGCGTTGGAATCAATTACGCAAGGCCCTGGGCAGTCAGAGGCCTCTCGAAGCATCAAACCCATTTCAGGAAGCTGGTTTGAATTCCAGCATCACGCGACCGTTGAAGGCGTGGACTGGAATCCTGAGTGCGTCTGCTTCAGTTCCCGCCAGTGGGAAGAAAAGGTGAAAGAGATCGCGGACGTGGGGATGAAATACCTCGTGCTAATGGAAACCGCGCTCTATTACCGGGCGTTTTTCCCCACAAAGATCTTCGCGCCGTGGCGGCTGGCCTGCGCCGACCCGATGGAAGCGGTGCTTTCGGCTGCAGACAAGCACGGAGTCAGGTTCTTTGTAGGTGACGGTTTCTACGGCGACTGGGAGAGCCCGCACATCGTTACGGATCCGGTGGCCGCCCGCAAGCGCCTACAGGCCATCGAGGAGCTTACGCAGCTGTACAGCCACCACCCGAGCTTTTATGGCTGGTACTGGCCGAATGAGGCATCCATCAACCAGTACTATGCCGAGGAGTTTATTCATTACGTTAACACCTGCTCTCGGCTGGCCCGGCGGTTGACGCCCAAGGCGAAAATTCTGATCGCGCCCTACGGAACGCGCGTCGCCGTTCCGGATGACAAATACGTACGGCAACTGGACTCGCTCGATGTGGACATCATCGCCTATCAGGACGAGGTGGGAGTGCGAAAGTCCACGGTCGAAGAAACGCCGCGTTTTTATGAAAGGCTGAGAAAGGCGCACGACCGGTCGCGGCGCTCGGAGATTTGGGCGGACGTCGAGATCTTCAGGTGTGAGGGAACCGTTTATAAGAGCGCGCTGCTCCCCGCGCCTTTTTCGCGCGTCCTCCGCCAGTTGGAAGCCGTCTCGCCGTGGGTCGAGAAGATTCTGGTGTACCAGTATCAGGGCATGATGAACAAGCCTGGATCAACAGCTTTCTGCGGCACTCCCGCATCAACGTGCCTGTATACGTCCTACGTCGCGTGGCTCAAGAGTTGGGGCCTGCACCGAGCGTAGCGCGCCGACCGTGGTTCTCTATCGGGACTATCAAGAGTATCTTCGGGCTTTGAAGCTGAAAAGCAACGGAATTTCGCGCTCAGACACACTTATGAACCCAACTTCTTCAGCACTCATGGCGGGTTTGGGGCTCGCACTCGTATCCGGATTGATGAATGGGACCTTCACGCTGCCCATGCGATACCTGGGAAGATGGTCGTGGGAAAATGTATGGGCGCTATTCATCGTGGTGTCCTGCCTCTTAATGCCCGTGGTCATTGCGGCCATTTCGGTTTCACACCTGCGCGAAGCCCTGATGGCTGCCCCAACTCGCGCCCTTGGCATCGCACTGGTCACCGGTTTCGCGTGGGGGTTCGGCGCCATCATGTTTGGCCAGGGCGTGAGCGCCATCGGCATTTCACTGGGCAACACGTTTGTCCTGGCGATCAGCGCTTCGTTGGGCTCGCTCTTGCCGATGTTTGTGCTGGCTCCGGGGAAACTCTTCGAGAGGCAAGGCGAGGCCATCATGGTAGGGACCGCGGTGGCGCTCATTGGGATTGGCTTCTGTGGTTACGCAGGGAAGCTGAAAGAGCGGCGGCACCAGAACGAAGACGCACAGCGGAAGATGGTCGGCAAGGCTCGGCCATTCTGGATTGGCTTGTTGCTCTGCGCGGGCTCGGGAATTCTTTCTGCCGTCTTCAATATCGGCTATAGCTCGGCTCAGGGGATCGTTCGGTCTACAATCCGCTTCGGGAATAGCGCATTTGCTGGATCAAATCTAGTTTGGCTGCTGATGCTTTCCGGCGGTGCGGTCTCTAACCTTGTTTTCTGCGCTTACCTCTTCAAGAGGAACCGCACATGGCGGAAATATAGAGAGTCGCAAGCCGGCTCGTTCTACGCGCTGACGATCCTCATGGGCTTGCTCTGGGGCGGAAGCATTTTCGTTTACGGCGCCGCGGCGCCGAAGCTCGGCAAATTGGGACCGGCCATCGGCTGGCCGCTCAGCCTCTCGGTAGGACTGCTTACTGCAAATGTGTGTGGCATCCTTGCAGGTGAATGGAAAAACTCCAGCCGCCACGAATGGACTTGGATGGGAGCTGGGTTGATTGTATTGATCGCCGCGATTGCAGTACTAGGGATGTCGGCCGCGTTAAATTGAGAACAATGATTGAGGGATTCAGGTAAGGCGTAGGCTACTCCGGCCAGGGGCCGAGGTCGTCATGCGACGAAAGCGCAATTGGCTTCAGTAACGGAACGGCAAACAGGCCGCGCAGACCCGGCAGGCCCACGAAAATGACTTGGGAAGCCTGAAACTGGCGGGCACGAAGGGTGAACTCACCTGTGCCATTCGCCGCACTCACGATGAGATTCAGGGCCTCGCACATCACACCGACCGTGATTTTTAGCGTTAACCGCGCAAAAACCGGCAGATGGTTGGCAATTCGACCGCTCAGCCCAGGCGGTGAGAAGGCTGGCAGCCGCAGGCCGAGAGGGGCCGCTGGCACTCTGATGATCGGAGCGGTAATTCAGACATGGGCGCTTCTCGGCACACTACGGGCACACAAATCTTACCAACACTCACCGCAAGAGCAGAAAGCATGGCCCCGAGCGCAATCCTTCACTGATCCGCGAATCAGTAGCGCTTATCCCCAGAGCCCTCGCACCTGTTGCCGCAGAGCTCCGGTTGGGTGGGGATGACTTCCACCTCCAGCGAGTTCGATATGGGCACACATTTTGCGGGGAGTAACAACTGTGGAACGAGTCCAAAATCAGTCCAACTTGAGCGTTCCGATGGTGCTTTCGAATGACTTACCGTTGCCAACCGTGCCGCAACATCAACGAGATACCCTTGATTATGGTGCCTGTCACGCATGAGGTCGGGGGTTCGAGTCCCCTCGTCCCCGCCAGCTTTTTGAATGACTTGCGGATGCAAGTCTCCTGAAACAGCCTCTTTTGTGACGTTTCGTGTGACGTACACCCCCTCAAGAGTTCCTTGATTCGGACTCTCTGCCCGCGTTGTGGCAAGTGCGTCTAAAGCCCGCCACTTGGCTTCCAATCGCAGGTGAGAGTAGTGCTCCAGCATCTTCTGGGAGACGTGCCCCGCAATCGAACGTATTACTTGGTCACTGGCGGCTGTCTCGGCAAGCTCAGTGATGGCGTGATGCCGCGTGTCGTGAAATCGCTGCGAGCTAAGCTCAGCATTGGTGGGATCCCTTTTTCCGAGTTTCCCTTTGCGGCGGCTGCCCGGAGGGCTTATGGTGAACCTGCTCTGCGTTTTGCTGAGTGCCTGCGCGGGAGGGTCGGGGCAACCACGCGCCGAGCACTCTAAACCCGGCAGCCAGTTGTATGAGGCAGAGGTCAAGAGTATATTTGGTGTCAGCGGGAATATGTTGTCCTTTCTCACCATCGTGCGCTGGGCGGGACCTCGCGCTCCCATTGCGTTGCGACTCGGGACCGGTTCTTAGAAGAACGGGGCAGTTGGCAGTGGGGCAACTTACGAGCCGTCGCCGTTTCGCAAGGAGCTTGTCCATCGCGTGAAGGTACCTCGGCGATCCAGTCAGGGTGACCACTTCTACGCGTAGGGAGTTTTGCATCAATATGGGTTATCCCCGGGCGTCTCGGCGAGAAGCATGAATGTTCCCGGTTCCGTCGAGGCGATCAACTTCCGCCTAGAGGAGGGCGGCGGACAAGATTGCGCTGATTGGCCTGATCGGCAGTCGGACGCGAGTTCACAGAGTCCTTTCGCCGGGACCGAGCCCTATCGTTCGCTATCATCCGGCGGCTTAACCAAACGCTGAGTATCCCCACCGAGGTCCTGATCCGCCCCCTCCGAAGACGCAAACGAATCACGTAGATTCCGACCGCTGTTTGCCGTCAGAATTAGATAGTGCAAGGGCGAGATAGCGGATCACAACAGAGCGGAGTCTGACGCGCGAGCCCGCTTGCCTTGTTAGTAAGTTGGGTCTATAAGAGTCGGGAGGTATATTCCTGGTAATACGCCACGCCCATTTACTGGAATGGGATCTAAATGAGCGACTGCATTCTGGACTAATGAAAGGGCACATGAAACTCAAGCGATTGCGATTGAGGAATTTCAGATGCTATCAAAGCGAGACGTCAATCGACTTCGACGACATAACCGCTCTCATTGGCAGGAACGATTCCGGCAAGTCGACCGTCATGGAAGCTCTGGACTTGTTTCTGAACGATAACAACCCTGACAGCGATGACGCTTCGAGAGGTGGAGAACGGCGAAATCATTTTTTCCCTATGAGCGGGTCAAATCTCGCCTGTTGGTCCTCCCGGTTGGAGCCCCTTAACCATCGAGAGTTTCATCTTTGTGACAGGGATGTCGCACCGACAACTCCTCCGAAATATCAGGCTCACATCGACGCAGTTAATGCGCGCCCAACCTGCCGAGCACGTTCGACCCTGAAAAAGGAAATGGAAAACTACCTCCACAGGGATTCGATCATAGCTGCATATCAGCAAAATGGAATTAATGTGCCGATTGCCGGGAACTTCGGGCCTTTCGACGACGTTGCCCAACAGGTTGCCCGGTTGGTGCACGAAGCATCGGGGGGTGGCTTGCCTTGGGGTCAACTGCCAGACGATAAGAGGGAAGAAAAGGAAAGACGCGCCAAGCACATTCTCTGTTCAATCGCGACAAGGCATATGAACACTGCATTGCTGAACCAGATCGATCCCGAAGGCGACTTACTCCAATGGTTTAATGACATTAGTGACCTCTTAGCATAGGCTCGCAGCCGGAAGGTGACTTATAGAAATTTATATTTGCAGCTTGTCCGAGGGTCCAAAGCGCCCCCGAAAGGAAACAGACATTGGTGGCAATTCATCCGATAGCGATTCGGGGTGCGTGGCTTGATGGCTACGCACTGGATTACCACACGGTTTCCAGCACCTGCATCGGGTATAACGAGTTTGGTCATCCGGTGTTCGATACGGTGCGCACTGTTTTAGGAGAGTTGCTGTTTCGCCTGAAGTCTCGCTCTGACCGCACTGTGGTTGGCGAGATCGTGGAGGTGGTTGCCGATTATGTCGAGTTGACCTGGAAGCTGCGGCCCACAATGATCGTTCCGGTTCCGCCCTCGAACACGGGACGGAGAGAGCAACCCGTTTTCTTGCTGGCTGACGCTTTGGGCAAGCGATTGAGGCTTGCTGTCGACTATGATGCGGTGACAAAGATAAGACGGACCCCGCAGCTCAAAAACGTTTATGATTATACTGAGAGGGCGAAGGTGCTCGATGGAGCTTTTGGGGCAGATTCAGCCGTCATCGGTGATCAGTCGATTCTGCTGTTTGATGATTTGTATCGGTCGGGCGCGACGATGAACGCCGTGGCAAAGGTTCTGGGTGCTGAGGGGAAGGCCGCAGCGGTCCATGCGCTCGCCCTCACGCGTACGCGGAGACGGTCATGATGAGAGTCTTCATCGGTGGGTCCAGGCGGGTGTCGCGGCTTGACGCGCAGGTAAAACGACGCCTCGATGAAATCATCAGAAAACAGTTGCCCGTTATCATCGGCGACGCGAATGGCGCAGACAAGGCAGTCCAAGATTACTTCCGCCAGCGCGCGTATGAACAAGTGGAGGTCTTCTGCACTGAGGGGCGCTGCCGAAACAATGCTGGTAGTTGGAAAGTCAGAGCCGTTCCGGCTCCGGACAACCGGAAACACAACTTCGAGTATTACGCAGCCAAGGATCGCCTAATGGCGGACGAAGGTTCCATCGGCTTCATGCTTTGGGATGGGAAAAGCAGGGGCACTCTTGCCAACGTCCTCCGGCTCATCGAGCAAGGCAAGAAGGTTGTCGTCTACTTGGCCCCATCAAAACAATTCACAACCCTCAGGAATATAAGGGACTGGGACCAGTTCAACCGGATCGCGCAGGTGGGAGCCACGCTTTCAGAAGGTATCCGCGACCCCCAACGGCGCGGATCAAGAGAGTATAGTTTCTTCTAACTCGCCTTGAAGTTTGGCAGACGGCCGATGATCTCCGCCAGCCACCAACCCTGAAAGCGCCATAGCTGGAATGCGCGATTGAAATCCACGCAAGGGTACTACCTTCAAACCAGAACACGTCCGCGCCGCGTGGAGGCAACTTGATCATAACGGCTGGTTGTGTTGAGCGGCCAACTTACCGCCACTTAGACGTGTAGTCGCGAAACCATCCATCTGGCCCGCCCTTCGCCCCTTGGCCAATGTGGCTTACTCCGGGCGCACTCGGAAACTGATCCACCACCAGGGAGTCCTGTCTGTGGCAACATTGGCCTGCTTGCACTATACTTTGAATCTTTTGCTCACGCCTTGAGTGGCCGGTGTACGAATATCCGGCCCATGTGTGAGCCTGGAGCGCACTGAGTGCGGCGCCAGAATTTAGATGCGGCTCTTGAAGGAATCCGCCGAACCCTTCCGACGCTCCGGCGCGCGACGAGCTATCTTCCCGCCAGCCTCCGCTATCTCTTCACGACGGAAGTCCACGCTTACGCCTTTTCCATCGCGGCCAATGTCTACCTGTCCTTTTTCCCCTTCACGCTCATGCTTCTGGTGGTCTGCCGGAAGTGGCTGCACTGGGAAGGCGCCTACAACGTGGTTCTCGACCTTCTCCGCGTGCACCTTCCGGTGGGCGCCGGCTCGGTTGTGCGAAATCTGAGCGCGCTCGTGGAAGGGCATCGACGGCTTCAGATCTTATCCGTGCTGATGCTATTCTTTACGAGTTCGGGGGTTTTCCTCCCCCTGGAAATCGCCTTGAACCGCGTTTGGGGTTTCACACGCAACCGGAATTTCTTTCACAACCAGCTCGTCTCATTTCTCCTGGCCGTGCTGACAGGCCTCTTGACGCTTTTCTCCGTGCTTTTGACCACCGCGATCCAGGAATTCTTCGCGTTCTTTTACGGTTGGATTCCCAGCCAGGGCCTGGGTGCGGCCATCTCGCGCGGCCTGCTGGAGATCGTGGCGGTGCCGCTGGCCGTTTCGATCTACTTTGCGATTTACTATTTCCTCCCCAACGGCCCGGTTCCTGTGCGGCGCGTCTTCCCCGCGGCGATCGTCGTGGGCGTGCTTATGGAGATCGCCAAGTTCGTGTACATGGAAACGCTCCCGCTTTTCCGTTTCCGGGAAGTGTACGGGCCCTTCGCACTTTCCGTGACGCTGTTGTTCTGGGCGTTCGTGGGGGCGCTGATCCTGCTTTTGGGCGCACACCTTTCTGCACAGAATCTCGAGGAGTCCCACCCCACGGCCGAGGCGGCAAGGGTATTGTCCAGTGCCGCCGGTCCGGGAGCATAACGGCCATACCGTGTGGCCTATGGAAGGGAAGTGGCGGATGCAAGAAATTCCGGGCGTACTGCGCGACATGCTTGAGAAGGGTCGGCCGGAATATGAGGCCCTCATCCGCCAGACACGCTGGAGCGAGGGGCCGATTTACCTTGTGGGTTGCGGGGCCGCGCGGCGCATCTGCGCGGCAGGGGTGTGCGCTTTCGAAGAGTTACTCGGCTGGCCGGTGGTGGTGCGGGCGGCTGAAGAACTCACGCTTTACTCCCTTTCCGCTCTGCGGCCGCGCGCGGTGCTGCTGATCGTGTCGGCTTCGGGCGACGCGCCAGAGGCTCTGGAGTTGGCGCGTCAGGCTCGCTCGCGCGGCGCGGTGCTATTGTCCCTGACCCGCGACCCGGCCAGCCCCCTCGGCGCAGCTTCCGACGGGGTCTTTCCGCTCAGGACCGAGGCCGACGATGCCTCCGCTTGTGCGGCCGTGGGCCAACACGCCGCGCTCACATATATTGCCTTGTTGGCCGCGCGGATCCTTAAGCGCCCCAACGAGCAGGTACAGCAAGCGGCGGCGGAGTTCGCCAGACTGCCGGAGCAGATTGAGTGGGCTTTCACGCAGCTTTCCGACGCGCTCCATTCCCTGGCCGAGTCGATGTCAACCCAGACGCGCCTGGACGTCGTGGGCGGGGGGTTCTACCATGCGCCCGCCGTGCGAGGCGCGTGGCGACTGGAGTCTTCCTTGGGTCTTCAAACGATCGCCCGTGCCCCGTGGGATTTGGCCGAGCCGGAGGCCTTCCGGCGCGGAAAGGCTTTCCTGATGCTTTCCAGCTCGCGGTCGAAGGCAAGGAAGGCCATCCATCAGGTATCCGCGCAAGCGCGCCTCCAGGGGTGCCAAACCTTCGCGATTACCGACCACCAGGATCGAGAGCTGGCGGAGCGCTCCGCACTGACCGTTTTTGTCCCCACTACCGTCGAACTGGTCGGAGCGACCCTTACCCTTTCCTTGCTCGAATGGGTGGCGGCCCAGGCGTCCCGGCGGGCGAAAGGTCGGACGAACCGCCCACCGCCATAACCATGCCTAGCGCTCTGGAGGCCAGCTTGACAGAGCTCTGGCACAGGGGGCTTCCCTCGGAGGCCGGCCGCGGCAGGGTGGGCACAGCCACTTGTGAATTTCGCTTACCACGCCAAAGGTAATTCCCGGATTGGCATTTGACTTGCGTAGGCTGCCTTCGCCCAAGGGACAAAACCGTATCATACTGAGTTGTGCATGTGATTATGGGTATCAATTCATCACTCTTGACACAGGGTCCGGGATGTGATTTACTTAATAACATGGACGTCGGAAAAAGACTACGTGCACTACGAGAAGCAAAGGGATTATCGCAAGGCGACATTGAGAGACGGTCTGGTCTCTTGCGTTCTTACATTTCACGGGTCGAGGGTGGGTACACAGCTCCTAGCCTTTCAACCCTGGAGAAATTTGCGAAGGCTCTCGAAATAGAGCCTTATCAATTGCTCTTCCAGGGCGAGGGGCGTCCCACATCTCCCCGGGTGCCTGAGCCGACCAGCTTTGGAAAGCCCATCAAGCAGTTGGCGAAGCTCTACGAAACTATGTCGAGCACCAATCGCAAGCTGCTGCTTTCGATGGCGACCAAGCTGGCCAAGCACTAAGTGGGGACGAGCTTTCACTTGTCGCTAAGCTGACTCCCAGAGCGCGAGCCTTCCGGGGCGCGTGCGCGGGGAGTGGTGTCTGCGAAGCATCCTCTGTTTTCGCATTGCGAGTCTCCAGGGCCGGGAGGCGCGGGTGGGTGTGTGTCAATGGCGCCCCTCTCGCTGGCAAACGGAGCCGCTCGACAGGGTGGTAGTGTCTCTTCTCGACCGCCACGAAGTGCTTCCTCTTCCATTTGAGACTTGATTCTGCCGGCACCCACCCGAGGGTAATTTCTTCCCTCGAAAACTGCCCGTACGCCTGGTAATTTGAGCGGTCGGCGCCTGTTTCGTCGCCCAATGCAGGGTGTACGGCGCAGAAGAGAGTGGACTCCGGCAACCTTGGGGGTCTTGTTGCCTTCGGCGATCCGCGATAACATCGCGCCGGAGGTTTCCGTCGCTGGCCCGGGTGTCTGTCCGAGTCGCCCGGGTGGGATTAGCTCCCGGACTCGAAAAAAACCTCGCCCGGATTCTCCTTCATGAAGTTGCGCCTTCCCCGTCATCCTGGCTGGTTTCGAGCAGCGCTGATTTTCGCAGCATCCATTGGGGCGTTTGCCGCCGTCCTGCCTCGCCATAAAAATGTGGAGTTGCCTGCGCCGCACGTGGCACCTGTGGAGCTTAAGAACATCGGGCCGACGTCCGGCGTTCGCTTCGTTCTCGACAACAGCGCGACCCCGCACAAATACCAGATCGAGCCGATGGTTGCCGGCGTTGCGGTGTTTGATTACAACCGCGACGGGTTGCCGGACCTCTATTTCGTCAACGGCGCGAGGATTCCCGAACTCCAGAAGAGCGGACCCGAATATTCCAACCGCCTCTATCGGAACAATGGCGATGGCACGTTCACGGATGTCACGGAGCAAGCCGGGGTCGCTGGCGAGGGATACTCGATGGGCGTTGCGGCCGCCGACTACGACAACGATGGCTGGGAAGATTTGTACGTGGCCGGAGTGAACCGCAACATCCTCTATCACAACAACAGGGACGGGACATTTACCGACGTGACCGCGCACGCCGGCGTGGCGGGCATTGACCCCCAGCGCGGCAAGACCTGGTCCATCGGCGCGGGCTGGTTCGACTACGACAACGACGGATGGCTTGACCTGTTTGTCGTGGACTACTGCGTTTGGGGACTCGACAAGGACCCGTTTTGCGGCTCTTCGCTGACGGGCCGCCGGGTCTACTGTCATCCTTCCAAGTTCGGTCCGTTACCGAACCACCTCTTCCACAACAACCACGATGGTACCTTTATGGACGTCTCCGGCAGTTCAGGCATTTCACAACAGCTAGGCAAAGGCATGGGCCTGGCGTTCGCCGATTACGACGACGACGGCTTCACGGATGTCTTCGTGGCCAACGACACCACGCGCAATTTTCTCTTTCACAACAACGGCAACGGGACGTTCAGCGAAGTGGGCCTGCAGACGGGCGTGGCTTTCAACGGTGACGGCGCGGCGCTCTCATTCATGGGCGCGGATTTCCGCGACGTGGACAACGACGGCCTCCCCGACCTCTTCATCACTGCCATCTCCAACGAGACCTTTACCTATTTTCACAACCTCGGTGGGCGGCTCTTCGAGGACCTGACGCCGCAGTCGGGCCTCAGCCGCCTGAGCGTCTTCATGAGCGGCTGGAGCGATGGCATTTACGATCTCAACAACGACGGATGGAAAGACCTGGTCGCCGTGAATTCCCACGTCAACGATAACATCGAGATGGAGATGAATGTCCCCTTCAAACAGAAGAACGCCGTCTTCGCCAACGCCCACGGACGCTTCGTGGATGTCTCGGCAAATGCCGGCGAGGATTTTCAATCCGCCGCGGCGCATCGCGGCGCGGCCTTTGGCGACCTGTTCAATGACGGGAAGGTGGACGTCGTGGTTTCCGTTCTCGGCAGTCCCGCCGAGATGTTCCGCAATGTTTCGCCGGGAGGCGCGCACTGGCTGACCGTCAAGACGGTGGGGACGCGCAGCAACCGCGACGGAATCGGCGCGAAGCTGCGCCTCGAATCCGCGAGTGGCGTCCAGTACAACCACGTCACCACCAGCGTCGGCTACGCCAGCTCGAGCGACGTGCGCGTGCATTTCGGATTGGGCCCCGACACGCTGGTAAAATCCCTGGAAATTCGCTGGCCCAGCGGCCTTCGCCAGGAACTTCACGACATTCCCGCCGACCAGGTTCTTACGGTCGTCGAGCCCGGGCGTTGAGCGCACAACTTGTTGGAGACCGCCCTGGCGTAGTTGGCACAATCCGATTTAGTCCGCGAATCTGCGCGTGTTACCCGTTTCGGCAACGGCGTTGAATCCTGAGCCGATGCGGGGCTATGTCAGAACTCCAGTTTCAGGCCGAACTGGATGACCCGCGGGTCCCCGGCTGATGTAATGGAACCAAACCCCGGCGTGCCCAGCACGACGTTAGGGGTTCCGAGAGGAGGCGTGTTGGTCAAGTTGAAGAATTCGGCGCGGAATTGCAGGTCCATCTTCTCGCTCAAGCTCGTGCGTTTGAGGAAAGCTACATCTACGTCTTGATACCCCGGCCCGCGGACCGGGTTGCGGGAACTTGTGCCCAGTGTAAACTGCGGCGCCACAGTGAAGGCTGCGGTGTTGAACCATTCCGCAGTGCTGCGGTCGGAAGCCGGGAGCGTCGGATTGGCCACCCGGTTGGGGCGCTGCGTTCCGAAGCCTGCAAACGAGTTGAAATTGGTGGCCTGTGTCACGGCCAGGGGCAGACCGGACTGAAGCGTCAGAAGTCCGGTCAATTCCCAGCCTCCTGCCAGTCTGCCGGCGAAACCGCGAGGATTGAGGCGATGACCTCGTCCAAAAGGTAAATCATAAACGGCGCTGAAAACGAAATCCTGGGGGATGTCTCCGCTTGAAACATCGCGCTCAAGCTTGCGATTGAAGCTATCTGCCACGGGGAAGTTGGCCACCGGCCCGGTGAAAATGGTAGCGTCAAAAACCGATGACGCCTCATCAATAAGCTTGGACCAGGTGTAGCTTGCTAGAAACGAGACCCCACTCGAGAAACGTTTCTCCAGCCGGGTTTGCAGCGCGTGGTAGCCCGTATTTCCGACGTTGTTGCGGAAGAAGCTGACGGCCGTGAATCGCGGGAAGGGTTTCAGGAGCTGGCCCTGGGCAATCGTCGGGTCGCCCAGGGACGAAGAGCGTGGAATTTCCCCGAAGTAAGGATTGGGGACCTTTTGGAGCAAGGGCAGGCCCGCGGCCAGTTGCTGGCTCGTGAGTTGATTGATGTTGGCGTCGGGGATTCCCACGTGCGTGATCTTTGAGCCCGTGTAACCAATTTGCACCGCCAAGTTGGTGCTGAGTTCCCGTTCAACAAAGAAATTCCACTGCTGGGCGTAGCCGGAACCGAGCGATCGGTCCACGGTAAAGACTCCCTGACCTAAACCTGCGTCGGGCGTGGGCGGGATTGGCTCTACAGACGGGCCGGACGCAAGTTCGAACGCCGGGTTGATGCTGTCGAGTGTCCTTTGGCTCGCCGTTTGGATAAAAGGAAACTGGGGGTTCGTAAAGGGCGTCGTTATGCCGGCCTGCTCGATCCAGATGAGCCCGTAGGCGGAACGGATAACTGTCTTGTCGGTCACGCGGTAGGCCAATCCCAACCGCGGCCCAAAATCGTGCCAATGGAGCTCCCGGGTTGAGCGCGGGAAACCGTTCTTCCCCAAGTAGTCAAGCTGCTGGGTTTGCAGGTTGAAGACCGCTCCCTGATTGTTCACTTCTGTGGATGGGAAATTGAGCGTCCAGCGCAGCCCGGCATTCAGCGTGAGGCGGCGAGTGGCCTTCCAGTCATCCTGCACATAATACTCCTGAATGTGGGCGCGCGGCCGGATCGGCTCTTGCTGCAAATCAATCGAGAAAGTCTGGACCTGTCCGAGGAGGAAGCTCGCCAACGGAAAGCCGGTCCCCGATGTACCGGGCAGGTCGCTAAAGAGACTGCTGAATTGAAACAAACCCGTCGGCGAAGTGGGCTGAACGATATCCAGACGCTCCCAGCGGAAGTCAATCCCCGCGGCGAGCGAATGTCGGCCACGCTGCCAAGAGAGCTGATCCACGATCTCGGTGACATCGGTACGGAACTTCGAGTCCGTGTTGGCCGCGGGTCCTAGTTGCTGGAAACCGGTGATCGAAAACGTGGGCAACTCGTTGCTGAAATCCGCGCTGGAGGGCACGCCCGGAAGTTGCAGGGCTTGAGAAGGCGGGGCGTCCAGCAGCAGGGCAGCGCGGCCGATCGATCGGCGCGTGTACCCGAAGCGCAACTCATTCGCCAGCGCGGGATTGAATACGTGAAAGTAGCTCGCCGCGACCGACTGGCCCGTGGTGGTGGTCTTTCCGGTGGCTCCACTGGTGATATTCCCGCTACCGTCGGGCAGGGGTGTGACCGGAACAGTATAGTCGCGAGCGTAGGAATATCGTGCGAAGAGCTGCTCGCGATCCGAGAAACGGTGGTCCACACGCACGTCGGCTTGGTCCTGGGTGTCGCCCTCGTTCCCAACCCGCGTGTAGTTGTTCGCCGTAGCTAAGCCGGTGGGAAGTGGGTAGCGTTGAAGCAGCCGCGCCGCCACGGGGTCAATTTGGTCCGCAGGAATTGTGTTGTCCAGAAACTGCTGGCGTGTGAACCCTCTTCCCGGAAGCGGCTGGGTGGTGGCAGGATCGTAGATCTTCGGCACGCTCTTGCCCACGGCTTCGGAGAAGATTCCCCCTCGTTGCAGCAGCGTGGGCACGGTGGAAATCCGCACTCGGCCAATCTCCTGCCGCGTACCCTGGTAATCCGCGAAGAAGAAAGTCCGGTTCCTGACGATTGGGCCTCCCAGCACGCCGCCAAACTGATTCCGACGGAATAGCGGCTTGGGAGAATTCGCGGGAGCGAAGAGGTTGTTCGCGTTCAGCGCTTCATTCCGCAGGAACTCAAAAGCTGTGCCGTGGAACTCGTTGGTGCCGGACTTGGTGGTGAGGTTCACCACACCGCCATTGAACCGACCGAACTCTGCTGAAGGGCTGTTGGTCTCGACCCTGAATTCCTGGATAGCGTCGATAATTGGAAAAAACGCCACGGTTCCCGGCTCAGGCTGAAGCACGGAGATGCCGTCGTAAAGATATTCGTTGGTCCTTGGGCGGCCGCCGTTAATACGAGGAAACGAAGAGCCCGGGGGCAGCGCCACGCCCGAAGCCAATCCCACCAGCGACACAAAAGTGCGTCCGTTCAGAGGCAGGTCCAGAATGGGACGGTTCTCAATGACTTGGCCCAGGCTGCCGC
The DNA here is from genome assembly GCA_020072925.1 of Terriglobia bacterium. Classification (GTDB taxonomy): domain Bacteria; phylum Acidobacteriota; class Terriglobia; order UBA7540; family UBA7540; genus JAIQGA01. The sequence continues at coordinate 2,779 of JAIQGA010000092.1, read as the reverse complement.
TCTCCGTTTGCAGCAGCGGGGAATCGCCGCGAACCGTAACCGCGTCGTGGGGGTTTCCCACTGCGAGCGTGACGTCCAGCCGCACGCTCTCCCCGGTCGTCAGACTCAGACCTTCCCGCGCGAACGTTTTGAACCCGCTGGCCTCAAAGGCTACCGAGTAATTCCCAGGTTTCAGGTTTGGGAAAGTATAAACGCCAGCGCCGTTTGTAGCCGCGGTGTAAGACTCCTCGGTCAGCGCCATCGATGCGATGACTCGCGCCCCGGGGATGACGGCTCCCGTCTGATCATGCACTTCTCCGCTCAACTCTGCTCGCCCAGCCTGACCGCATACCGGAACCACCCAGCAGAAGAGAGCGCAGAGGGCCAACGAGCCAGGGTGTCTCCAGGAAAAGCGAGCGCCTCGCGTGAAAGAGGCGGTTCCTTCAATTATCGGTCGCATCTGCACCGTATAACATGCTTTCGCGACTTCAGTCAATCCATTAGGCAAGATACATACGATTCAAGCCGGTATTATATGATTCTCTGTGATGCCGGGTCGCGAGGGAACCCGCGCGCTGGTCGCCCGACCCAGCGCGCTCCTAACGGCCGGAAAATGATCGCAGGGCCGCTGACCGTCTAGAGGCAGCGCGCGGCCCTTTTCGGAGATGGGGAATCGCTCCTGCCTGGTCACAAACATGCTCTCAGCAAATCAGCCCCTGCCAGTCGGTAGGTTCTGCGCACTTGGAACTGATTTCGCTTGATGAGCTTCTGGCGCGCCTGGGGAGGCTCGAACTCCCGACCTACAGATTCGAAGTTCCACATTCAAAACGAATCAACATGTTACACAGAGTGATATGAAGTGAGGTAACGTGCTACCGAGCCAGTGATTATGCGGGTATTGGGCTTGTGGGTGTCCTTCCGGTAGCACTTCGTATCGCCGGGTGGTCGTCAGTGGGGGTGGCCAGTAGAATTCGGCCCATTCGCGACGGCAGCAAGGGGTTACAGGGTTGCGTCGTAGAATCCCATAGGCGCGGGCCAGTCGGCGCATCCTGGGGCGAATGCGGCCCGTTGGAGGGGATTCTGCACGAGCACCCGAGGCACATCCTGCCTGAGAACGGCGGGGCATTGTCCTGGGGCTAGTGGCGCTAGCCCCCTTTTCGCGCGTCCTGAGTTCGCCTAGTTTTTTTGTCGGAGCCTGACCTCTTGCCGTCACCTACAGACCGGGCCCGGTCTGAAGGGCAGGGTGTGCCATCCTCAGTGCATTCGCGCTGGTTTCCCAGTCCCAAGCCTACCCCACCCGGCACCCCTAGGCGGACTTGCTCGGTGGAAACGGGCCAAGCTGCAATCCTCCATAACAGTGGCAGGTTGTGTTTGAAGCAAAGGCGAAGGACAAGTGTCAGCAGCTAGGCCGGTTGGGGGCGAGAAACAGACCAAACCAGTCAGAGAGACTGCCAAACGAGCGGCGCTTGTCACCCGACCGTGGCCAAGGCGAGCTACGGTTGACACAAGTGGGCGGCTGGCGTATGGTTTTGCACAAGCACACAGTTGAAATCGGAAATCTTGGATTACTACGGAAATTTTGGTCCGAAGGAGGCACTATGGTGTTCACGCCAAACTACCAGAGAGTAAAGTATCTGCTGCTTTTGACCCCAGTTGTGGCGCTGATTCTCGCGCTGACTGGGTGCCAGCAGCCAACACCTCAGGCACCGGACACGAGAGCGGCAGATGAGACTGCCATACGGACCGCTGAGGCCGAAATGGTAAAGGCCGTCGCGGCCTTAGACCCGGCGAGGGCGGTGAGTTTCTACACGGACGATATCATCGGCATGGCCGTGGATGCTCCTGTGGTCCAGGGCAAAGAGAACATGCAGAAGTTCTTTGAAACGTGGATGAACGACAAGCCGGAATTCTCCGCGGAGACAGTAAAAGTCGAGGTTGCTCGGTCGGGTGATCTCGCCTATAGCTGGGGCAAGGGGAAATTGAGTATGAAAGACAAGAAAGGCAAGGCAACCGAAACGACCTTCAAATACGCCAGCGTGTGGAAGAAGCAGGCGGACGGAGGCTGGAAGATCGCGGTTGACACGATGATTCCTGATCCTTCGGAAGCGAAAAAGTAGGCAGGAGCTGATCACAGATACGGCCTTAGGTCCCATTCTTGTGCCCGCCTGGGGCGAGCGGGTAGTCTTGGTCGACGATTCACCGCGTGGGGCGGCTTGGTGGATACGGATCGAAGTGCGAATTTCCAAAGACAGCGGGAAGGTCCAAGCGACCTTAACCATGCCTCCTTGAGTTAATCGCAGAAGCTCGAACGGCCTCAGCGGGGCGATGTCCTAGGACTTACTAGGCGCACCCTCGTTTGCGTGCCCTGAGTTCGGCCATTTTTTTCTTACCGCGTTTCGTTCTTTTGTGTTCCGAGGCAGTGGGCCTGCCCGCCCGTTTGGGCCGCACGGTGCCAACCTGGTTAGGCGGTCGGGAAAAAGTCCAGCTCAGTGCAATCACTTTTCCCCACCAACACACTCCTAAAACAAATTCTTCGGATACACAAAACCTATTGGTGGGAGGGCCCCGATCGGAATCGGGGCCCCGTGTTCAGGGCTTAGCAGGTAGGATTCTGGTTCCAAGGGAGTCTGTTCCTGAAGAAAAGTTTGGGGGCACACCCAAATGATTTCGGTACTCTCAATCGGCCCCTTTTGATCGTCTGATTTGGCTCCACCCTGAAGGTCGAACCGGCTACTCTGTCGTGGGCGAAGCCCAGGACGGAGGCACCGGTGGATTGGAGAGCGAAGGTGGAGCTATTTGA
>JAIQGA010000091.1 GCA_020072925.1 Terriglobia bacterium | reverse complement strand
GTAGAGACGTTCCGGCGGAACGTCTCTACGATCACCCGCCTGGGCCGTCCCCGAAGAAGAGACGTTTCGGTGGACGGTTTCCGATACCGAGACGTTCCGGCGGAACGTCTCTACGCGTTGGCTACGGACTGCGCGGCTTTGAGAATGTTAGGCATCGCGCCGCAGCGGCAATAATTCCCGGCAATCGCAGTTTTCACTTGCGCCAGCGTGGGGCGCGGATGCTTGTCGACGAGCGCTTTGAGCGCCATGAGCATGCCGGGCGTGCAGAAGCCGCACTGAAACGCGTCGTGGTCTATAAACGCCTTCTGGAGCGCGTGGAGGTTGCGGCCCTGGAGCAAGCCCTCGATGGTCGTGATCTTCTTTCCCTGGACGTCTGCGGCGAGCGTCATGCAGGAGCAGGTGGCGCGCCCGTCCACGAGTACCGTGCAGGCGCCGCATTCGCCGTGATCGCAGATGCGCTTGGTGCCGGTGAGCCCCAGATGTTCGCGCAAGGCTTCGACCAGGGTCACACGCGGCTCCAACTTCAGGACCCGCTTCTTGCCGTTGACTTCCAGCGTGATCCCGACCTTACCCGGCCCCAGCGCCGCGGCTGCCGCAGACGGTGCGGCAAGGCTGGTCGGCGATTTCACCCACAGACCCACGGCCACTGCCCCGCCGCCGATGCCGGCGGTTTGCAGAAATTTTCTTCTTGAAACACGACGCCTGCCATTCTTGGGCTTCGCCATGGCAATCTCCGAATGCTGAATTTGCGGTTGCGCAGTGCGGTTTCTTCGTTTGGTCAATCGAGGCGCGGGCAGGGACAAAATCCCCCCGCGCGCTAAATCTCAGAAACCCCAACAGTTCGAAGACCTGACAGCACGCGGCTTGCCGAAGCTGGAGGCCGGCTTACACGCTCGCCGGTTCAGTTTTCATGACCGACTGGCTTACGATGCGGGCTCCACGCTCAAAATGCTTTGCCATAAAATCCGCACTGGACAGCGGCACCGGAATTCCCCAGAATACTCGTTGGGGCTGGCGACCGACGAGCGTGCGGCCCGACCCAGGTGGTAACCTTGAGTTCCCCACAATCTCCGGCAAGAGAAAGCATTCCCGTTACGGAATACGTCCAGGGCACATTCATTCCCCTTTCGCATCTTGCACACGACTGGGAGTTCCATTCCGCCGTGTCGCTCACCCCCGCGGAAGAGCGGACCATGATCCGCGAGCCCGTGCAGGCTGTTCCGGCGGCCGTCGCCCAGCGGGTGGGGAAACTCCGCGTGCTCATCGTTCCCTTTATTGCCTGTCTGGAGGCCGGGGACGCCGTGTACCGCGTGAAGCCCGCGGGCGAAACGCACACGGCAGCGTGGGTGGAGACGGTGGACTCCACTACCCTGTTGCTGGCCGGGCGCGAACTGGATGCGCACGACACCGGGTTCGAACTTCTGGCCAGCGTGAGCGAACTGCTCCGCCCGCGGTTCACTTCCCTGGAATTGGAACGCTACACGCAGGTTCTGGAGGAAGAACTTCGCCAGCACATCCTGGGAGAGATCGACGAGGACGCGCTGACCGCCAAGCGCGCGCTGCTTTCCGCCCGCCACTGGCGGCGCAATCGCGGACAATTCGAAGGCTACCGCGACATCTCGCTGGTGAGCACCGTGGCGGAGTACATGCACGGCCTCTGGCATGACGTGCAAATCCGCGTGGGACCCGACCACCTGCCCCTCGCGCAATTGCGCCACCGCCTGCGCTTGATGGCGGAATTGTTCCCGCCCAACCCCGGCTTTCAGTTGTTCGCCGAAGATCTGGAAGAGACCAGCGAAAAATAGATAGAAGCGGTTTCGAGCCGGAAGCTGGGAAGGCGGGCGAGAAACCTACTTCGACGCCGGTCCGCCCGGTTCCGGCGCGCCCGCAGGTTCACGAATGAGGAAGGTCTCGAGCAACTCCCGTTCTTCGCCGGGGAACTTTACGAACTGAAAGGCCACGTGATTCTCGGCGGTGATCCGTTTCACCAGGCCTTTTGGCGTCAGGTTACGTTTCAGGGCCGGCAACAGCATTTCCAGCGCCGCCTCGATGCCCAAGTCCGGATGGGGAGTCAACATCACGAGCAGTCCCGTGGTGCTGAGGTTGACGCTCCTCCCAGGGACGCGCTTGGCGTTGTCTTTCTCCGACCACTCGCAGATCACCGGCACGTTCACGGGTATGCGCATGTACCGGCGCCGTTCTTCGAGCATCGTGCCGCGCGTGGCATTCAGCAGGCGTTGCAGTTCTTTCTGGCCGAAGGGCTTGGCCAGATGAAAAGTCACGCCCAGCGCGAAGCCCGTTTTGACGGCGGAGGTATCCCTTTGCGAGGCCAGCATGGCAATGGGGATTTTGGCGTTGGATTTGGAAGTGCGAATCCGCCGGGTCAGTTCCTCGCCACGAATCGCGGGGCTGCTCCAGTCCAAAAACACGCCATCGAATTTTTCACCGTCGACCCGTTGCGTGGCCTCGTGAGCCGTCGAGACACAATGGGGCTCCGCGCCCATGGCGCGCAGGTTGTTCTCCAGCATCCTGCGCAGGGAGACGTCATTTTCCACAATCAGGATTTTCGGTTTAGTGGCCATCGCACCTGAACCTTCCGCACGCGCTCCACGATACGTCTGGGCGCGCTAACCGCTGCCATCCTAGTGCGCGGGTCGGGCAGTGTCAATCGATAATCCGCGACCGATAATCAACGGCCGATCAGATATGTACGGCGAGGACGGGGCAGGAACTTTGTTGGATCACGCGGTGCGTCGTCGAGCCGAAGAGCGCCAGGTCCAGTACATTGCGGCCGCGCACTCCGAGAATGATCAGGTCCGCAGCGGTTTCGCGGGCATAGCGCACGATTTCCGCGTAGGGCTTCCCAATACTGACGTGCGTCTTGACCATACCGCCCATCGGGCCGCTCGAGCCAAACAGGCCGCGGAGCTTTTCGGTTGCTTCCGCGCGGACCTTCTCCGGGTCTTTCGCGCCCACGGAATCTTCGATCACGTGCAGCATCGTCAGCTCGGCATTGTATTCCTGCGCCAGAGAGAGCGCGTAGCGCAGCCCGGCGTCGGAATGCGCTGAGAAATCTACACAGAAGAGAATCCGGCGGATCTGAACTTCCGGAGAAGGAGGAGCACCGGACTGGTCGAGCGAGGAGTGGACCGCCAGCACCGGACAGCGCGCCTTGCGCAAGACCTTTTCTGTAATCGAGCCCAGCAGCCAGTGGTCCAGGCCGCGGCGCCCGTGGGTACCCATCACAATCAGCTCTGCCTCCCGCGCCTGCGCCAGCGCCAGGATCGTGTCCGTGATGTCGCCCTCCTGAATCTGGCTTTCCATGCGCATACCCGGTTGCGTATGTTTTTCGAGGAACTCTTTGAGCTCCTCGGCGGCGAAACTGCGCAAGCCTCGGGAGACCTCGTCCACCACGTCCGGATTGATGTAGGTAGGATAAGCAGAGAAGACCGACTGGATCACATGCACGGCGAAAAGCGTGGTCTGGTAGTGTCGAGCGAGTGATTGGGCGTAAGCGTAGGCGCGGGCTGAGAACTCCGAAAAATCCAGCGGGCAAAGAATGTTGCGCAGTTCCATGTCAATTCACCGCGCGGGCAGCCTCGGCGCGCGCATCGTCTTCCAGATGGAAAATGGTGCGCACCACCTCGAGAAACTCCGAGCGGTCGGGACGCGAGGCCGCCTGCTTCAACTCCGTGAATGGTGTGTGCAGTATCTTGTTGATCAGGCTGCGTGTCAAGGCCTCCAGCGCTTTTTCCTGTTCGGGTGTAAGAGAGCCGAGTGAATGCCGAGCCCTCGCCAGCTCAGCTCGGCGGATGTCCTCGAGATGCCGCTGGAGCGACACGATCGTCGGCACTACCTGGAGCTGCTTTTCACGCTGCTGATAGAGCGTCGTCTCCTCGGCGATGATCCGGTCCGTCGCTTCCAGGGCATGCTCCCGGAGTGCACCTAACGCCTCTTGGATTCGCTCGGCAGAAATAGCAAAGAGTTCCCGGACCTCCAAGGGTGAGGTCTTGTGACTGATTCCTACCAACAAGAGATTCATGAAGGTATTCCAAATGAGATAAAGATAAATTTCAGGATTGACGCTCGGCCCTAATCCTTCTGCTCAAACGCCATCCGGCTATGGAAGCGGCAAATACTGGGCCACTTTGGCCGAAACGCCGTAGTGCGTCGATTACGCAAATCGTGTGACGTTCTCGTGCTTGAAGGTCAAGAGGATGGCATGAGTCGGGGCGCGTCCGACAAAACGTCGCTCAGAGGCGTCATTCCTGTCGCGTTGAGTCATTTCCCGCAAAACTGTCCGGAATTTCACACAAGCTATTTACTTCCAACATCCTAGGGAAGCGGGTGACATTGTTAACATTCGCTATACCAAATCTGTAGAAAATCTTAGCACCCGCGCCGCGCTGGTAACTGGAATGCTTTACCTCTCGTGGCTGAATAACTTCGGGGCAGAATGTCCGCCCCGAAAGCGACAAGAAGAACTTGGGAGGTTTTGGTTCATGAAAGCAATTCGGACATTGTTACTTATTTCTTTCGCTATCCTCATTGCCGCGTCGTTGGGCATGAGCACGGCTGCTTACAGTAAGAAGGAAGGCAAGGCGTGCACATTCTGTCATCCCGCAGGCAAGTTCAAGGAGTTCACGGACGCGGGGAAATACTACAAAGAGCACAACCACTCGCTAGAAGGCTACAAGGCGAGCGAAGAAAAGAAATAACACCTCGGAAGTGCGTCCCTGCCCCCCAGTCAGATGGTGGCTGGCTTTTCCGTGACAGCAACACTCTGACCGAAACTTTTGAGATGTTCCGGACTGGGGCGGGGGGTGTGCCCTTCTGGAGGCGAAGGATTCCGTCTGCATGCCGCCTCAGTTGACACGACTGCTGATTGTATTTGCCGTGCTGGCATCCGGGCTGGTTGCGGCGCGCCACTTTTTGCTGCCCAAAACCTTCGGTGAGAGCGGTCATTACCGGACGGCGGCGGTGGAGGCGATTACCAAGCAGCCGGTGCGGTACGCGGGACGAGAGGCATGCGCCCTGTGCCATCCGGACATCGTGGAGATTCACCGCAAAGGGAACCACCAAACCGTGGCCTGCGAGGTGTGCCACGGGCCGGCGGCGGCGCACGTCGAATCGCCCAGCGATCATCAACTGCCCGCGCCGCGCGAACGGGGTTACTGTCCGCTTTGCCATGGTTATGACCCCAGCCGGCCGACGGGCTTTCCGCAAATCGAGCCGGTGGCGCACAATCCTCTGAAGCCCTGTATCAGTTGTCACAATCCGCACGAGCCTCGGCCTCCGCACGTTCCCGAAGATTGCCGGGCTTGCCATGGCCAGATCGCGCGGATGAAAGCGGTCTCGCCGCACGTCCAACTGGCCTGCACGCGCTGTCATGAAACGCCCGAGCGTCACAAGACCGCGCCGCGCGAGGCGCGACCCGACAAACCGCGGACGCGCGAGTTCTGCGGGGCCTGTCACGCGCAGGGCGCCTCGAGTCCCAAGGAGATTCCGCGCATCGACCTGGCGACCCACGGTGGCCGCTTCCTGTGCTGGCAATGCCACTACCCGCATCAGCCGGAGTTGAATTGATGAAGGACGAAGGCCCTCAACCTGAAGCATCCGGCGAAAAGATCTACGCCGATCGCCGCGCGTTTCTGCGCACGTGCGCGCAGGGCGCCTCGGCGGTGTTATTCATCCTCCAGCCTCGCCAGGGCGAAGCGGCTTACAGCCCGCGCGACCACTTCTACGGCATGGGGATCGACATTGCCAAGTGCATCGGCTGCGGCCGTTGCGCCGATGCCTGCAAGAAGGAAAACGACGTGCCGCGCGAGCCTTTCTATTTTCGCACCTGGGTAGAGCGCTACATGATCAACGACCAAGGCGAGACCACCGTCGACAGCCCGAACGGCGGCATCGCGGGGTTCCCTGCCGCGACCAATGAAAAGGGCATGTTGCGTACGTTCTTCGTTCCCAAGCTATGCAATCATTGCGCGAACCCGCCTTGCGTGCAGGTCTGCCCTGTGGGCGCGACGTTCGCCACCGAAGACGGCGTGGTGCTCGTGGATAAGGACTACTGCATCGGCTGCCGCTACTGCATTCAGGCCTGCCCTTATGGCGCGCGCTTTCTCGATCCGCGCACACGCACCGCGGACAAGTGCACATTCTGCTATCACCGGGTGGTGAAGGGCCTGCTTCCCGCCTGCGTGGAAGTGTGTCCGACCGGAGCGCGCGTATTCGGCGACCTGCGCCAGCGCAGCAGCCCGCTCGAGCGCTTCATGCGCATGAATAAACTGCAGGTGCTGAAGCCGAGCCTGAACACGGGGCCAAAAGTCTATTACGCCAGCCTGGATGGGGAGGTGCGTTAGCCGTGGATCCGCTTCAGGAAATCCTGCGGCAAGTCGTGGGTTACGTTTACCCCAATGAGATTGAACTCCACTGGGGTCTGCTGATCGTGATTTATCCGTACATCACGGGCCTGGTGGCGGGGGCGTTCATCCTGGCTTCGCTGGTGCGCGTGTTCAATGTGCGGGAACTGCAGCCCACCTACCGACTGTCGCTTCTCACCGCGCTGGCCTATTTGATCGTCGCGCCTTTGCCGTTGCTGGCGCACCTGGGCCATCCCGAGCGCTCGTACGAGATCTTCATCACGCCCAACCCGCATTCCGCCATGGCCATGTTCGGCTTTGTGTATGCCTGGTATCTAACGGTGGTGCTCTTACTGGAAATCTGGTTTGACTACCGCAAAGACCTGGTGGTGTGGTCGCAGCAGCCCCATGGCTGGCGCCGTTGGGTGCACCGTCTGTTGACTTTGGGGGTGACGGATATCTCCGCGCAGTCGCTCGGTTTCGATCGCAGCGCAGGCCGCTTCATTACCATCATCGGCATTCCCTCGGCTTTCCTGCTGCACGGCTACGTGGGGTTCATTTTCGGCTCGGTGAAAGCCAATCCCTGGTGGTCGAGCGTTCTAATCCCGATTGTCTTTCTTTTCTCCGCCATTGTCTCGGGCATTGCGCTGATGCTGCTGTTCTACCTGCTGGGCACGCTGCTGCGTTCCAAAGCCGTGGACATGGCGTGCATGGATAAGCTGGCGATGTTCCTTTTCTACGCCCTGGTGCTCGATTTCTCGCTCGAGATGCTGGACTTCATTCACCGGCTCTACGAGGCGGAAGAATCCATCCATATCCTCTCGCTACTCGTATCCGGCCGGCTGTTTCTCAGCCTCGTCATCCTACAGGCCTTCTTGGGGACGCTCATCCCACTGTTGATTCTCGGGCTCATCTCGCCGGCGCTCCGCCGCGGCGGGATGGTGAATCTGCCGGATGAATTACGTCGGCTCCTTTACGTGGGTTCGGCCGTGCTGATTCAGATCGGCATCTTCAGCACACGCTGGAATGTGGTAATTGGCGGTCAACTCTTCTCTAAGAGCCTGCGCGGCTTGACCGTTTACAAGATGCAATTACTGGGGATGGAAGGCCTCTTCGCCGCCGCGGCGCTGTTGATCTTGCCGCTGGTGCTGCTACTGGTGCTTATTGCGATGTTGCCGCCCTGGGCAGAGGCGGAAACCCATCCGACCGGGGCTTGAGTTCAGTTTCCATTGTTAACATTTTCAACAGGTCGGAAGTAGAATGGGGAGTTGCTCGAACAAAAAGGCAAAGGGATTGCTTGTCCACTTTGTGGAAGGCTTTTGAGGTGATTTGATTTGGTCGATGTGAACAAGGAAACTCCGGAGGTGGTTGGGTCGCGGGCGGCGCTCCGACAACTTTGGGAGGGCGCGGCGCACTTCATCCGCCCGGTGGTCTATCTCAGCCACAACACCACCAGTCGGCTGGGTGTCGTCCTGACGAGCACGTCCGCGGTGACGATCCTCCTGACGTACGGGTTTCAGCTTTACGGATACGCTCCCAATCCTTACGCAGGGATTCTGATTTTTCTGATTTTGCCGGGACTGTTTGTTGCGGGTTTGATTCTGATCCCGGTCGGGATCATTCGGGATTTTCGCCGGCATCGACGCCTCGGCACGCTGCCCCTCAGTTACCCCACCATCGACTTCCGTGATCGGCGCTTGCGCCAGACGGCCATGTTTGTCACGTTCATGACCGCCATTAACGTGCCGATCTTTGCCATCGCCAGCTATCGCGGCACCGTGTACATGGACTCCGTCCGGTTCTGCGGGATGACCTGCCACACCGTAATGCAGCCGGAATACACGGCCTACCAGCGTTCCCCTCACGCGCGGGTGCCCTGCGTGGACTGCCACATCGGCCCGGGCGCGTCCTGGTTCGTGCGCTCGAAACTATCGGGGAGTTATCAGGTGTTCGCGGTCAGTTTCGACCTCTATCCCCGACCGATCCCGGTCCCGGTGCATAACCTCCGCCCGGCGCGCGCCACTTGCGAGGAATGCCACTGGCCCGAGAAGTTCTCGGGCGACAAGTTGGTGGTGAAACCCAAGTTTGGCGATGACGAGAAGAATTCGGAAACCGAATCGGTTCTCTTGATGCACATCGGAGGACGCAATCCTGCCCGCAAGCTGGTGGGCATTCACGGGGCGCACTTGGGGCTTGTCACCTACATTGCCTCGGACGACAAGCGGCAGAAGATCCCCTGGGTCAGCCACCGGGCCGAGGACGGGACGGAGACGGACTACGTTTCGACGGACAATCCCCCCAAGCCCGACCTCGTCGAGCACGGCGAGCGCCGGTTGATGGACTGCATGGATTGCCACAACCGTCCCAGCCACACCTTCTTGATGCCGGAAGACGCGGTGAACCGCGAGATGGCCGTGGGTCGCATCAGCTCTTCCCTGCCCTTCGTGCACAAGGTGGGAGTGGAATTGTTGAAGCGCGATTATTCTTCCCGGCTGGCGGCGCAAACGGAACTGCCGGAGGCTTTGCGTGAGTACTACCGCAAAAACTACTTCGCGATTTACAACTCCCAACGCGCGCAAATCGAGCAAGCCGCCACGGCACTGGTCTATATCTACGACGGGAACGTGTTCCCTGAAATGCACATTACTTGGGGAAGCTACGCGAACAACCTGGGTCACATGGATTTCCCCGGCTGCTTCCGGTGCCACGACGGCAATCACCAGTCGAAAGACGGCCGCGCCATCCCGCAGGACTGCAACACCTGCCACAGCCTCCTGGCCATGGATGAGACCCATCCGAAGATCTTGCAGGAGTTGGGAGAAGGAAATTAGGCGCCGACCGGCGGGAGGGTTCGACGAGGTGGCGCCGCAAGGGTTTTTTCGATTTGGATTGAGTGTTAAGAAGTGTTCGACGAATCTTCAACTGATTAAGGAGAATCTCGATGAATAAACTGAAGGCCCTCACTGCAATTATCGTTTTTAGCGGCGCACTGCTGCCGTTGGCGACCGCGAAGCCCGAATACGCCAAGAAGGAAGGCAAGGCCTGCACGTTCTGCCACGTCAAGGCAGGGTCCAAGGAATTGACCGACGCTGGCAAGTATTACAAAGAGCACAACCACTCGCTGGAAGGCTATAAAGCGCCCTCTAAGGGGTAACGCCGGCTGCCCAAATCGGCGTGGAAGGGGGGTTCACCCGCGAGGTGAGCCTGCGCCTGGAACGGAAGCGCAGAGCGTTCGTGTAGCTTGCCGGTTCGACCTCCGCCCCCAGGGCTGAGGCGCGGACCTCTGCGCTCCTTTACCGCGGCAGACCGTTCCGCCGCCCTTCGTCGCCATTGGTTTGACTGGAGGATTCTGGAAATGGAAACGTCCGACCGCTCTCCGCGGGAAGGCCCTCAACCCACCCGGCGTCTGATTAACCTCATGCTGGGCAGCGGGATACTGGCGTCGATTGTCGCGTTCATCTATCCCGCGATCCGCTACATCATCCCTCCGCTGGTAAGCGAATCGACGAGTCGCTCGGTCGTGGCGGCCAAGGTCGGTGAACTCAAGAACAACACCGGCGAGATTTTCAAGTTCGGGTCCAAGCCGGCCCTGCTGGTCCGCCTGACCGACGGCACCTATCGCGCATTTTCCGCTGTCTGTACGCACCTGCAGTGCACGGTGCAATACCGCGAAGATATTCACGAAATCTGGTGCGCGTGTCACAACGGCATCTACGATCTTGAAGGACGCAACGTCAGCGGGCCTCCGCCTCGTCCCCTGGAGGTTTTCGAAGTGCACGTCCAGGGTGAAGATGTGGTGGTCTCCCGGAAAGCCTAACCATGACTACCGTGTATCGCCGCGTGTTGAGCTGGCTCGATGAGCGCTTTGGCGCCGGCAGCATCGAAGAATTCCTCCGTCACAAGACCGTCCCCGTGCACCGTCACACCGTGTGGTATTACTTCGGCGGCATGACGCTGTTCCTCTTCATCATCCAGGTGCTGACGGGCATTCTCCTACTGCTCTACTACCGGCCTACGCCGAACGACGCCTTCGAAAGCGTGCAGTACGTGATGACGCAGGTGCGCTTCGGCTGGCTGATCCGTTCCGTCCACAGTTGGTCCGCCAACCTGATGATCTTCACCGCCTTCGTGCACATGTTCAGCGTGTATTTTCTGAAAGCGTACCGCAAGCCGCGCGAGCTGACCTGGATCACCGGCATGCTCCTGCTTTTCCTGGTGATGGGCTTCGGCTTCAGCGGCTATTTGCTGCCCTGGAACACCCTGGCTTTTTTCGCCACCAAGGTCGGAACGGAAATGGCTGGCTCGATTCCTGTGGTCGGTAAATGGCTGCTCATCTATTTGCGCGGGGGCGAGGAGGTAACCGGCGCCACGCTGACTCGATTCTTTGGATTCCATGTGGCGGTTCTTCCCGGGCTGGCCACACTGCTGCTGGCCATGCATCTGCTGCTCGTACAACGCTTGGGGATGAGCGTGCCACCCGGCGTCGAGAAGGCAATCGGCGAAGGCCGCCAGCCGGCGCGCTCGATGCCTTTTTTCCCCAACTTCCTGTTGCGCGACATCATGGGTTGGTACGCCGCGCTGGGCGTGCTGGGAGCGCTGGCCGCGATTTTTCCTTGGGAACTGGGGACCAAAGCCGATCCCTTTGCGCCCGCGCCCGCAGGGATTCACCCGGAGTGGTACTTCCTGTTTATGTTTCAAACGCTGAGGTACATTCCCGCCAAAGTCATTTTCCTGGAGGGTGAGTTCGCCGGATTGCTGGCCTTCGGGGCCGCGGCGGCCGTCTGGGTGGCGGTCCCCTTCATCGACTACAAGGCGGGGTTCGGCCGAGTCACGCGGTTTTTCACCGGGTTGGGAGTGTTTGCGTTGGGTTACATGGCGGTGATGTCGGCGCTGGCGTTGCGCTGACTTCCGTAGAGACGGCCCGCCGGGCCGTCTCTACATAACGGTGGTCGACCCTTCCGTAGAGACGCCCCGCCGGGGCGTCTCTACATACCAGCGGTCACCCCCGACCAGATCGGGGGCCGCCGCGACAGCATGTGCAGGTGGTGATGAAAAAAATTCTCGTAGCATTGCTGATGTTGGTTTGGGCACTGATTCCCGCCGCCGCCCGCGGGGACACGGATTCCTGCATCACGTGTCACTCGGCGCTGGAAGGAAAGCTCGCCGAGCCCGCCAAGGTCTTCGATCAGGACATTCACCACCAGTCGGGGCTGACGTGCGCGGACTGTCATGGCGGCGACCTCCACGACGACTCGCTGAACGCCATGAGCCCGGCGAAGGGTTTCCGCGGCGCGCCCAAGAAAACCCAGGTGCCGGAATTCTGCGCGCGCTGCCACTCCAACGTCACCTTCATGCACAACTTCAACCCCAAGGCGCGCGCCGACCAGTACAGCCAGTACCTCACCAGTGTGCACGGCAAGCGCTTGAAGCAGGGGGATACGAAGGTGGCGGCATGCGTGGATTGTCACGGGGTGCACAACATGCTGCCCGCTTCCGACACGCGCTCGCCTACCAACGTGGCCAACGTGGCGACGACCTGCGCGCACTGCCACGCGAACGCCGTTTACATGAAGGGGTACGGCATTCCCACCGACCAGTTCGCGCGGTATCAGAAAAGCGTGCACGCGGAGACGCTGGCCCAGGGTGACACCTCCGCGCCGACCTGCACCACGTGTCATGGCAATCATGGCGCCACGCCGCCGGGGGTGAGTTCGGTCCCGAACGTCTGCGGCACGTGCCATGTTTTCTTCGCGCAGCTTTTTGAAAAGAGCCCGCACCGGGCAGCGTTCGCGAAGCTGAACCTGCCGGGCTGCGTTCAGTGCCACTCGAACCACGAAATCGTAAAGCCTGTGGATGACTGGGTGGGAGTGGGACCGAAGTCGGTTTGCGCGAACTGCCACACCTCCGGTGAGAAGGGTTATACGGAAGCGGAAGGCATGGCCCAGGATCTCGCTAAACTCCGCGAAGGGATTGAACGCGCCGACACCACGCTCGACACCGCCGAGCGCTCCGGTATGGAGGTCTCGAGCGCCCGGCTCGAACTTGCCAGCGCCAATGAAGATCTGGTCAAAGCCCGGGTCAATGTCCACACTTTCAACGAAGCGGAGGTCCGCAAACTCACCGACCAGGGGGCGGGAATTTCCACCAAGACCCATGAGGCCGGGCTCGCCGCACTCCACGAACGCGACGTCCGCCGTAAGGGATTGGGCGTCGCCCTCATCACGATCGTCATCACCATTGGCGGACTCTACCTGAAGATTCGCCAGATGGAATCTCCGCCCAGGTCGTGAAATTTTTCGCGATCATCCCCGATCAACATGTCTCAGGCGCACTCATGTCCGGCACCGCCTCGCCGTCGGCCAAGCAGAGTTGCAGCGTATGTGCTCACTTCCCACTGATTTCCACGAGCGACTCCCCACCCTTGAGAAGCGCCAGTGCCTCACCGCCGGCCTCCGCCAAGAGCGCCTTGAGTCGCAGGTTCGACGTATTGCCGCACGTAAGCCAGATAATCTGAGGGGGAGCGCCGAGGTCTTCCAAGAGTCGCACAAAGTCCCCGTCCTTGGTCATCACGACGGCTTCGGCCTTTCTGGCCGCCAGAAAGACCTCGCGATCTGTCGAGTCACGCAATCCCAAGTCTCGAAGGGGAGTTGCTGTTACCTCAAACCGCTTGCTTATCCATGTTGCCACAGTTGGCGATAGGTGGGCGTCCAGCCAGATGTTCATGCGACCAGCACAGGGTGGTCAAGACGGCGCGCCGCGTAGGTAAGGGCGGCTTTGATGTCGTCCATCTCGAGGTCAGGCATCTCTTCGAGGACCTGCTGGGGAGTCAGTCCAGCCGCGAGCAGGTCCAGAACATCGATCACCCGGATGCGCATGCCGCGGATGCAAGGTCGGCCACCACACTGCTCACGGTCTATTGTAATTCTCTGTAGGAGGTCGGACACAATTCACCTCTCGGAGATCAGACCCGATCAACTTGAATAATAGCATTCCCTCTACCGGATTGCACACTGTTCGACACTTTGCCGCGAGGGAGTATCGCCGTGCTGGTTAGGATTTCCAGAAAACGGAGTACGAGCATGCCAGGGTTCGTGAAGTCGCAGTAGACTTTTCCAGGATCATTTCGGCGGGCGGATAAACCATCGTAACACGTAGCCCACCAGCGAGCCAGCGTTCCGCAAGCTCACCGAACACGGGGTGGAAATTTCGGCCAAGACCTACGAAGCCGGGCTCGCCGCGCTCCACGAACGCGACGTCCGCCGCAAGGGATTGGGCGTCGCCCTCATCACCATCGTGATCACCATTGGCGGACTCTACGTCAAGATTCGCCAGATGGAATCTCCGCCCAAGGTGTAGATTTTCCTTCCCGTCTCGGGCCGCCCGGATATGTGTGCCCGTTCGGCTGGCAGTTTATCGCCGGCGTCCCAACCTCAGAATGGCGGCCTTTGGGAGCAACTGCCGTCGCCAAAGCGTGCGTACTTCTTGCCATTCAGGACAATGTCGCCGCCTGACTTCCGATAGGCAACCTGCTGCGTCTCGCCGTTGTTGAACGTGAGGATCAGGGTTCCCTGGGAATCGTTACCCTCCGCACTCCACTGGCCGCCCGAGCCGCTTTGGCCGGCCGCGGTTCCGCCGCTCCCGGAAGAATAAATTTCACCCCCGCGGTTGAAAGTTCCGTCCGAGCACAGGTTCAAGAGCTCCTGCCGCGAATAACTGCCGCCGATCGAAGACGAGTAGAAGTAAAGGTACTGGCCCGCCACCGCCGCGTTGACGCGAGGGGTCTGCGGCTCGGAGAAGGTCATGCTCCTCGCCAGCGCTTCCACACGCGGCTTCAGTTGCGGATATTTCTCCTCCGTGGTCAGCCCCAATACCACCGGGGCGTCGCCATAAGGACTGAGAACGGCAATCACGCGCGCGCGGATCCGGTAGCCGTCACTCGAGTTCCCGGCCATCTCGCCTGCCAGTCCTCGCGCGGTGCCCGCCTGGAAGTTCTCGAGTTGACTAGCAGGCATCAATTGGAGGCCCTCCTCCTGAAGGCCCTCCCGATAACCTTCGCCGAGGGCTTCTAGGCTGGTCTTTCGTACGAACCGCACGACCATTAATCCGGCCTCGGTATCCGAACCCAGCATCAGATTCCCCGACCGCTCGCCCACTTTCCAACCAGGCGGAGTGGCGAAGCTGAGTCCCCAGCGGTCATGCGTGTAACGGCGTCCAGCGGCCACCGAGGGGGCGGCGGCTTTGGATGGCGGCGCCGAGATGGGTCTCGTCTCCCCGGCCTTGCGCAGGGCGGCGATCAGCTCCGGCGTGGCACCCCGTGCCTTCAGCCTGGACGCGAGGGCTGAGGTGACGGTGAACGAAACGCCGCGCTCCTCCACCAGATTAATCAATCGCGAATCAGGAACACCACCTTCGAGCAATTTCGTGATTTCCGATTCGCTCATGCCGCGCTTTCGACCCGCCGCTTCTCGCGCGCCCCCTGCAGGCTTGCTCTTCGGTGCCCGTGCCGCCGCGCTTGGGGTTTCCTTCGGAAGAATTTCATTTTCCTCAGCCGATTCTTCCGGAGTGTCGCGCTCCACGCCGGGGGCGCTGCCGCCTGTTCGCATGAAGGTCAGGGGCGAAACTATATCCCCGCCGGAAAGAATGAGCTGTGCGCCCTGCAACTTGAAATTGTAAGCGTCCGAGCCGTCCTCGCTGGTCAGAACCAGCTTGTTGCCTTGGACCCGCCATTGCATCGCCTCGCCGGTGAATCTTCCCGACCCGTCGGCGTTCAAAACCATTTCGACGGGAAAACCCTGAAAGGATGCCGACCAAGTGCCGATCAGAGCAGAGGATTGTTGAGCGACGGCCGCCATCGCAGCCACCCCCAAGAGAAGAATCAGACGGAGAAATCCACGGAGCATGGCTCCCTCCCCTGAATCAAGTATGTGAAAACGATTTTCGACGTGGCACGAAGTATAGACCATGCGCCGGGCGGTTTCCACGTCACGTGCCACAACGTGCCGTGAGAATCGTCATCCCTCGCCGAGCATGACCGAGGCGATTCCTTCGGCAGCGGCTTACGCGCGCTCGACCAGCCGCACGCGGACGTCGACGGCGCGGAAGTCCTTCACGTCGGGGAAGACCATGAAAGGGTTGATCTCGATTTCCGCAAGCTGCGGCAGGTCTTCGACCATCTGGGAGAAACGCTCGAGGATTTCCGCCAAGCCAACGAAATCCACCGGCGGCTCGCCGCGCACGCCTTCCAGCAGGCGGCAGCCGCGGATCTGGCGAATCATTTCCTGGGCTTCCAGGTCGGTGAGCGGCGGGATGCGGAAGACCACATCCTTGACGGTCTCAACGTAGATTCCGCCCAGGCCGAACATGAGCAGGGGGCCAAACTTCGGGTCGCGCGCCATGCCCACAATCACCTCGCGCCCGCCCCGCACGTACTCCTGAACGAGGAAGTGGAAGCCGTCGCCCGCGGCGCCAGGCTGACGTTTCTGCACCGCCGCGCGCATGGCGCGGGCCGCGGCGAGCAGTTCTTCCGGCGTGCGAATGTCCACGGCCACCCCGCCCGCTTCCGTCTTGTGGACGAGCCCGGGTGACAAGGCCTTCAGGACCACGGGATAGTGGTAAGTGCCGGCGCGGCGCTCAAGTTCCGCCTGGTCGGCCCCGGGTTCCCCGTGCGCCACGGGGATGCCGTAACATTCCAGCAGCCGGCCGCCTTCCTCGGGGCTCAACTGGCTGCGCCCCTCGGCCCTGATGGCGCTCAGCAAGTCCTCCGCGGCGCCGCGCTTGACCTCAAACTGCCGCACGTGGCCGAGGGGCTTTTCGCGCCACTGGCGATAGCGGTCGAGGGCCGCCAGCGCTTCCACGGCCGACTCCGGAAACACGTATATGGCCATGTGGTTGGGATGCTGCTCGTTTAACTCTTTGAAGAATTCCTCCGGAGCCATCATCACGCCAAGCACGGGCTTCAAGTACTGACGGCGCAATTCTTCCAGTCCCGTGACGATGTCCATGGCGCTGATGACCATGGGCGGCACGAAAACCACCAGAAGCGAGTCGACGCTTTCATCCTCGAGCATCACTCGCGCGCAGGCTTCGTACTTGCTGCGGTCGGATTTCGGCGTCATGTCCACGGGATTCTGCACGCTCGCTTCCGGCGGCAGCAAGCGCCGCAGCTCGTCGCACGTGCGCTCGGAAAGTTTGCCGAGCTCGAGTCCCAGGCTGATCGCCGCATCGGTGGCCATGATGGCGGGCCCGCCCGCATTGGTCAGAATCCCCAGGCGATTGCCGCGCGGCAGCGGATTCTTCGAGAAGCCCATCGCCAGGTCAAACAGTTCTTCCACGGTGTTCACGCGGATGACGCCGCTCTGCTCGAGCAGCGCGTCCGTAGCGATGTCGAGCCCCTGGTGCGCCGCCAGCGCGCCCGTGTGCGAGGTGGCGGCGCGCGCACCCGCCTCCGTCCGGCCCGACTTCACCGCCACAATCGGCTTGCGCTTCGAGATGCGCCGCGCGATTTCCTTGAAGCGTTGCGCGTTCCCGAACGACTCCAGGTACATCAGGATCAGGTCCGTCTCCGGGTCATCCTCGAAATACAGCAGCATGTCATTTCCGGAGACGTTGGTCTTGTTGCCCAGGCCGATAAAGTAGGAGAACCCGATGTCGAGCTGGCGCGCCAGGTTCAGAATGGCGACGCCCAGCGCGCCGCTTTGCGACATGAAGCCGATCCGCCCCGTGAGCGGTAGCGCCGGCGCGAAGGTCGCGTCCATGTGCACCAACGGGTGGGTATTGATCACGCCCATGCAGTTCGGACCGATCATCCGCATCCCGTAACGGTGCACACGCTCGCCCAATTCCTCTTCGAAGCGCTTGCCCTCTTCGCCGGTCTCGGAAAAGCCCGAGGTAATGACGACCAGGCCCTTGACGCCCTTCCGCCCGCAGTCATCCACCACGCCCAGCACATCTTCGCGTGGCACCACGATAATTGCCAGGTCCACGGGGTCAGGTATCGCCGAGACCGCCGGGTAAGCCTTGATCGAGTGGATAAACTCCGCCTTCGGGTTTACGGGGAACAGCTTGCCCCGGAAATCGTAGGTGATCAGTTGGTGGAGAATTTCACGGCCAATCGAGGCGGCGCGCCGTGAGGCGCCTACAATGGCGATGGCTTGAGGCTTCAAAATGGCATCCAAGGGTTGCACGGTTGATTCCTTTCGCGAGGCCGGGTCGGAGGCTGAAATCCCGCAGGGACATGGGCAGAGGAAGCAGCCCGCATGCCAAACGTCCATTCAATGCCCATTCGCGGCCAGTGTCAACCGTCACCGTGTCGCGCGCGGAAATGTCTGGGCGGCGGCGTTTGCCCCGGCTCCTCCGGCATTCTCTAGGCGAAACACCCCGACTGATTTATAATCCCAGTGATTTCGGGTTTTCGTTAACAGATCGTAAAGCGCAGGGCTTCGTTCTCCAGCACGCGCGAGGGCGATGGAGTGCTCTCCGCGCCTTTCATCGTGCGCGCGGCGA
>JAIQGA010000409.1:1274-4938 GCA_020072925.1 Terriglobia bacterium | reverse complement strand
ATTCGTTATAGCGCGGATCACGAGGCGCGCAGGGCCAGACGAGTCAAGAGAAGGAGGGGTACTGGCTGGTTGCGGCTGCTCATGCGCCGGGCGCTTGGAATTGCACTTCCGGGGACTCGCGGTCCGGGGTGCTCGCCTCGAAAAATTCGCGCGTCCTAAACCCGAACATCTCGGCCACGAAGTTCGAGGGAAATTGCTGAATGCGGATGTTCAGATCGCGCACGACGGCGTTGTAATAACGCCGCGCGAGCTGAATCTGGTCTTCGACCTCGCTGATCTGGGTTTGCAACTGAGTGAAATTCTCGCTGGCGCGCAGCAGCGGGTAATTCTCCGCCACAGCGAAAAGGGATTTGAGGGCTTCGGTAAGCTGGCCCTCGGCGTGGGCACGCGACGCGGGACCGCCCGCCGCAATCGCCCGCGTGCGGGCTTCCGTGACGCGCTCGAACGTGGTGCGCTCGTGGCCGGCGTAGCCTTTGACAGTCTCCACCAGATTCGGAATCAGGTCGTGGCGGCGCTTGAGCTGCACGTCGATGTCGGCCCAGGCGGAGTCACTTCGCACGCGCAGCTTCACCAAGCCGTTGTAGATAATGATACCTCCAAGGATTAACAGGACGACGAATGCAATCGCCCAGACCATGTGCTCCTCGTGCGGCCCGAGGCCGCACACAGTGATTCAGCGAAACGCCGCCCACTATACTCGTTTGAACACCATGTGTAAACGACGACGCGATAGGCGCCGCCGCAGAGTCTTTGATCATTCTCGCTGATCGTGAGAGCAATGTCCGAGTTCGCATGACGTTCGAACCAAGACACTCGATCCGGGACGAATTCTAGGGCATTTTGTCCGTAGCAAGACTTTGAATCCAGGGTAATTCCGCCTTGGCTGTTGACATCCAAGGTACTCAGTATTAGGGTTGACACCACGGAGAAGGCGGTTTTCTATCTCGGGTTCGAAGCGGAATTTGGCTCGTTTGAGGAGGCCTCTCGTGGGGCGTGCAATCTGTGTCTGTTTCTTTGCGCTGGCGCTGAGCGTGGGAGCCGTGGCCGAGGATCTCTCCACCGCGCCAGCCACGGATTTACTGAAGGTTTACAACCAGCTCCGTGACTTGCGGGTTGGAAGCCAGCAGGCGGTAACGGAAAAGGTGGTTTGGAAACGCGATGCCGCGAGCTTCATTTTCGTCGATGGAACACTGACTTTTGCCGCGCCCGTCGCAGGCCGCGTGCTTGCCGCGGTCTTCGTGGGCCACGGAAAGATCTCCCTCAGCCCACCGACTTCTATCGAGCAACGACAACTCGCGCGCTTCACCGGTAGCGACGAACTGGGGGATGAGTTCCGCGAGGCCGTATTCTTTTTCACTGATGATTCCTGGGAGGGGCTTCAGAAACTCGTGAAAATTCAGCCGGGTGGCGATACTCAGACGACCAGCAAGCTCCTCGCCTCCGCGCAGAAGCGTTATCAGGAAGACTTTAATGGCTGGTGGTCAAACCGCAGGCAAGGGAATCCCGTGATGCGCAACCTGGCGGCGCGCATGCTGGCCGACCTTACCGATCCGACCAGTCGGGGATTCTTCCTGGCCGATTTCAAAGGCGAACGCTCGGGCAATCTGCTTTATCAGATCAGTTGGAACAGGGACTCCCTGGTGCTTCCCGAGTTCAGCAACGACGAAGAGGTCTCTCTAATTCACTACAAGCTGAACGAGTATACGGAGTGGTGGGGGGGATTCCACCCCGCGGAAGAGTACGCGCGCAATCCCCGACCCGAGCATCGGGCACTCCTGGCCCATTGTTCGAAAGAGCAGCTTGATGCAGAGATCGCCAGCGATAACCGCCTATCGGCGACCGCCACGATGGATTATACAGTTGCGAACAGCCCCGTGCGCGTGCTCCCCCTGAATCTCGAGGGCGTCTTGAGGATTGATTCGGTTCAGGACGGCGAGGGCCGCAAGCTCGCCTTTATTCAGGAAGAGCGAAACCGCGATAGTGACCCGTGGATCATCCTGCCGGAGCCCGTTGTCCCCAGCAAGACTTACCAGTTGAAAATCTCCTACAGCGAGGACTCTACCCGCGACAGTCGCATCGTCTTCCAGCAGGGCTCCGGCCTCTATTACGTCACGGCGCGCGAGTCGTGGTTCCCGAGCTTCGGAGCGTTTGATGACCGCTCGCAATACGTCCTGCACATGCGCTCGCCTAAGAAATTCAAGTTTGTCTCTACGGGTCGCCTGATGAGGTCCGAAAAGGAAAAGGATTTCCTGGAAACCACATGGGAGTCGCCGATTCCGCTCGGCGTTGTGGGCTTCAATTACGGGGATTTCGTGAACAAGAGTCGATCCGACGCCAACTTGACCGTCACAGCATATTCCGGCAAAGAAGTTCCGGATGAGTTGAAGAACCTCGGTGCCGCCATCGACATGGCGGAGCTTGGCCGCGGCCCGAACCGATCCGGCTCCCTCGAAATGCAGATGGGGATCATGCGGGGCGGATTCAACACCGCGATTATGGTGGGGTACGCGGCGGGAGTCAGTTACCAGGCCCTGAAGCTTTTTGAGTCCTACTATGGTGGCCTGCCCTTTCCGGAAGTCTCCGTTACCGAGCAACCTGTTCGTGGATATGGCCAGAGCTGGCCGATGCTGATTTTTCTCCCTTACGATTCTCTACTCGATGGGACAACCCGCAACAGCCTCCGGCTTCAGAATTCCGCCGAAGCGCGCGAGTTCTATAACCTCGTTGCGGTCCACGAAATGGCGCACCAGTGGTGGGGGCACACGGTGGGCTGGAAAACCTATCACGACCAGTGGCTCTCCGAGGGTTTCGCGGAGTTCTCCGCCGCGCTTTTCCTGCGGCAATTCGAGCCAAAGAATGTTAAGTCCTTCTGGGACCTCAAGCGCCGCTGGTTGCTTTCCAAAAACCGCGCCGGCCATCGTCCCGTGGATGTCGCCCCTGTCTGGTTGGGTCTGCGGTCGAACTCCTACATGGAGCCCGGTAATTACCAGGCCCTGGTGTATTTCAAGGGAGCCTACATTCTGGAAATGCTGCGCGTCTTGATGGAAGACTTGCGCTCGCCCAATCCCAACGCCAAATTCATCGCGATGATGAAGGACTTCGTTTCGACCTATTCCGGCAAAAACGCCTCCACCGAGGATTTCCGCCGCATCGTGAACAGACATTGCGGCGAGTCGATGGACTGGTTCATTGACGAGTGGGTTTATGGGACGGCGACTCCGCACTACGGCCTGAACTATTCACTCCAGCAGGGTGATAACGGCAAGACTATTCTCCAGATCTCCGTGACTCAGTCGGATGTCCCGAAAGATTTTCGTATGCGCGTCCCCATTTACGTCACTATTGACGGCCAGCCGCGCCGTCTGGGGTTCGTTTCAGTGGAAGGGACGACCGCCGTAAAGGCCAACATCCCTTTGCCCATGCGCCCGCAGAAAGTGACGCTCGACGAATATCACAGCATCCTTTGCACGGTATCGGAATAAAGGACAACCGTGGATGAAGATTGGTGAATGCAGGAGGCATTGTCCGCAGCCGTGGCTCGGCAAAGGCCAACAGGTAACCAGGATCAATCGGTCTTTCTGATTACCGCATGCCGGGGTTTGGGCATAGGCACATTGCCTTTGCTCTCCCGCCACAAAATTGCGTTCAATCTCTGTGCGTCGGC
>JAIQGA010000409.1:0-1232 GCA_020072925.1 Terriglobia bacterium | reverse complement strand
ATCGTCCGGAGCATGTTGACGGTGGTGTAAAAGCTGTGGTCCACGAAGGGCTGTTGAGCCGAGCCGGGCGAATACTTGCTGATCACCAGCGCCGTGCTGCGATGCGCGTCCACGTGGTCGGCGCCGTCCTGCGCGTCATCTTCCAGGATGAAAATCGCCGTGT
Source organism: Terriglobia bacterium (assembly GCA_020072925.1). Taxonomy (GTDB): domain Bacteria; phylum Acidobacteriota; class Terriglobia; order UBA7540; family UBA7540; genus JAIQGA01. Next base: position 1,069 of record JAIQGA010000409.1, on the reverse strand, counting down.
CGTCCCAGTATGGGCTGTGGGACACGGCCTCGACCACGCGTCCTACAGCCAGGTCGTTGTCCGCCACCGACGCCTCGGGCTTCGGCATGCGAGGACGCGTGCCGGCGGTGTGGTCATCCGGCAGGCGCATGATGATGAATTGGGGAAGTTCCGTTCCCTCGCCGCTTTGCCGGGCTTTGACGAAGTCCGCAAATTCATTCAGGAACTCATCGGCGCGGAGTTGGTCGGGGTAATCCAGCCGGAAGTCCGCAAAGTTGGGGTCGAAGTGCCCCACCAATTCCGGTTTGGTGGCGATGTTGACGCCCAGAATCGGCACGGGCCAGGGCCATGGGCTGGGCGCGCCCTGCGGCTGTCCCGCGTTCGCAGGTAGCGGTTCGCCTTTGCGGACGAATTTCTTCGCACAGTTCAATCCCGGGGCCAGCGGCGTGCCTTCAAGCGCGGGGGTATCCAGTTGCGGTTCATCGCACCAGCGCGATTCGATGAATTCCGCATAGTTGCGGTGGGTCAGCCCGCGCAGCGCGACGTTTGTCCAGATGTAGCCGGTGAACGGCTCGTTGACGTCAGGCGCGTCCTCGAGTAAGGGGATGCCGTCGGCGTTGGTTCCTTCGTAATCGTACGTCCGCTCGCTGCCGCGATAGCCGATTTGCCACGTCTTCTCAGTATAGTCGCTGGTAATCGCCGCCATCGACCAGACGTGCCCGTCGCCGGAAACTTCGCCACTGTCGTAGAAATTGTCAAGGATGCCAAACTGCCGCGCCAACGCATGCTCGTTGGGCGTGATCTTTTCGCCATACATACAGAGGGAAGGGTCGCCATCGCCGGGTTTCAGGTCGCCGAAGATCTGGTCGTAAGTCCGGTTCTCCTTGATAATGTAGATGACGTGCTTGATGGGATTGCCGCCGTTCGGGAATGCAAGCGCGCCCGAGGTACCGCGCATCAAGTTACTTTCCAGGACTTCTTCCGTGGATTCCGCCAGAGCGCTCATGGCTTCTGAGATCTTCAGCCGCGCGACCGAGCCCCGAATCAACGAGACGATATAGGGAGTTGAGCGCTTCTTATCCGGCGTATT
>JAIQGA010000090.1 GCA_020072925.1 Terriglobia bacterium | reverse complement strand
TCAGGATTTCTACCTGCGCATGCAACTTCACGCCGCACCCTTGCCCCGGCTGCCACATTGGTACCGAGGCGACGCACACTATCACTGTGCCTTCACCGACAATCCCGCCGAACGGGGTTATCCGCTCGCCGTCACCAAGCAAGCGGCGCTCGACGCAGGCCTCGATTGGGTGCTGCTGGCGGACCATTCCACGGACCTCGACGCCGACCGCTATGCCGAGGAATTAAGGGATGTAAAACAGTACCGCGACGGCCGGTTCGTTTTTATCCGCGGGGAGGAGGTGACTAGCACCTCCGGCAAGGACACGCTTTTGACCACCGTGCACTTGCTGGCCTTGCCTTCGCCCGACGATCCCGATAAGGGCTTCCCGGATACTGCCAACGCCGCCAACGTGGTGATCCAGAGCGGTGACGGGTCCGTGGCGTCGCCTGCGCCGCCGGTCAAGGATGTATTGGCGCGCATTGCCGCCGCAGGAGGATTCGCCTACGCTGCGCACCCCTTCGATCCCATCAGTCCCGTAGTGCGCGGCGGAAGCTGGGACCTGGATGCGGATTTTCTTGCCCCCGGAGGCGAGCGGCTCCAACCAGGGCTCGTAGGGCTGGAAGCCTGGAACCGGGCCACGCTTCTGACTGCCGATGATCCCCGCGACCCGTTCTGCATCCGGCGCGGCGCCGACCCCTCCGCTTGCTTCCAGCCCGACAAGGACGCCGATCAATACGCCCTGCTCGAAAGAGGAATTGAACTCGGCTGGCGCCCTCTCCTCCAGAAAGGTCTGGCGGCAAGCGGGGATTCGGCAGGCCATCCCGCGTTCAAGGTTTTTCTGGCGGCCGGATCCGACGCCCACGGCGATTTCGATTACGAAGCCACGATGGACGTCGTAGATTTCCTCGCCAAGCCGTCACGCGCGCTGACCGGTTACGCCGAGGACAACGCGCTGGGGAAAATCTCCACCGTCGTCTTTGCCCCGGAGGGAATGGGGCCCCGCGGCGAGCATGTCTTGCGCGCGCTGCGTGAGGGCCACAGCGTCCTGAGCAATGGCCCGCTCCTGGTGGCGGGCTTCGACCGCAACGCCAATGGCACGCTGGAAGATCCCGAGGACGTCATCGTGGGCGGGGAATTGGGCGGGACTCTTCGAGATTTGCCGCCCCTGCAGATTGCCTGGATAAGCAGCGAGGAGTTTGGACCGGTTGAAACCATTCGTCTGATCGTGGGCACTGCCGCCGGCGAATTGAAACCGGAAGAGATTCCCGTACCCTCCGGGAAGGCCTTGAGCAGTGGGGGCGTCATTCCAGTTGATGTTCGACCTTTCTTGGGAAAGAATGCGGGAGGTTGGATCTACATTCGGCTTGAAGCCAGAACACGAAACAGGGCAGGCGAAGAGTTTCGCTGCTATACTAACCCCCTTTGGGTGCGGGTAAACGCTGGATAGGCTCCCATAGCCCGCACGCCGGCGAACGGTCCACCATGTCGACTGAGACAGACGAACAAGGGACGGTACGCTATATTCGCTGCCCGTCGTGCGGCATGCCGAGCCCCGCGACGCTCCTGACCTGCTCGCGCTGCGGCAAGCCGTTGCACGGCGGCGGTCAGGCTCCGCGCCCGGCGGCGCCTCCCGCCGCGGTGGCGCAGGTAACTTGCCCGAAGTGCCGGAAACCTCTGCCGACGGGGAGCAAATTCTGTGGATTCTGCGGTGCGTCCCTGGCGGCACCAGTTCCGGAAGCCCCCCCCAAGGCCCCGCAGCGCCCTGCCGCTCCCGCGCCGGTGATTCCGCCCGCTGCGTCACCCAAAGTCGCGCCAGCGGCGCCGAGGCCGCCCAGCCCACCTCCGGCTGGAACGACGTCGGAGCCCGGCATGGCAAAGCCCTCCTTCCCGCCTGCGGCCCGCTCGACGCCGGTTCCGGCTTCAACGCCCTCAGTTCCGCGACCTGCTCCGCCAACTCCCCCAGCCTCGGGCGCAGCCGCAACGGATGGTACGGTCTTGTTCCCCGGCCTCCGTGCTCCCCAAATCGAGGCCAGTATTTCTGAGAGGTTGCCGGATGGCTCCACGGGGACTCCGGCGCCGCTTCAAAAGGAAACCAGTATCGGCCGCGAAAGCTGCGACCTGAACTTTCCGGAAGATGTTTTGCTTTCGCCGCGTCATGCTGCACTGACAATCCGGGAAGGTAGGCTTTACCTCAAAGACTTGGGGAGCACGAATGGGACTTATATCCGGCAGCGCCAGGACATGGAGCTTTCGCCCGGCGATGTCTTCTTACTGGGGCAGGGGTTGTTCCGTTTCACCACGCAGAGCTTGGACGAAACGCAAAATCAGGCATCCCTTCAGGGAACCATGATGTGGAACGCGGCGCCCAAACTACAGCGTGGACCGCTAACCGCCAAGCTCGAACAGATCAAGCTGACCGGCGAGGTCGTGGCCGAGTTCCGCCTCGACAAGCCCGAGACCACCCTGGGCCGCTCGACAGGCGACTTGGTCTTTAAGGACGATAGGTATATGTCCGGGACGCACGCACGGATTGTGGCGCAGCCCGGCCGCTTCATTCTCCAGGATTTGCATAGCCGCAATGGCATCTACCGCCGCGTCCGGCAGGAGACGGAATTACAGGATCACGACGAATTCTTTATGGGCGAGCGAATCTTCCGGGTCGAGATTAAGCCACTCAACTAATCCTTCAACTTTCCGCAGTGACGCGGGCTGGCGCAAAGCGCAGCTCTACGGGGGCTTGACCCTGTGGAGACCAACACCTTCCTATATGCGTGATCGCTGTCAAGACAATAAACTGCGGCGCAGAGCGCCGCTCTGCGCCAGCCCGCGAATGGGCCAGATTGGGAAGCTGGTCACGAGCAGGAAAGTCAGACTGTTACCGAGGCAACGACAAGCCCTTCTGGATTATCTGTTTCTCGATCATCCCGCTGCGCTGCTTCACGTAGTTATCCATCATCTTAGGCAGCTCGACATTCATGCGCGCCACGAAGTCGTCCTGGGCTTTCTTCATCTTGGCATCGATCCCGGAGGCGCTCTGGTTGAGCGCATCCATCTTCTGCTGCAATTGCTGGGCCTGGGTGAACGCCGTGCCCATCATCTGCTTTTGGAGCAGCAGACGAAGGCTGGCCAACTCGTCGCTGTTATGCGCCAATTGGCTCGCCACGTAGAAATTTGAGAGGATGGATAACACCACGAGCACAAGAACGACGTAGAGCAGGTTGCGAACCGTGGAATATCCAGCGTCCATGCCGACTCCTCCGCGCCCGCGATCGGGGCGCTACGAAACGTCTTTGCGCTTCATGACAAACAGGATGATCAAGGTCATCACCACCGCGTAACCCGCGAGGATTCCAAGATAAGGCCCTTTGTCTTTCCAGAACTGGGAGGGAAGCGGAAACGCACCCGAGGCGGCGAAGGCTTCGGCGGGCGCCTCAAGGCCTTGCTCGAGCTTCGAGACATCGTCAGGGTGGAGCGAGATGGCCACCGCATTCACGATTTTGTACGCGTAGTCCTGTGTCGAGTGCGAGCCGTGGAGACACAGGTCCGCCAGCGCCTCCAGCCCCCAGCGCGAGACCGTGAGGGCAGAAAGCCAGCGGGCGAAAATCGGCATGCCCGCCGACGGCGCAGGCGTGTACTTGTGCATGATCTTCCTGACCTCCGGCGAGGGCGCCACGGCTCCCACGACTTGATGTGCGAATTCGCCCTGCTTCGCGGTTGTCTCGGCGGCCTGCTCAGCGGGCGTCTGGGCCGCGGTGCCGGGAGGGTTCAGCATGTCACGCGCTTTCGCCTTGGCTTCGGGCTGCGCGAACATCTTTCCTTCGAAGAGCTGTTCGACGGTTATGGGGATGATCGTCTGCACAGGCCGCACGGGCAGGAACAGGCCGCAGAGGAGCAACTCAGGAATCATCACCAAGGGGAAGATCGTGAGCGCCATCTCCGGCGTCCGCACCAGGGCGGAAATCAAGAGGCCGACGATCGTCCCATTCACCGCTACCAGAAACATGATCCCGACGGCCGCCAGCACCTCCGGGAGGCTTAAGGCAAGAGCGTGTCGGACCCCCATCAGGATGACGATCACCGAAACACACTGTGCCAGGGCGATGAGAGACAGGATGGCGAGCTTGGAAAGAACGTAGGAGGGAATCTTCAATCCGGTTTGCCGCTCGCGGCGGTAAATCGTCTGCTCGTCGACAATCTCGCGCACGGAATTTGAGCAGCCAAACCACAGCGCGGCAAACATGGCCATGAAGATGGTCTGGACTTGGTTCGGCGCGCCGGCCATGAGCGCCACCAGCAAGGCGACAATGGGCGCCTGGAGAAACAAAAGCAGGGTTTGCGTCCGGTCGCCGAACTTCAATTCCCAGTTGCGGTGCGCCAGCACCGCCAGTTGATGCAGGCTGAACGCTTTGGCTCTCGCGCGCGACGCCGGGGTAGGAGCGGCCGCGGCGGAGGCCCTCTCGGCAGCCGCGACTTTGAGCGGCTCGGCAATCAATTCCTGATAGAGGGGCGATTCCGAGAAGCGCTTTTTCAGTTCCAACGCGTACGGCTCGGTGTTGTTATCCGTGAGATCGTCGTAAACGTCGGGCGGTGCCTCAGCCTTGAAGTATTCCAGGAACTTCGTTCCCGGGCCGTAGTACGCCAGGCGGCCTTGGACCAGCACTACGACTTTGTCCAGGACGCCAAATGAACCCATCAAGTGCGTGGTGATGATGATCGTCGAGCCCTGGTTGGCCAGTTGGCGGAAGAGCATCATCATCAGAGTTTCGGTGCGGGGGTCGAGCCCGGCCGTCGGCTCATCCAAAAACAGGACGCCGGGTTTGGGCAGCAGTTCGATCCCCAGGCTCACGCGTTTTCGTTGCCCGCCGCTCAAGGTGGCGACCGGATTATCCCAGCGCGCCTGGTCCAGCTTCAGGATATCCAGCATTTCCTCCACGCGCCGGTTGATTTCCTCGTCCGAGACGTCTTCCGGCAGGCGCAGCTTCGCGGCGTAATAAAGGCAGCGGCGCACCGTCAGTTGGCGGTGCATGATGTCTTCTTGAGGCACAAAGCCGATGGTGGACTTGAGCGCGTCCAGGTTCTGATAAAGCTCTTCGCGGTTGTAGAGCACCTGACCCTGTGTCGGCTTGACAAAACCGTTGAGGGCGTTCATCAGAGTGGATTTTCCCGCCCCGCTCGGCCCCAGAAGACCGATCAATTCCTTGGGCTTTACCGCCAAGGAGATCTCATCAAGGAGCAACTTGGGCCTGCCCGTGTTGCGGTCCGTAACCTGGAACGTCACGCCGACCGAATCGAGCCGCACCACGCGCGTGTCCGGTGCGCGGGAAAGGCTGGCGCCGGAAAAGTGCAGTTCCGAAGGGCCGATCACGATCCGGTCCAATTCCTGCAACTGGTGCCGCTTGACCTTGATGCCGTTAACGAACGTTCCGTTGGTCGAGCCCAGGTCTACCAGAAAGACCTTGCCGTTCTGCTTGACGATCTCGGCATGATGCTTGGAGACGACAGGATGATCGATAACCACATCACTCGACGCGTCGCGACCAATCGTGATGCGGTCTTTACTGAGGTCCACCTTTTCCGATTTCAGCTCCGGCTCAAGACCCGTCCGGAAGATAAGGGACTTTCCCGCATAACGCCCAAACGTAATGTAATCCCCGTCGTGGAGGTCGACGGTGGTGGCGCGAAGGCCATTCACAAACGTGCCGTTGGTGGAGCGGTCAGCCAGCGAAACCGAGCCGTCCTTGACCTTGAACTCCGCGTGGAGGGCAGAGACGGAGGGGTGATCCATGATCAACTGGCACTGCGTGGGATCCCGCCCAACCGTCAAGCCGCTTTCGGGTATGTCCACGCTCTTGACGGCGTACTTGTCCACAATCAAGTCGAGATGAGGGCGCGCGAGGCGGTCGGTCACTTTGATGGCGACGGTCCCTTCCTCTGACCGGTCGCGCTCGCGGGCCACCGCGGCTTCCACCGGGCTGATCACCGAGGTTCCCCTGGGAAGTCCACCCGCCTTGTCCGGTGACACGAGTTCCGTCACCATATCCCGTCCGGCGACGGCCTCGGCGGACTCGATGCGGAAAAGGTGGCGCCGCCCCGTGCCCACGGAAACTTCGTCGGCGGGCTTCAAGACTTTCTCTTGAATGCGAACCTGATTCACAAATGTGCCGTTGGCCGAATGGCTGTCACGGATCACCACGTTGCCGGCGTCGTTGTAGCCTACCCAGGCGTGGAGGCGCGAGACTTCGTCGTCGGCAACAAGCACCTGGCAGTGCGTGGGATCGCGACCGATCGCCAGCCCTTTCGGTCCGATGGTGAATGTCCGGCCACGCAGCAGGCCGGAGGTGGCGATTAATTTGTAGACGGGACGCTCGGGAGCAGGAGCGACAGTGGTAGGAGCTGGCACCTCCGCGGCAAGGGTGGCGGCCACGCTGGCCGTGGCGTGCGGGGCTTGATCCACCTCGGGCAATACCCGCCCGCACGCGCGGCAAAAGCGGTAGCCCTCCTCATTGACTTCGCCGCAGCCAGGGCACCTCATGGCTTAGACCCTCCGCTCCCCTCGCGCGTTCCAGCCATAGCCGCGATCTGATGGCCATCCGCTCGGCACGAATCACCGGGCCCTTGCGGCGACCCCGGAGGCCTCGTGAAAGGTCCGCCGCGGACGCTAAGGGTTGGCTTTGAAATCTTCCTCGCTGAATTCCTTCAGTTCGATGGCCGCCGTGGCATCCGGCGGAGGAAGGCCGGGGCCGCCGAACTCGGCCACGATCATCGTGATGTTATCCGTACCCCCTTGTGCGTTGGCGTGTTCGATGAGTTTCTTGCATTTATCCGCCAGTGTGTCCGAGCCCGACATAATGGCGAGTATCTTATCGCCCGGCACCATGTTGTACAGTCCATCGCTGCAGAGCAGAATGCGATCGCCCTGGCGTACCTTCGTGTAAGTCACCTTCACATCCAGCGTCTCGCTGCTGCCCACGGCCTGCGTCAGAATACTTTTGCGGCTGTCCTTTTCAGGTTCGGGAGACACCTCCGCGCCTATTTCTTTCAAATAATTCAGCAGCGTCTGGTCGCGGGTCAATTGCAGGATGTTCCCGCCGCGGATGAGGTAGGCGCGCGAGTCGCCCACCTGTGCCACATACAGATAAGGACCGAACAGCGCCGCGGCGGTGGTGGTGGTCCCCATTCCTCGGAAGGAGGGATTGCCCTGCGCCTTTTGAAAAATGATCTGGTTGGCAAATTCGATGGCTTCGCGCAACAGCAGGACGAAGTTGCTTTCGCTGACCTGCCCGAGGGATTTCAAATTATCGTAGAGCCGTTTGGGGACGGTCACCGTGCAGATCTGGCTGGCGACTTCCCCGCTCGCTTCGCCCCCCATGCCGTCCGCCACGATAAAGAGCGACCCGCGCTCGCCCAGGTGATGCGCGCGCAGGGAGGGTGTTAAACCCACCTCGCCGGTGGTCAGGTTGCACACGACGAAGTTGTCTTCATTGTTCTTGCGCACGCGACCGACGTCGGACATGCCGTAAAGGCTAATGTCGATCGCGCTCGGTCCTGCCCCCGCCGGCTCAGCCACGCTCTCCATTCTCCCTTTCCTCTTCGCTCGCCCTATTCTGCTCCTGGTTCCGTCGCTCCATCGAGACCGGTCTGCGCGCTAACCCGGGAATGCCCACTCGCACTCAACCTCATGCCTGCAGGCCGCTGTGCAACCTGCAGCAGACTTTCCGGCAAAATGGCTTTCAAGGGTTACGGCGTCTGCTCCTTCTTACCATACCGGTCCGTCCACCGCAAGCGGCTTGCCCTATCGCCCTCCGGCGAGTCCTCACTGAGTCAAGTTGAAGAACACGGAGAGCTCCCCCTAGTCGGCGGGTGTCGGGTTATACGAGAGTGCCACGAAGTTCTTGCACAATCTCCCGGGCGACTTCTCGGGCGCGAGTGAGATCGGTGGGGGGCAAGGAAATTGCCGCGACCTTCGCATGACCACCTCCGCCGTAGCGTTCGCAGATGCTGGCCAGATTGGCCATCTTGGGACGCGCGCTCCAGGGGTTGCTCCCCACGCCGATCTTGATGCGCTCCTGGGAACGGCTGAGCGCGACGCTGTAGACGGCTGCCGGAAACAGGTAATAAGGAATGAATTTGTTGAAACCCTCGAAGCCCTGGTCCGACACGTCGAAAAACACGACACCGTCTTTCAACTCCGCACAGGCGCGAATGACCTCAATGGTCTTCAAATGCTGAGCGTAAAGCTGGTCAAAAACGCTCCGGATATGGGGCAGCGCCATGATCTCCTTGAGCGACTTGGAGAGGAGTTCCGGAATTAAATTGACGCAGAAATCCCGGTCGCGTATGCCCTCGATGACCAGCGTAAGCTGGGTCGCCGGCTGGTGCATCTCCACGGCGGTCCGGGTGTCAGGATACCGGGCGCCATCGATCAGGTCCGCCCACTCGACGAGTTCATCGAGTTCGGGCGCTTCAAATCCAAAATGCTTCTTCCCGGTCTCGGCGATGAACTTCGTGCAGGACCGGTAATCGGGGCCGTAGAACTTCTTCCCGCTCTTGTCCTGGTAAAAGTGCCGGGCATCGGCTTCGGTCAGGAAGGCGCTCTGGTGATGGTCAAACCACCACGTCAGACGGTTGGAACTGGAGTATTTGAAATCGACAATGGCGTTTTCTTCCGCATCGAACATGCTTTCGTCAAAGAGCTGGCCGGCTCGATGCATCAAACCGCGATAGCGGAAGTCCCTCCGGGGATCGACACAACGGTGGTAAAGACGCGTAAATACCGCCGCCGAGCATGCGCCGTCAAAGCACCGGTCGTGAAAGCAAACCAAGACACCCATAGAACACAAACGTCCAGCGATCGGCCTTTGACAGAACGGCTTGTCGGCTCCGAATGCCGGCCGAGGCTGAGGACTCCTTTCGCGATCTGCGGGAATCTGTCCCGCGGCGCCCCTTCCCCTGCAAACGGCATGCCGTTTCACCGAAACGTGCTACCTTGCCCTCCCTTTATGAAATTGTCAAGTGAAAAACCAGATTTGGGAACCACGATTCTCGCCTTGAAAGCAGAAGAGCGGCGGACGATCCGCCGCTCGTGTACTTTGGCCGTCTGCCTTGCGGTGAGAAGGTTAGCCTGCCTGCTGGGCCGCCAGCTTGCCAATCACCGGCAGTTCCCAGCGCTGGTTCTGATAGGCCTTGTAGATGCAGAGGACCCACAGAACGAAGAACCCGATGGAGAACCCTAACCAAATGAGGAGGCCAATGATCCAGCCGATTACAGGAATTAGCCCGAGAATAAACGAGAGGATCATCACCACGATTGAGGCCACGATCACGCCACCGGTGAGGAACAGGCATTGAAACGAATGGAACCTGATGAACTTGTCTTTGTTATAAGGTTCCATCACCAGGAAGAGAATGGGAGGAATGAGCGTGACGTACGCCAGTGCCCCTGCCACGTTGGGTGCCAATCCGCTGCTGGCGGTTGCTGGGGCAGCCGACGCTGCCGCGCCACCGCTCGCGACCGGCGCGGTACTTGCGGTACTGGTCACTGGGGTCCCGCAAGACCCGCAGAATGTTGCTCCCTCAAGTAATTGCCCGCCACACTTCGCACAAGTTGCCATGCGTTGCTCTCCTTTTCCGGTGGCCCGATGGCTCCTAATTTACAGGCCGTTCCCAATCTAGATTTGGTCCGTGCGGCTCGGCTGTGTAGCTTGTCGCAAGGATAATTGGCTACCGATAGGCGAGCTATTCCTACCACAATCTCCAGTCTGATACAAGCACTAAGTCAGGCCCTCAGTCGCAGGCAATACTCAAGCCTTTGTGCCCCATTCGAAGGGCGGGACGCCCCGCGCCAGCGCATTTAGGCTATACTCCGCGCAGGTCATTCTTGTGGCGAATCCCCTGGAATTCCTCACGTCCGCCTCTCCGAGCAGCCGGCGCGCGCTTCTGGCGAGCGGCCTCGGTTGGATGCTCGATGGCATGGACGTCACGTTGTACAGCATGGTCATCAGCGAACTCCTGAGGGAACTTCATCTCTCGACCGCCCAGGCCGGGCTGCTCGCCTCGGTGACCCTGATCGCTTCGGGTGTCGGGGGACTGCTGTTCGGCGTCCTCGCCGACCGGCTCGGCCGGCGGACGGCTCTAATCGTGAGCATCGCGACCTATTCCTTGGCCACCGCGGCCTGCGGCCTGTCGAGCGGCCTCGGGGAGCTTGTAGTTTTTCGCTGCATCGTGGGGTTGGGCATGGGCGGCGAGTGGGGAACCGGCGCCGCGCTGGTCTCCGAAACCTGGAAACCTGAACACCGTGGCAAAGCGCTGGGCCTGATGCAAAGCGGTTACGCGGCAGGCTACGCGTGCGCCGCCGTCGTTGCAGCCCTGGTAATGCCGCGCTGGGGATGGCGCGCGGTTTTCTTCGTGGGCGTGCTCCCTGCCCTCCTGACCCTCTGGATCAGCCGGAAGGTCGAAGAGTCGCCGCTGTGGAAGGCCGGTCAGACTTCCAGCAGCAGCGCGCCGATTGCCAGCGCCTTCTTCGCGAAGCCCTATCGTGGGTTGATTCTGCTTGTCGTTTTGATCAATGCCGCAGCCTTGTTCGCCTGGTGGGGATTATTCACCTGGATTCCTTCCTACCTCGCGATGCCCGTGTCCCAGGGAGGAAGAGGACTGTCCATCGCCGCCTCCGCCGAGTGGATCCTGGTCATGCAAGCGGGAATGTGTTTGGGCTCGGTGCTTTATGGTTTTTTCAGCGATGCGGCCGGGCGGAAGATAACCTATGTGGGATTTCTGCTCTTAGCGGCAGCGCTGGTTCCCGTCTACGCGCATGCGCACGTGGCCATCCTTCTACTGGCGGTCGGGCCGCTCCTCGCGTTCTTCGCAACGGGGCAGTTCGCGGGCTTCGCCGCGATTACCGCGGAACTTTTCCCCACTTCCTTCCGCGCCTCCGCCATGGGCTTCGCGTACAACCTCGGCCGGGCGCTCAGCGCCGCGGCCCCTTGGGCCATCGGCATCCTGGCCGGGCACGGCGGGCTAGGCTCGGCTTTCTGGATTTGCGCCATCGCCTTCCTAATCGCCGCGGGCCTTGCGCTCGGCGTGCCTGAAACGCGGGGGAAAACACTCGAGTGATTTTGGATTTTGGATTTTAGATTTTTGATTGCGGATCTGAAAATTCGGAATCTGAAATGAAATCAGAGACTCTTGGATTAGAGACCTGTCCAATTCACCCCGAATGGCTTCCTCCGGATTTGCTTTCGACCTTTGACATTCGACTTTCGACTTCTGATGCGCCGCAGCGGAACTTAACTGTCTCCGTCGCGGCCCTATCGCGCCATAAACCCGCCATCGATCACCCAATTTGCTCCCGTCACAAAGGTGGCGACCGGGCTGCACAGATAAGCCACCAGCTCGGCGATCTCCTCGCAACTGGCAAAACGCTGGATGAGGTTACGTCCAAAGAAATTCTCTCCACCGACATGCTTTTCGGCCATCACCTTGCGCGTAAAGTCAGTGTCCACGGACCCCGGAGAAATGCTGTTGACGCGAATACCCAGGGGCGCCATTTCCACCGCCATGGCGCGCGTCATCGCCACCACGGCGCCCTTGGTGCCGGCGTACGCCACCAATTCAGGATTACCTGCCAGAGCATTAATCGACCCGAGATTAACAATTGTCGGGTCCCTGGGTTTCTCCGCTGCCTGAGAAACGGCCCGGAAGAATTCGGTCGCAAGAAAAAACGGCGCACGCTGGTTGATCGCCACCAGGCGGTCAAACTCAGCCACGGGCATCTCCAGCATCGGCCGGTGGAGGCTCCAGGCCGCATTATTGATGAGCGTATCGACCGTGCCCAGAGTAATGCGGGCGGCCTGGAAGACCACCGGCGCAGCGTCGGCGTCCGCCAGATCCTTAGTCAGGGCAAAAGCGCTCCCCTTCGGAAATTCTGCTTCGCTCGGGCGCGTCTCGACCACAGGATCGCAATCCACCAGCAACACCTTGGCACCCGAAGCCACGAACTTGCGCGCGATGGCCAGACCCAAACCGTTGCCGGCCCCCGTCACAATCGCTCTTCGTCCTTGCAGCGATCTGCTGCCGTCTTCAATGGTCATGATGGGCTCCCGCTTGGGAACTTCGGCCCCCGCACGAACGGGAAGATTTCGTCTATTTCATGGGGCCTTGAGAAATGGCGATCGCTTCAAAGTCTCGCCGGGCCTTCTGCAACCCATGGACCAAGGCGAAATGGTCATTGAAGCACGTAACCATGCGCGCGCCCCGGTCCAGAGCCTTCTGCGCGGCCTCCGGGGTATCCGTAACCGTTCCCCACCATTTCCCCGCCTTGGCCGCGGCGTCCGCCACGCGATCGATGGCGCGTTGGACCGTCGGATAATCGAATTGCATCGGCACACCATAGCTGATGGAAAGATCGGCCGGCCCCACAAAGAGGATGTCGACCCCTTCCATCGCGGCAATTCCCTCGACGCAATCCACGGCTTCGCGGTCTTCAATTTGCACCGTCAAAAAAGTCTCCTCATTGGCCTGCCGGAGGTGCTCCAAAGGATCGCCGAGCGAGTATTCACCGTCAGATCCGGCGCTGTCATACCCGCGGCGGCCCAGCGGCGGAAAGCGGGTCAACTCCACCCACTCCCGCGCTTCGTCCACGCTGCGGCAATGTGGAATCATGATGCCGTTCCCGCCAAACTCCAGCGCGCGCATCACGCTCGTATATCCCGTCTTGCGGATGCGCACCATCAAGTCAATCTGCGTGGCGCGACAGGCCAGCGAGAGGTGATTGATCGAATTATATTCGAATGGGCGATGCTCCATGTCGAACCAGACGACATCAAAATCCAGCTTTCCTGCGACTTCGGCCAGCCACGGATCGGTCACCCGATTGATGCAGGCGACGCGCACAAAATCCCCCGCTCGCAATTTTTTCAGAACTCGGCTCTTCGTCATTTGATTCCACCTAGCCCTTCCACAGGCGGGAGGACGTCCGGGGCACAGTGCCCTCCTGCCCATCCATCCTTGAAACGGGTTCCAGCCCTTGCCTTTGCCGCTCTCCGGGAGCCAGCACACCAGCGAACGGCCAAGATACCCGGCGTTCCTCCGAGCGTCAAGCATTTCCATCGTCCGTGCCGCGCATCAACGCGAGCCTTTTATGGTTGATTTAGGTTGCGAAACCGTGATACAGGCTTTCGCGTTTTGTTGTCGCGGCAAAGGCTCGCGGCCCGATTGACCAGAAATCTGTTCTGCCTTCGCGTTATGGCGGACTTGATCGCAAACAAGAAAGACTCGGCCTCCACAATGAGCCGGCGGGGATTCACGGTGCTGACCTCGATCACGGTCGCCATCGGTGGACTGCTTTTTGGTTACGACACCGCGGTCATCTCCGGCGCCATCCTGTTTGTCCGCGAACAGTTTCACCTTTCCTCTGTCCAAACCGAACTGGCGGTGAGCATTGTCCTCGCGGGGGCTTTCGCGGGAGCGGCGGTCGGCGGCTATTTGGGCGATCTCCTCGGCCGCAGGCCCGCGCTGGCGCTGACCGCGGTCACCTATGGCGTCTTCGCCTTCGTCACGGGAGCCGCTCACGGACTTCTGCCCTTCGTGGTTGCGCGCTTCTTTGTGGGCACTGCCGTGGGTGTGAGTTCCATGCTCACCCCGCTCTACATCGCCGAGATTGCGCCGGCCGACATTCGCGGCGCGCTCGTCACGCTGAACCAGTTGGCGATTACGACGGGCGTGGTCGTGGCCTTTTATGTGGATTACCTGCTGGCGGCCTCCGGGAATTGGCGCTGGATGTTCATGAGCGCCGTGGGGCCTTCGATCATTTTGCTCGTGGGACTGTTGTTCCTGCCGGAAACGCCCCGATGGATGGCCACGCGCGGGCGCTTCCATGAAGCCTGGCGAATTCTCCAGAGGGTTGAAGCGCCGGAAGAGGCCGAGCGGAATCTGGCGGAACTCCGCAGAATTACCGAGATTGACAGGCTGAAATTCCGAGACCTCTTTGCTCGGCGCTTCCGCAAGCCGCTCCTGGTGGGTATTGGGCTCGCCGTATTCCAGCAGGTGACCGGAGTGAACACCATTATCTACTACGCGCCCACGATCTTTCAGATTGCCGGGTTTCAGAGCGCTTCGAGCGCCATCTTCACCACCGTGCTGATTGGCGTCGTGGCCTGGATCGCGACAACGGTCTCGCTCTTTTTGCTGGATCGAATCGGGCGACGGCCGCTCCTGCTGGCAAGCATTGCCGCCATGGGGCTCAGCCTGATTCTGCTGGCGGTCCTGCTGCGCGCGCCGCAGGTTTCCCACCTCGCTATCGCCATTGCCGTGATCGCGTACATCGCCTCATTTGCCATCGGATTGGGCCCTGTTTTCTGGCTGCTGATCTCTGAAATCTATCCGACCACCATCCGCGCCCAAGCGATGTCGGTGGCCACGGTCACCATCTGGGCGGGCGATTTCCTGGTGACCATGACGTTCCTTACCCTCGCGGAAACTATTGGGATGGGCGGCTCGTTTTTGGTTTATGCTGCGCTGTGCGCCGCGGCACTCGTCTTCTGCCTGCGGTTCGTGCCTGAAACCAAGAGCCGCACGTTGGAAGAAATCGAGGCTTCGTGGCGGTAGAGCCTATTAAGGATTGCAGAATATAGTGACATTTCTTTTCTGTAGCGCCGCTCTATGAGCGGCGAAAGACCCCGGTCGCAGACCGGCGCTACACCAGCGGTGGTCACTATAATTTGCAGACATCCGTAGTTAAGAAATCCCTCAGCCTTGTCATGCTGAGCGAAGCGAAGCATCCCGGCAGTTACATAGTCAAGCAAATGCCGAGTTCCTTCGCTGCGCTCAGGATGACAAGTGAGGAGCAAGGCGGTTCATGCTTTCTCTTATCGATGCCATTACGATTTTTGTCAGCCTGGGATTAGTCATCTTTGCGGTCTTGCGCGCCTCGGGGAAGAAGGCCACAGGCGGCGAATATTTTTTGGCCGGGCGCGACCTGCAATGGCCCTTCATCGGCATGTCGCTCTTTGCCTCGAATATTTCCGCCGAGCATGTGATCGGCCTGGCCGGGGATGGCTACCGCGTCGGTATGGTTGCCGGTGGGTTCGAATGGGTCGGCGCCTATGACCTCATCATTCTGGCGTCACTGTTTGCGCCTCTGTATCTGCGCAGCAAAATCTTTACGATTCCGGAATTCCTCGAGCGCCGTTTCGGCTGGAGCTTGCGCGCCTTCCTCTCCGCAAATCTTTTGGTGATCAACGTCCTGACCAAGAACGCTATCGACATCTGGGCGGGCTCATTGCTTTTCTCGGCTTTGTTCGGCTGGAATCAGCACGCGGTGATGTGGGTCATGTCGGCCTTCACGGCGCTCTACACCATGAAGGGCGGGCTGCGCGCGGTGGTGTATGCCGACATGGTGCAAGGAACCTGGTTGATTCTGAGCAGCGCGGTATTGACCCTCGTCGGGCTGACCCACGTCGGAGGATTGCACGGACTGGTTCTGCACGCCGCGCCCGGCGCGCTACAAATGGTCAAACCCCTGACCCACGATTTCCCCATCACCGGCTTTCTGATCGCCAACCTGCTTTCCGGGATGTTCTATTGGTGCATGGACCAGACCATTGTCCAGCGGGTGCTCGGCGCGCGGACCATCGAGCATGGGCAGAAAGGGGCGATTTTCGCGGGCTTCCTGAAGATCCTGCCCCCCTTCATTCTGGTCCTGCCAGGTGTCATGGCGAGAATCCTCTATCCTGGACTCGCTCGTTACGACAACGCTTACCCGGCGCTGGTTCAAGGTTTGCTTCCTGTGGGACTACGCGGCCTGGTTTTGGCGGGCCTGCTCGCCATTCTGATGTCCTCCATGAGCGCCTGCTACAATTCCAGCGCCACGCTGGTAGTACGGGATTTCGTGCTCCGCGCTCGGCCTAATACCACGGAGGCGCAGCAAGTCCGCTGGGGACGCGCGGTGACCATCGCCATGGCCGTCCTCGGCGTGCTGGCTGCACCGCTTGTCGGACTTTCGGTGTCGATCTGGTATTACCTCCAGAATATTTCCGCCTACCTCACGGTGCCCATGGCTGCCGTCATCTTCATCGGCCTGTTGTGGAAGCGCACCAACACCATCGGCGCGATCGCGGGATTTATCGTGGGCTTTGTGTGCGGGATCATCTTCTTTCTCGATCAAGCCCTCAACTGGTCGCTCCCGGTGCTCTCTCAGCCCATTCTTCACTCCTTTTTGCACCGGGCGCTCCTGGCGTGGATCATCTCTGCCCTGGTGGTGGTGGGCACAAGCCTGATGACCGCTCCTCCCCCACCAGAGAGAACACAAGGAACTGTCTTTGGGAAACCCGGCGAAGCCTGGAAGGGGTTCAGGGATTATCGAACCTGGGCCGTCGTGCTGTTTTTCGTCATTTGCTTGATGTGGTGGCTGTTCCGCTGACGCATAGTACGGGCGCCTCGGTAGGGGCACGCCATGGCGTGCCCCTACTACCAGCGCCCCCAGGCTGGCTGGGCAAGGTGGCTGAAATGAATTCACTGGAACGCACGCTCGCGGTGCTCGATCACCGGATTCCGGACCGCGTCCCTGTGGCCCTGCACAATTTCCTGATGGCGTGCCGCATGGTCCGCGCGGATTTTCGCGACACGCTGCGCTCGGGCGAGTTGCTGGCGGAGGCGCAACTCGCCGCCTGGCGCGAATTCGGCCACGACGTCATCATGCATGAGAACGGCGTTTGCGCCGAAGCCGAGGCGCTGGGATGCGAAATCCTTTACCCGGCGGAAGGGGCGCCGCACGTTGCCGACCCAGTGGTGAAATCGCTCGACGACGTTGCCAGGCTGAACGTGCCGGATCCCGAGAAAACATTTCCGCTGAACGAACTTCTGAAAGCCACGCGCATTCTGGTCCGGGAAACCAGGGGAGAGGTTTTCATCATCGGCCGGGCGGACCAGGGTCCCATGGCCCTTGCAGCGGCCCTCTGCGGCCCCGAAAAACTCCTCACCGCCGCAGCCGATCCGGCACTAAGATCCAAGGTATTACAGTTATTGGATCTCTGTTCGCGTATGAACAGGGTCTTTGGGGAGGCCCAGCGGCGCGCCGGCGCCCATGGCAGCTCCATCGGGGCATACGGCAGTAGCCTGATTTCTCCGCGCATGTACGATGAGCTGGAATTCCCGGGCAACAAGGCGTTCGTGGAGGCGATGCGTCAGGTCGGGTGCCGGAGTTTTGTGCATTCCTGCGGAAACGAGACGGCGCTGCTTCCTCATCTGGTCCGAACCGGCGCCGACTGCCTGGAACTCGATCCTTTGACCGACCCGAAGACCTGCAAGGACGCGACGCGAGGAAAAACCAGCGTGCTCGGCATGCTTGACCCGCACGGCGTCCTGCGGCGCGGAGATCCGTCGGAAGTGCGCGAGCACACGCTCGACATCATGCGAATCATGGCCCCTGGCGGGGGATTTCTGATGGGACCCGGCTGCGCGCTGCCCCTTGACGCGCCCGCCGCGTCCATCCATACCGTCATGGATTGCGCGCGCACGGCCGGTGCCTATCGCCCTGACGGTTCCCTGTCTGGTTTCCCACCGCGCCCCTGGTAGCGCGGGCGTCTCCGATTTGCGGAGTCCGAGGGACTCCATCGGAGTCCCGAATTCGGACCCGCCCGCCTGCGGCCAGGATCCCGGCGCCCCATGAATCGGCAGATTCGCGCTGGCGCGGGAATGACGTCGCAAGAAGACTTGGAATCCTAAAAGGATGGTTTCCGCCTGCCACCTTCAACTGCCGACTGTCGACTGTAGCCTTCCGACTTCCTTCTCGATCCCCTCAAGCAAACCCCTCAATTCTTCCCGCAACTCCGGCGAGGAGGTCCTACAGGAATGCCGCGCAGGGCCGCGACTTCCCGGCACACGGCGAGCCAGTGCGGCTCGCCCGCGTCGGTAAAGAGCGCCCGGTATTCGAAGCGCACCAGCGGCAGCAGCCGGTACCAGAGCGCGCGCGCCGCCTCGACATCCCGCCGGACGTAGAGCGTTTCGAACAGTCGGCACGCCAGCGCCGGCACCATCATGGGCAGGCCGCCGATGTAACCGCAGGCGCCCACGGAAAGGGCTTCAAACGCCATCAGGTCGATCCCGACAAAGACCGGAAATTTCGGCCCGCACAGAAACTTCGTGTCGTGAATACGCGAGACTTCCACGTGCGACCACTTTACGGAATGCAGAACGTCCTCATCCGCAAGCGTTTTAATATCCTGCGGAGTCAATTCGACGCCCGAGAGGATCGGAACGTTATAAACCATGATGGGCAGGGGAACGGCCTCGCGGATTTTTCGAAAGTGGTCCAAGACGGCGCGCTTGGGCGGCCGGAGCAAATAGGGCGGCATGATGAGGAGCCCCGTGGCGCCGTGCTGCGCCGCGTGTTTGCTCAGTTCGATGGTGGCCCGCGTGCTGTAGTGGCCCGTTCCGGCGTACACGGGGACCTTGCCGTTGACCTCATCCAGGATCCACTCCATCGCCTGCATGCGCTCTTTCTGGGTGAGCGCGATGAACTCGCCGGCGCTGCCCATGGGCGCCAAACCATGCACGCCTGAATTCATCAGAAAGCGCACGAACCCGCGAATGCCTTTTTCGTTCAGGGATTCGTCAGCGTTGAAAGCGGTGACGGTGGGAGCATAAACTCCGGACAGGCCTGACATATCTCTCATGGTGTGCATCTCCGAGTAGGATTCGACTCGTGGTTGCCGCGTTCACCGGACGTGCAGCAAGCTTCTCCTGAAAATACAGATGCCCCTACTCGCCGTCGCTAACGGGTCGGGGCGTCGAAACAGTCGCTGCCACTGCTCACCGCAGATTACTGATTGAATTCTTTGCCGTGTCATGTTTCGTTTTCATGATGTTGCTGAGCATTGAAAACCGCCGGGACTCATCCTGTATCTGCTGTTGCAGTGTGAGGTACTGCATGTCGAAGTTTTGCATCATTTCCGATAATCGCCTTTGCGCGATCGCAGGGTCGGCACTGAGGCTCGTCCTGACGGTGCGCATTTGCATCGCGAGCAAGGCGAGCAGCTTTTGATTCATCTGCACAGCCGTCGCACAGAGATGCTGCAACTCAGTCACTCTTCCGGCAAAGTCGTCGAAATTCCTGAGGGCTGTGTTGCGGGCCGTGAGTGGCTGTCCGAATTGCGGCTGAGTGGCCATGTGTCCCTCCCCTGCTCCTGCGCTCCAGACCTCCGTTTTGGCTTTCTGGCTGTCAGATATTCTACCGCCGATTTCACATCGTTCAACCTTCGACTGCATCTTTTCATTACACACGATCCCGCCAACTTGAGGGCAAAGTGTCATACTCCAAGCAGGGATCGCTGGCGCGACTGGGAGGCCGATGTCATCGTCATTACTGGGTCGGGCGCTTTCGCTTCCCAAGTTGTGTCCCAGCCCACGATGGACCAAATCTCCGGCCAAATCCAACTCGCTGGTCGGTATGCATTCCCGCACGTTGGCGGCACTTTACTCCTCTGCCGAATGGCTGTAGACTCTTGCCTTTCGTACCACGGCCATCCTGGCCGTGCGATGGCTTCACGGGCGAGACGCCCGTGCTACACCCCGCCATCTTAACAGCGCAGGGCAAGTGTGCTAAGCCAGAGGTAATACCTAGATCCATAGGCTAGATGCAGGAAATAGATAACCGCTATTGTTTTCCGATGCCTGAAAAGTTAAGACTGTATTCAGCGGCTCGCACTGCACCGTGACGGCCTGGTGCAGGCTGATTTCGAGAGAGGACGCGAGGCATGAACTCAAGAATCAACCGCAGGGATTTTCTCAGGACGGGCAGCGTTGCGGCGGCTGGGGGCTACATGGTGAATGGCGCGCACGTCCTGGCGATAGCAGATGATGGTCCGGAGCCGGCCTATTCCGCCAACGACCAAATCCAACTGGCACTGATCGGTGCGGGCGGCCAGGGCCAGTATGACACGAAGGTGGCGCTGCAGGTTCCGGGGGTAAAGCTCGTCGCGGCGGCGGACTGTTATAACGGCAGGTTGGATCATTGCCGCGAAGTGTGGGGCGACGGGATTCTTGCCACCCGCGACTATCGCGAGATCCTGGCGCGCTCGGACGTGGATGCGGTGCTTATCGCCACCCCCGACCACTGGCACATGCAAGCCGGGATCGACGCGATGAAGGCGGGGAAGGATGTGTATCTCGAAAAGCCCATGATCCACCTGTACAGCGATGGGCAAGAGATCATCGAGACGGCGCGCGCGACAAATCGGATTCTCCAGGTCGGCAGCCAGCGCGTCAGCTCCATCATCTACAAAAAGGCGAAGCAACTGCTCGAATCTGGCGCCATCGGGCAGATCACGGTGATCAACGCTTGGTGGGACCGCAATCCGAATTACCCCACGCTGGCGTTTGATTCCTCCATTCCTCCCGATGCCTCGACGGAGACGATTGACTGGCCGCGCTTCCTGGGGACCGCGCCGAAGATTCCCTTTAACGCCGAGCACTTTTTCCAGTGGCGGAAATGGAAGGCTTACGGGAGCGGCGTGGCGGGCGATCTCTTCGTGCACCTGTTCAGCGGCACGCACTTCATCACGGGCTCGCACGGGCCGACGCGCGCCATGGCGACGGGCGGAATCCGGTACTGGAAGGACGGACGCGACCAGCCCGACGTGCTTCTCGGCCTGTTTGATTACCCGCAGGGGTTCAATCTCCACTTGCGCGTCAATTTCGTGAACGGCGCGCAGGAAACCGAGGGGTTTATGTTCACCGGCTCGGAGGGCGTGATGCAGGTTGGCTGGGGCAGGGTCAGCGTGGCGCGCGCGCCGCGCCAACCGGCGCCCGATTACAACATCGAGTCCTGGGCCAAGGCGACGCAGGAGAAATTCCTGGCGGACTTCCATAGGAAATATCCGCCCACTCACCCGAGTGGCGACCCGCCTCAAGCTGAGGAAGTGTACGAGGCCCCGCCGGACTACAACGACAGCTACGATCACTTCAAGAATTTCTTCGCCGCCGTGCGGAGCCGCCAGCCTGTCGTCGAAGACCCGGTGTTCGGATATCGCGCCGCCGGCGCTGCCCTGCTTGCCAATGTGAGCTACGAGCAAGACAAGATCGTGCATTGGGATCCCGAGGCGATGAAGTTTGGCACGTAGCTCGGCCGTCTCGACCGTGCCTGGATTTCACGGGCGGGACGCCCGTGGTACGAAAAACTGAAACGAGGTTTCATGAAAGTTGCCAAAGTTGAAGTGCTGATGACGGCCGGCGGCTGGCGGAATTTCCTCTTCGTGAAAATCACCACGGACTCAGGCCTGGTGGGATGGGGCGAGGGAACGCTGGGCTGGAAGGAGTCCGCGGTCCGCGAGCTGATCGTCGACTATGCGCGCCGATACGTCGTGGGCCAGAATCCCTTCGACATCGAAGACCTCTGGTTCAAGCTTTACCAGATTGAGCACAACGCCGGACCTGTGATGTATGCCGCCATGGCCGGTATCGAAACCGCTCTCTGGGACATTGTCGGGAAAACGTGCGGACAACCCGTGTACAACTTGGTAGGCGGAAAGGTTCGGTCGCAGGTCAAAGCTTATGCCAACGGCTGGTACCATCATGGCAGCGACCTCCAGGAACTTACAGAGCGCGCGCACGACGTGATCCGCCGCGGCTATCGCGCCCTGAAGTTCGATCCCTTCGGTCCGGGTGGACGCGAGATCGGTCACGAGGAATTGCGCGAGGCCGTGAAGCAGGTCGAGACCGTTCGCAAGGCGGTTGGAGAGGGTACGGATATTCTGCTGGAGTTTCACGGACGCTTCAGCCCGATCATGGCGCTGGAGGCGATCCGGGCGATGGTGCCGCTCAATCCCACGTGGTGCGAAGAGCCGGTTCCCGCGCACAACAACGAGTCCATGGCGCAGGTGGTTGCGGCCTCGCCGCTGCGCGTGGCCACCGGCGAGCATATCTACAGCCGCTTCGGGTTCCTCGATCTTCTTATGCGCAAAGGTGCGCACGTCATTCAGCCGGACCTGGTCTATTGCGGCGGCTTTCTCGAGACCAAGAAAATCGCCGCGCTGGCGGAGACCCATTACATCAGCGTCGCTCCCCACAACTGCGACGGCCCGCTGAAGACCATGGCCAGCGTGCACCTCTGCGCGAACATTCCCAACTTCCTGATCCTCGAAACGTTTGAGGATTACGACGTGGCATGGCGAAAGGATTTGACGCCGGACGCTCCGCGCGTGAAGGACGGATACTACACGCTGCCGTCGGGTCCGGGGTGGGGCGTGAATGTTGACGAGTCCGTCATCGCCGCGCATCCCGAAGACCCTGACGCCAAGCTCAACATGTTTTCGCTTGGCTGGGAAAAACGAATGTGCCAGTGATGAGAGCAGTGACGAGTGACAAGTGATGAGTGGCAAGCCAAGGTGAGGACATCATAGTTGCGGGTTTCTGACCGGCCTCGCCGCACTCTGGTCACGAAAGGCCAGATGCTCGGTTACTCAGGATTTCGTAGCGTTTTGCGATTGGTGCGAAAGGGGGGACTCGAACCCCCACCCCTTGCGGGACCAGATCCTAAGTCTGGCGCGTCTGCCAATTCCGCCACTTTCGCAATTGCCGGCTCTCCTCCTATTCGATAACTTACCTTGATCCGAGTTGTCCAGTGCTTTCTCGATCGTCGCGTCTGTGTGCCCTACGGAGGTTTGCAGAATATAGTGACAACCGCCGCCGTAGCGCCAGTCTGCGACCGGCGTCTTTCCCCGCTCATAGAGCGGCGCTACAGAAAAGAAATGTCACTATATTCTGCAATCCTCAATAGGTATGGATGAGTCCCGCGGCTATTTGCCTGATCGTTTGACTCCTGTCTAAGAAAGCTGACCCTCACCAAAAGGCAAGTATGGTTTTTTGTGGCGTCCAGGAAAGGGGCGATTTTCCCAGCCGCAGGCCCAGCAAACCAATCCGCGCCCGGGAAGAAGCGATCCAGGGGACGGATCCTCAACGAGAGCGGGCCGCTGCAGATTGGCTCAATGGCTGCCGAGTCTGTTGCTTAAGACTGATGCCCTCGCCAAGATCAATGAAGCCGGGGAGAGTAAGCGGGGTTAAGGCTCTCTCCACCAGCACGGCTTTTTCAAGCGCGATACTGCCTTTCGCCTGGCACGACCCCGGAGAGATGGCCTTGATCCTGGCATTCTGTATCTTCAGCACCAGACCCTTCAGCACGAGAGCCACTGCAACATCGAACACAAGTCTTCCCACGGGCTGGTCGTTGAGCAGGACTTCGACATAAGGGTGGTGCTCGGACTTCAATGTATGCTCTGCCAGATCGGCAAGAATCACCTGGTCAGGAGGGTACTTTTTCGGGTCGGTATACTTCTCGAACTCTCTTGCCTTGTTAAAGGCCCCGGAGAGCACGTTTACCAACTTAACATCGAGGAGCTCGGGAATCTTGCACCAAATCTCCTTGAGGACCCACGCCCACTGAACGCCCTTGACCTGATTGAGGAGATGCTCCTGCAATTGGCGGGTTGAACTGCATGATGCGAGGACTGCCATCATGCTTTTCGCCAGCCCCCGCGCGGCAGTGGGAAACACGTCCTTGAGCGTGATTTCCAGTTCACTCATGAAGCACCTCTTCTCCGGTGACCAGCGAACCAACAACTTCCGTTGTCTGCTGTCCCTCGGACTTCGTGATGCTGAGGCGAACATCGGTCACGAAGTTATTCGAGGGCGGGGATTCCATTTGCTGACGGCCTACAGATGGGACCACCGCCAAGCCGATTCCCGCGCGCTTCAGCCGCGCACGGCGCCGCCTAGGCTCGGTCGTGTAATAGCCGGCTCCCATCAGCACCGCGATCCCGACGATAAGACCTGCTATGGTGATTGGACCGGCGCTCCATTCAATCTGGATTGTGACTGCGTTGCTTTCGACAGGTCGCCCGTCCCCCACACCGACGAGTACAACTGCCCGGTACGTTCCGGAGCGTCGGTAAGTGTGCTGGACGACCGCCACCGCCGACATGCGGGAAGAACTATCGTCTCCGAAGTCAAAATAATACTGGGCGCCAGGAATCTCGGGTCTCGCTTCCGCCCTAAAGAGCACGGTGTCGCCAGCCTTGGCGCGCAACGGGTCGGCGCGCAGGAGCACAGAAGTCAGTTGCAGTCCCCGCGCGATGATTACACTTACTGCGCTGCCTACGGGCACACTCTCTCCGGCCGAAGGGCTTTGCTCCAGGACGACACCAGGCTTTTGGTTGGAAGAAGAGTAGTGGTTGACTTCAAGGTGGAGCCCGGTCGCGTTGGCGACAATCTGCTCCGACTCTCCCAGACTATGCCCGACCAGATCCGGGACCGTTACCATCTCGACCTTGGCGACAATGACTTCTACTATGGCGCCCGCAGACACCATCGTTTGGGGTGCGGGATACTGCTCAAGGACCGTGCCAGGCGCCTGGGGGGAGAATCGTTCGCCTCGAACTTCAAGCGTCAGGCCGGGCCTCGCGGCAATCATCTGTTCTGCTTCCTGGGCGCTATGGCCAATCAGATCAGGAACCTCCACCTTTCGCTCCATGGCCACGACCACATTTACCACACTGTCTGTGTGCACTTTCATCCCTGCCGACGGATTCTGTGCGAGCACCGTGCCGGGTTCGCGGTCGGAGGGCTCTTGTCGTTCTACCCGCAATTGCAGACCAGGCGTGGCAGCGATGATCTGTTGCGCTTCGCTGAAGATGCGACCCACCAGGGGCGGGACCACCACCATGCGCGTCGCCGCTACCACTACGCTTACCCCGGTGAAGGGGGGCACTTTTCTTCCCGCAGCCGGCTTCTGGTCAATGATGGTGTCAGGCGGCTGGTCAGAGTTCAGAGGCTGGACAGTGGCCAAGTGCAACCTCGACATTTCCAGAATCGCGCGCGCATCGCGCAGTATGTGACCCAACAGTTGCGGAACCGTGACAAGCTCGGGAGGAGGCGGCTCTTCGCGGGAGATGAACTGGAAATCGTCTACATTAATGTGACCCCCTGGGGCGCTCGATTCGTCTACGATGCGGATTCGCCCCGTCCTGTGCGCATAGGGCGTCACGTCCCAACTGACGCGCTGCATAATTTCAGTGCCCTGCCCGGGGGCGCGAAGAACCGGAGTGTCTTGTTGCTCGATTTCATCGTGAATGAGAAGCTCCGCCCTCGTTTGGAAGCTGCTGCTTCCACTGATTAAGAAGCTTAATTTGCCGGGACGGATCTGGAACGGACCATAGGTTGCGGTGCCTTGCAGCCTGTCTGCACGCGACAGGATCGGGTAGCACCCAAGGCTCGTGACCCAGTAGTTGCCCTGATAGCCGGAAGGCGCTCCGCGCTGCCGGACAACGGGGTTGTCGCCTCGGGCCGGTTGGCAATCGAAGGCAGGGCCCGCCACGACCCAACCCCGCATGTCCCCAGTCTCAAAATCGAGAGTAGGAGCTTGCGCCTGAGTCAGTCGCGGAAGAAGAAGCACGCTGAAGGCCACGAGGAAGCCAAGCCCAAAACTCGTGGCCCAATTGATCTGGTAGGTGAAGCGGGTATGCATGCTCCCCTCCGCCTTGAGTTATCCGCTGGAATCGGCAGCCGTTCGGGCGCGTCGATAAAAGAACACGGTCAGTGCAAAAAGCGGAAAGTCCACCAGAAAAATCACCAGGTGGGCAAAGGCCCGGCTGACCACGAGAAAGTAGACGAGCGCCGAGAGCCACGAGGCAACCTTGGAAAAGATAACCGGAATGCAGAAATCTTTGTTGGCGGCGGGATTGCGGACGACCACGACGCTGGCGGTGGTAATCGTCATGGCCATTGAGAAAGCCAGCAGATTCCAGAAGCGCTCCGCGAGCATCGCTCCAGGAAGGACAGGCGCCAAATGGACGATCTTCCCCAGCGAGTCGAGAACCAGTAGAAGCGGCCGCGGGAACAGAAGGAAGACGAGTCCCCCGGAGAAATAGAGGAACGCGGACATTGCCATCCAATACCCCAACTGCTTTTCCTCTTTCGTCGCTGTGGCCCCCATCACGTCACCCCCGCACCGAGCAGCTCTGGCGTGACCCCTCCGGCCTGCGTCCCAGGGGCGCACGCCGCAAGAGGCATTCCCTAGTCCTCATACGGATCAAGCCCAATGGCCAGCCTGCGACGATGCCACGCCTCATCCATAAGAAGGAAATACCCGAACAGGCGATACTTATAAATGGAAGGATCTTCTTTGGGATCGTATTTCTTCAGGAGTTCCGTCGCGTAATTCAGTTGGCCCAGATACAGGCCGTCCGCAATTTTCACCAGTTCGTCGATACAGTAATTATCGGGCGGAAGCGTTCGGAGCTTTGGCCATCGGTAGTTGAAAAGAAAAACCTTCTTGCCTCGATTCTCGGGATTGACGGAGGCGCCCTGACGCGCGATGAAGAAGAAGCACTTGACGTCATAGCCGAATTGCTGCGCTTCCTCCGCAGGGACATCTTCCATCCAGATGCCCGCGGCTTTCATCATCGCTCTGACCAGCTTCTGCTTGGTAGTTTTGAAGGATTGCGTGTTGGTCCCCCAAAAGGTGGGCGCCGCTCCTTGTTCCCCTCCGTCGGTGAAGTCCTGCAAGCGCTCGGGGCTGATGGGCTCGAACGTTTTGCCAGTCCAGGGTGAGAAGTACCTGCCCAGTTGCCAACCCACATTCAACGTGTTGACGTTAAAGAAGCGGTAAAAGCCTTCGGCATGAAAGGAGATGACGGCGCCACGGAAGAATCCACTCACTTCCTCCGGGCCCACGCCCCGATTGAACAGCTCATGCAGCTTCAAGAAGGAATCAGAACGATTGTCGAAATCCTTCATGAGTTGGTCTGAGTAGGTTTTGAGCAGGTCGAGGATCGTTTCGTGTTGCTTCATGTCCTCCCGGATCTCCGCCAGGGTGCCGTCGCTGCAGTTTCCATCGGCCGGGTCGGCAAATGTAAAAGTCGTGAACTTCGGGGGCGATATGGCGACGGCTTGCCGAGTGGAACGTGGCTGGCCGGCGACGATAGCCATCCTGGTTGGACTCGTTATGCGACCCGGCTTGATGTTGGGGAAAACCCTTCGCGTTTCGCTCGCCCAGGTGTCGTCCATAAGGAGGAAGTAGCCAAAATGCTGGTAATCGTATTCCTCACTCGGGTAATTCGGATCGAATCGGCCCAGCAGGTGCTTGGTGGCGTACAGGAGTTGTCCCAGATAAACTCCGTCCGTGATTTGAACCAACTCATCGATGAGGTAACTGTTGGGAGGAAGGTTCCCCAAATTGTGCCAGCGATAGTTGAGCTGGAAAACCTCTCGCTTGCTTTCCCGATAAACCGATTGCGCTCGCCGCGCGATGAAGAATGCACCGTCCTTGTTATGCCCGTAGCGGTCTGTCTCCTCCTGAGGGGCATCCTTCAAGTGCATCCAGAAGGTGAGGATGGAAAGGCTCAGCGCGTTGACAGCAGAGTCCTCCACCTTCTCGAAATGATTTATCCCCAGATAAGTGGGGGTTTGGCCGCGCTCGAAGCCATCGGTATAGTTTGCGAGGACGCCCGGACTCACCGGATGAAAGGACTTTCCCACCCATGGCGAAACGGGGCCCACGACGGTGCCCCAGAGAAACCCGAGGAAGTTTCCGTACGAGGCGAGCAACCCTCGCTCATCGCCTGTCCGAAGGCCGAGCGTTATGCCATCGTGGTGCCCCTCGATAACAGTCGGCGTGAACCCAACTTCAAAGAGCCGAGCGATCTTTCGGTACGGGCGGGCATCGTTATCCAACTTACCGCTGAGTTGGATGATGTAGGCCTTCATCGCCTCAAGGACTGAGCTGGACTCAACGTCGTGGCGAATCTCGTCCAGCAAGGGGTCCTGCCCCTTTTTCCCCTCCAGGCAGGTAAGGGTTTTGAAGTTGGAAGCCGGCATTCTCACACCTCCGTGGTATCAGTTTCGCGAGCTTAACAGGTGGTCAAATCATCCCCGCGGTGGCCACGCCGCGCACACCAGGCAGGCGCGCGCGTAGGCCGGGCAGAGGTCTCCGCTGCGTGCCTCCGGCGCGCCGGGCCGCGTCCCTGCTTGGGCGCCTCCGCGCTGGGCAAAGGGCAAATCGTGAAGTGTCGGACCCGCCCCACTGGCTGTCATTTTGAGTCGGAACTCAAGCGGAATGGAGAAACCGGGGACACGGACGCAAAGGATCATTGCAGGATCCTTTCTGGCAGTTCGTGCGGCGAGGGGCAGCGTATATCGAGATGTTATTATGCCTTATGACAGAGACTCAAGCAGGTTGTCAAGGGCAATCTTGTCCACCGATTGTTAGCCGGGAGTTCGCAGGAATCCGATACGACGCCAAAACGCTCACCACGAGCCGCAATTGCGCAGCCTCGGCCTTTGATGGTTGTCAATATTCGACCACACCAGGGTCCGTCTATGACCATACGGGGCGGGAATCGGCGCTTGTGGGTCGCCGGCATTCCCACTTTTTGCCTTGACAACTTCCAAAGCCCAGCGTATACCTTTACCAGTTTAGTATGTACGAACAATAACCCTTCCGGACGCTGGACCCGAAGCCTCAGGGCTTGGAAGCGAGGGCGTACAAAGGCCAGCTAATGACCCAACGACTGAAAACCGACCCATTACCGCCTGGCTTGGCCTAGCCGCTGAGCACTCGCGACGCTCGGGAAAAATCGTACCGCAGGGCCGACCGAAGTTCGCCGGTGCTTAGGATGCGCCGGGGTGGGCGCCCAAGGAGGATGGAAATCACCCAGCATGACAGTCCCTCACCCGGCCGAATCCCCCATGTACTAAATCACAGAGGCGAGGGAGGGTCGGAAGAATCGTGTGACGCCAGGAGGTGTCTGTGGTAAGCCGTTATGCTCTTCGCGCGGGAGATACGCTCGCAGAGATCGCGCGAAAGTTCTATGGGGAAAGCGAGCTCTACGTGAAGCTGGCAGAGTACAACGGGATTCGGAATGCGGACTTGATCCGGGTAGGCCAGATCCTCGAGATTCCCTCACGACGTGAACTGGAGGGAGCGACGCAACCGCCGGTCGTCCCTCCCGCGGGGCTCGCCCCTCCTAACGGCCTGCCGGCTATCCTCGCCACGTTTGGAAATATCTTTGAGTTTATACGTGAGGACGGAAACCTTGACCCGCGCTGGGAAGAAAGCCAACTGGGACGGGTTCCTCTTCCCTTCCCTATCGCCTTGTCGTGGGACCTTTCGCAATCGGTCAAGGGGGTGCAGTGTCATGTCAAATTGATTGATACCCTTGCCGGCGTTTTCAAAGCCATCGATGAAAAGGGTCTGAAGAATAGCATCCGGACCTACGGAGGATGTTTCAGTTTTCGCAGCAAGCGGACCAGCGGAAAACTCTCCACCCACAGTTGGGGGATAGCCATCGACTTAAATCCGGACTCAAATCCTTTGGGGAGTTCCGGGGATATGGATCCCGCAGTGGTGGACGTCTTCCAGGAGTTCGGCTTCAAATGGGGAGGAGACTGGGCGGGACGAAGCAAAGACCCCATGCATTTCCAATTCTGCACGGGCTATTGAAGGCCCGAGGAACACCGCCCTTTTCCCATCGACCGCGAAAGGCCATGTCGATCGAAGGGCGCCGCATTTCGCAAGGGAGGGCTGGCCATGAGTAGCATTACGGTGCGCGATCTTTCGCTTCGGGACATCAAACTCGGGCCGCAACTCGCGGCGCTGCGCGAGGCCTATTTCCGGGCTGTGCCTGAGATCTGCACCGAGCGGCCCCTGCTGATCACGAAGTTCAGCCGGGAAGCAGGGCTCTTTGGGCGCGACAGGATCAGTGTGCTCGACAAAGGCCGTTTGTACCGAAAAATCCTGGAAAATCGGTTTCCGGTCATCGAGCACACGAAGGCTCACCAGCGGACTCCCAGCGGCTTGGAGGAGTTTGTCTTCGACGGCAGTTCGCCCTTCGCGGGTTCAACGACGAGCAAGTTCAAGGGCGTGCCCCTGTACCCCGAGTTCATGGCCCTCTCACTGTGGCCGGAACTATGGACGATGACTCGCCGCGGCAGCAATCCCTATTACATCAGCGATGAAGAGGTCAGAACACTGAACCAAGACGTTTTCCCGTATTGGCTCAAGGATAACATCGTTGAACTTGCTCGTGCCCGCGGCGATAATGCGGACCGGAACAGGATTCAGCTCCTTCAAAAGTTCGTCTTGTTTCTCGCCAGCAAACCCAACTGCATCTCCCACACAATCCCCGACTTCTCTCGCGCCGTGAATGAAGGCCTGCGGGCGGTCATCGACGATGCTCATGGGCGAAAAACCCAGGCTGCGACCGAAGCCCAGAAAGAGTTCTATCAGGCCATCAGCGAGGTGATGGAAGGGATAATCGCCTATGCTCGCAGGATTGCCGATGCTGGCGCTGCGATGGCCGAAAGCGCGGCCGATCCCATCAAAAAGGCACAACTAACTGAGATTGCGCGTATCTATCGCCGTGTCCCGGAATATCCCGCCGAATCGTTTCGCGAAGGGCTCACGACAATCTGGGTCTGTTGGACGGCGATCCATCTTGAAAACGCGAATGTGGGGTTGAGCCTGGGGCGACTGGATCAGGTTCTTTACAACTTGTATGCGCGGGACGTCCAAGCGAAGCGCCTGACGGTGGATCAGGCTGTCGAGCTTCTGGGCTATCTCTGGCTGAAGATCGGCGACCACGTCCCCATGATTCCGAGCGCCGGTGAGCAACTCTTTGGGGGCAGCGGCTCGAATCAGGCCATCACGATTGGGGGTGTCGACGCGGAAGGACGCGACGCCGTAAACGACCTGACTTACGTGATGCTCAGGGCCATCGAGCTGATGATGTTGCGCGACCCCAATCTCAACGCCCGATTTCATCCCGAGGTCCATGACGACGCCTACCTCCGGAGGTTATGCGAAGCGAACCTGAATACTCGAGCCACCCCCGCGCTCCACAACGACCGCGCAGTCATTGAGGCGCTGACCGCCAGCGGGCACACCCTGGCACAGGCGCGTGATTACGGGGTCATCGGATGCGTCGAACCCGGCAGCAATGGCCGCTTCTATGGCCATTCCGGCGCCTTGCTCGTGAACCTACCCTCGGCGCTGGAACTTGCGCTCTTCAATGGTCGCCATCGGCACTTTGGGATGGAGAAGCTTATCAGCCTGGAAACCGGCGACCCGGCGACGTTCAGTACCTTCGAACAATTTCGAGAATCGCTCAAAGGTCAGATGCTTTGGCTCCTTGAGCAGGCCATTGCCCTTAACGAACTTCTGGGCAGGATTCACCAGTGCTTCTACCCAACACCGATTCTATCCGCCCTTTTCGAGGGGCCCATGGAAAGCGGGAAGGACCTGATTGCGGGCGGAGCGACCCTGAATGCCTCCGGGATCGCGATCATCGGTTTGGCCGATGTGGCGGATTCCCTGAATGCCATCGAAACGCTCGCCTTTGGCAGTGGACAATTCACCTTGGCGCAATTCCTCGACGCCCTCCGGAAGAACTACGAGGGTTACGATTGGCTGCTTGACCGCATTCAGGATCCGCAACAGACGCCACGCTTCGGCAACGACAGTCCGCAATCCGACGGGAACGCCCTCTGGGTCGCGAAGACGCTCCACGAGGCGGTTAAGGACAAGCGAAACTATCGAGGGGGAAACTATCGAGTCGGCTATTGGACCATGACGAACCATGCCGGCTTTGGCCGGTTGATCGGCGCCACCCCGAACGGCCGCAAAGCCGGAGAAAACTTCTCGAGCGGTTTGACTCCCAACTCCGGGGTCACACCGTCCCTGACCGCCGCGCTGCAATCCATCGCCAAGTTGCCCGCACCATTCGTGGACAACGGTATGGCCGTGAACCTCAAGTTCACGCCTGACGACGGCGACGCGGAGACAACGCTCAGCAGGTTCGTTGCGTACGTGAAAGGATACTTCGACGCGAGGCAGGATCAGCCGAGCGGAGGGATGGAAATTCAGTTCAATGTGACATCCCACCAGGACTTTATTGAGGCCGTCAAGGATCCCAGCCAGTATGACAAGTTGCTGGTGCGGGTCTCCGGCTACACGGCGTATTTCAAAGACCTCAATCCCCGGATGCAGAAGGAAATCATCGATCGGACGGAGTATTGTCTCTCCACCGGCCGAGCGGTTCTTTACGAGCCATTCCCGCTGCCCCAAGGAGGCGACGATGGCCACAACGCTTAAGAAATTTGCTCTGCGCACGTTCTCGAGGGTGTTTCCGGAAGGGACTCGCAATTCCCTGCACCGGCGCCTGTGCAAACCCCTGGCGGAGCAGTTCTGCGGAAAAGTTACTGATGAGTTCCTGGAGGTGCTGCTCCGAGGTATGGAGGCGTCCTTCTGTCTCTTGAAGGGCTACCGCGAAAACATCGAGGGTTTTAGCGGAACGTACGTCTTCAGGACTGACGACGGACGGGTCGGCTGTTCGGCTGTATTTTCTGATGGCAGCATGGACGTCGATCCCAAACCCAGGGCACCCTACGAGGTGCGCGTCTCTTTCAAGGACGCCCCGGCTCTGTGGCGGTTTCTCCTCGCTGAGAACCAGGACATCTTGGATTCCATCCTCGCCAATGATGTCGATGTAGATGGAAATTTGAATTACATCTACAAGTTCGGTTTTCTTGCCAGGGACTTACAGCATCGTCTGGGCGTGGCTTAAATGGAAACTCGACGGCCGCTGATCGTCGACATCAAACGGGACAGCAGGGAGGACGGCCCGGGAATTCGAACCGTGGCGTTTTTCAAGGGATGCCCACTCCGGTGCGCGTTCTGCCATAATCCCGAGGCCCAGGAGACCGGCCCCGAAATCGCTTTTGCCGAGGAGCGCTGCATCCAGTGCGGCGAGTGCGTGAAGGCCTGTCCACGCGCCGCCATTGCGCTCGAGAACTTCGACCGCATCGATAGGAGCAGGTGCGACGGCTGTGGGCAATGCGCCGCCGTCTGCCGAGGTGGAGCGTTGCGCGTGATCGGAGCGTACTGGCCCGTAGAAAAACTTGCCGAGGCATTGTTGCGAGATGCTGCTTTTTATCGCCATTCCGGCGGTGGCGTGACGCTTTCGGGCGGTGAATGCACGATGTTCCCGGCTTACGTGCAGGATGTTTTGCGGCGGCTCAAAGCACACAACATTCATGTCGCTGTCGAGACGTCAGGCCATTTCGAGTGGAAAGCATTTTCCCGCAAGATCCTTCCTCATCTGGATTTGGTCCTCATCGACCTCAAACTCGCCGACAGAGCGGAGAGTATTCGCTACTTAAGTCAATCGAACGAGTCGATTCTGCATAACCTTCGGCGGCTACTGGCACAGGATACTGTCGAGGTGCGAGTGCGAATTCCATTAATCCCGGGAATCACCGACAGTTACGGCAACCTGGCGGCCATCGTCGACTTTCTCCGCGCGGCGGGAGCCCACGACGTCTCGTTGCTGCCGTACAACCCGCTTGGTCTCGCCATGTACCGTCGCCTGGGCAGGCATGTCCCTGACTTACCCTCAAGCTTTACGGCGCCTGAGCGCGAACAGGAACTCTTCAAGATATTCCGGGGCATCATCGCAGAGCCGACAAAGCACACCGATGAGTTGATCAGAACAGCCGGCACCATCCGACAACCGCCCTTCGCCGCACAGCAGCAAGCCACAACATGCTCTAGGAAGTGTCTGACTGAAGAGCGGGAGCTGTGACGAAGTAGCCTCTGCGAAGAAATAGCCTGCGCATCCGAACAAGGGGGGACAATGGCAAAGCGAGTCATCTTTTCTGACCTGCATTTCGGCGACCCACAGTGCTCTCTGAGCAACCAATCCGTAGCGATGGGGCTGCGGTCGTTTTTGTGGGGCCTGGGACCAGTGGAGGAACTTATTCTGGCCGGCGACATCCTGGACGCCAACATATCGTCGTTGACGCGGGCGATTGAGGGCAAGAAGAGTTCGGGCCCATGGCCCAAGCAGATTGGGTTCCGGTTCTGGCTGGCTCACCTTTTCGAAGACAACAAATTTGACGTCAAGCGCATTGTCTACATTCCGGGAAATCATGACTACATTATCTGGAACATCCTATCCACCAATGAGGTCTTCGTGGACCCTATCTCCCAGGGAAAAGTCCCAACAAACCTTCCGCTCACCGAGGGAACCTTTCTCCAGCCCTTCCTTCGGGGAGTGGCTCCGGAGAATATCCGAGACCGATTTTGCGCCGTGTATCCGGATCATGAGTTCGACCTGGCAGGTCGCGCCGTGCTGGTCACGCACGGACACTACCTGGACGAGCAGCAGACACTCTTCAAGAACCTTGACGAGCTCATTCGAAAGGAAAACGGCAACAAGAAGAAGGCGGTTCGGAAGTTTTTCGTCGGCACGGCCCAGGACCAGGCGGTGGCAAATGCCGTCTCCTACCTGAAGGACACTCGCGAGTTCGTAGAGAAGGCTTACAAGAGCATCAGCTCGATTTTCGATGCGATCGGCAAGCTCCGGAACAAACCCATCGATGTGAAAATGCTGAAAGCTATCGAGATGTACCTTTGCTACTTTCGAAATAAGCAGCCTGATGTGTTTGTCTTCGGCCATACTCACGAAGCGGGCCACGCAACTACGGCGGTCCTTGGGTCGGACAAAGGGAAGCGACTCATACCGAAGGATATCGAAGTGTGGAACGATGGCAGCTTCCTTTATTCCCGGTCCAAACGCCTCGCAGGCACGTTTGTCGCGACCGACGACAGCCCTGAGAAAGGAGGGCCGATAAAGCTCTTCGAGGTGGATTCCAAGGGAGTGGTCAAGGAGAAGGGACTGTAGTCAAAGTAACCGCGCGCGAACGACGAACCGCCAATGAAGCAGAGCGCGCGATCGTAAAAGGAGGTCCTGTATGAAGGTAGGATTGGCGAGAGCAAAAATCAACCCGACACAAGAACTGAGGATTGTGGCCGAGTGGATCGCGGGTCAACCCGTTTGGGCGACTGTTGAGATTCCCCGCGAGAGCGTGGCGCCGGGCCCGCGAGGCTATCGCGTCCACGTGGTTGACTACAACACCTCGACGAAGAAGTTCAACCCACCTGTCACACTGCCGGTCAACAGCGCTGACATTGGGGATCCCGCCCTTCATGCGCAGAATGTCTACGCCATCGTGATGCGGACGTTGTCGCGGTTTGAGCTCGCCCTGGGACGCAATGTGGGCTGGAGCTTTGGAGGGGGCCACCAGATTTACGTGGCGCCGCATGCTTTTTCGGGCGCCAACGCCTTCTACTCACGCCGTGACCGGGGGCTATTCTTTGGTTATTTCAAAGCTGAGGACGGACGCGACGTGTATACCTGTCTTTCCCACGACGTCGTTGCGCACGAAACCAGCCATGCATTGCTTGACGGTCTCCGCGAGGGATACCTCTACGCGTCATTGCCGGACCAGGCCGCCTTTCATGAAGCTCTTGGGGACATTGTTGCGCTGCTTTCGATGTTCTCGTTGCCCGAAGTTTTGAAGAAGGCCCTGCACTCACTTTCCGGCTCAACCACCGGCCGCGACAATGGTCATCTGCTTCCGGGTCAGTGATGATTGCCAAGGATAAAGAATCGGTTGAACCGCACGATCGTGGAGAATTGCTGGTCGCCGCAGTTATGAACGCATTCCTCAGCATCTGGTTGAAGCGGATTGCCAGGCTCGGAGGCGGCACGACTCCGGAAGTGGATCTCGAGACCGTCGCTGAGCAGGGGGCACTCGCCGCCGAGCATCTGCTCACCATGGCGATCCGCGCCATCGACTATTCGCCGTGCGCGGGAATTGAGTTTTCCGATTACCTCAGCGCATTCCTGACCGCCGACTACGAAGTCCAGACCGACGACTCGAAATTCGACTATCGAACCACTTTGCGGGAGGCATTCAGTTCCTACGGAATCGAACCCGTGAAGACTAGAGGCGCCGAACCGAATCTCTGGGAGCCTCCGAGCGGGCCTCTTGATTATCGCAACACGCACTTCGAGGCGATACGCAGTAACCCCGATGCAGTTTTCCATTTTATCTGGCAGAACCGCCAGACACTTGACCTATGCGAAAAGGCTTACACGCAGGTGCGTTCAGTCCGCCCGTGCGTTCGCGTCTCCTGGGACGGGTTCGTCGTCCACGAGACCATTTCGGAATACGTTGAGATATTGACCGTGACAGCCGGCGAGCTCCAGGCACTGGGAATCAAGAAACCAAAAGAGATGCCTGATGATCTTTCCGTAACTCTGTTTGGTGGCGGCGTGCTGGTGTTCGACGAGTACGGCGCTACAAAGTATCACGTCAAACAGAAAGTCCTGAATGCGGAACGCCAGGAGCGTTTTCTCTCGTACATGTGGAAGAGCGGCCAGTATGGCCAAAGAGGACCAGGTCTTCGACGCTTTGCGCAAATTCACCGCGCCCGCTTGATGGGCGGGTCGGTCCTCCAGGAGGATCAAGATGCCCTCTTCTAAACCAACGAAAATCACCGTGCGCACGTACAAAGTCGGATTTGGGGACTGCTTCCTCCTGAGTTTTCACTATGCCGCGAGCGACGTGCGGCACGTTCTTATCGACTTTGGCAGCAACCGGCTGCCGAAGGACGCCGCTAAAGGTCACATGAAACTTATTGCCGAGCAGATCAAGAAGGATTGTGGCGGCAAGTTACAGGCGGTCGTAGCCACTCACCGGCACAAAGACCACATTAGCGGATTCGCAACGAACAAGGCCGGGACAGCTTCGGGCGACATTATTGCCTCTTGCGAGCCTGAGATCGTCATCCAGCCGTGGACCGAAGACCCCGATTTGGATACGGATGCGGTTCAACCGGACCTCGCCGCGCACGCTCACCTGCGCAGCGCCTTGAAGGAGATGCAGGCTTTCGCCGCCTCCGTCGACTCGATGCTTCCCCATTACGGAAGCTTGGGTTCAGCGCAATTGCGTGAGTTGAAATTCAAGGGATCGAACGGATTAAAGAACCTGTCGGCTGTTGAGAACTTGATGCAGATGGGCAAGCGCAAGCCAGCCTATGTCAAGAGTGGCGATAAGGTGGATCTGTCAAAAGAGTTGCCTGGCGTGAAGGTCACGATGCTCGGGCCGCCTACACTTTCGGAAGCAGGGACCTTGGCCTATGCGGCCAGTTCGCCGGAGTATTGGCTTTCAGTCAAGAACGCATGGGCCTACCTGAATTCCAGTCCAAAGCGCGAGGCCCCGTCCGGTATGGACATCCCCGCCGAGGCACGCTGGTTTGTTGCGGCTGCCGAGCGGGCGAGCCAGGAAGAAACATTGGGGCTGGTACGTATTCTTGACAGCTACCTGAACAACACGAGCGTAATTCTGCTTTTCGAGGCCGCAGGCAAGAGGCTGCTCTTTCCGGGAGATGCACAACTTGAAAACTGGAGTTGCGCACTGAAGAAGTCCGGTGTCTCAGCACAGCTTAAGGCGGTAGACCTCTACAAGGTTGGGCATCACGGCAGTCGCAATGCCACGCCGAAGAAGCTGTGGCTTTCACTCCAAAAAAGGGCGAAGACCGCCTCCGCCACCCGTCTCCGCACCATACTTTCGACGATGAAGGGCGTTTACAACGACCAATTCGAAGTTCCGCGGAAAGCGCTCGTAGACGCACTTAAGGCTGAAAGCACCTTGTACGATAGCGAAGATATCCACGGGTTGGAGGACAAAGAACCCGTGACGGTATGAGCGTTCGAGCGGATTGGGGTCCGATCAGGTCCCAGTTGAGCTTCGTCTTTATCGACCAACCCACGCTGGCATCCCGCAAGCGGCAAGCGCAGTCACTTATGAAACGGCGACAGGAGGCGCGATCTTCCCCACTCAGATTGCACCCTGCCCGCATTAAGTGCCGATGGTAACTGTCTCCTCCGAAGAAGGGAGCGAGGCCCGCTTGCAGTCACAGACTGTCCGGGGGCCCGCGCCGGCTTGCTCTTCCCTACCAGCAAATCTGCGCCGGGAAGTACTCGGCAATGAGTTGTTCGTAATACGGGCGAAGGCGGGCGATGTTGGGTCTCTCGTGGCTCTTGGGATAGAGGTCGTAGGGATTGAACTCCCGCACCCACTTGAACATTTCTTTGTCGTGGTCGTTCATAAGGAACTGATATTCGCCTTCCTTATGCTCAGGATAGAATGAGTGGTAGCGGATC
>JAIQGA010000408.1 GCA_020072925.1 Terriglobia bacterium | reverse complement strand
CCGGCCTGCCCAAGCGCCCCATGGGGACTTCCCCAGCCCAACGCTCATGGATCACGCCGGGCTCGACGCCCTCGGCCGCGGCGAGTTTTCCCGCGAGCTCGTCCAAACGCGCGGTGAGGGTATAGCCCGGGCAGACGTTATTCACCAGCACGTTGTCGCGCGCGTATTCGTTGGAAAGGCTCTTCACCAGGCCGCTTACCGCGGAGCGCACCGAGTTGGAGAGAATGAGATTATCCACCGGTTGCTTGACTGCCACGGAAGTTATGGTGATGAGGCGCCCCCATCGCTGTTTCTTCATAATTGGCAGGACCTCTCGCGCGAAATAAACCGTGCTCAGCAGATTAAGATTCACTCCGGATTGCCAGTCGGCGACGGTTGTCTCGGCGAAGGGTTTGGCCGGCGGGCCGCCGGCGTTGGTCACGCAGATGTCCACGCGGCCGAAGCGCTCCACAGTTTGTGCGACGAAGTGCCGCACGCTTTCGTATTGGGTGACGTCCAGCGTCTGGGCCAGGACCTCCACGCCGGTCTTGCGGCGAATCTCGTCCGCGGTGGCGTGCAGCGCCTCCGAGCGCGCGCACAACGCCAGTTTCGCGCCCTCGCGCGCCAGGCCTTCGGCCACTGCCTTACCCAACCCTTTGCTCGATGCCGCCACCATCGCCACGCGATCTTTCAGCCCCAGGTCCATTTGAACTCTCCCTTTCGACTTTCAAGTTTCAACTTTTGACCTTCGACCCCACCACGTGCCTACCGCCGAAGGTAATCGTCCGTCCCGTTCAGCCAATCCAAACGAATCGGGCTGAAAACGTCCAGGTCAAATGTGTCTTCGAGGGCCACCGCTTTGTGGGGCACATTCGAGGGAATAACCAGGACTTCTCCCTTTCGGACAGTCACCTCTTTTCCCTCGAGTTCGAACTTCAGCGCGCCATCGAGAATCAGGCTGAGTTGCTCGCTCTCATGCTGGTGAGTGGGCACAACGCAACCCTTGAAGAGAAACACCTGGGCCACCATGGCCTTTTCGCCGGTGACGACCCTACGCCAGAGTTTCTCATTCAATACTTCCTTCTTAACCGAGTCCCAGGAAAAGTGCTCCATGGCGATTCCCTCCTCGCACCGCGTCTCAGACGCGTCGCGACATTTTACACGCGCCGGGCTGGGAGATAAAATAGCGGGCAGCACATGCTCACGCTCCTGAGCATGGCGCTCCTGACGGGCGCCCGAGGGATTTTTTTGCTGGCAATTCTTTCCATCCTGTTGTATCAAGTTGTCGCGCCACTCGAAGAGCGGGAATTGCTGGACCAATACGGACCGCCCTACGCGGCCTACCGGGAATCGGTCCCGCGCTTCCTGCCACGCCTGTGGCGGAAAACCCCTTTCCAAACGCCGTCCTGAGGGAGGCTGCGATGGGCAAACTTCGATCCCTTTTTCTTCTCGCCGTCGGTTTGCTGACCGCCGGGCTGCTGCGCGCGCAGCAACCCTGCCCCGGGTACTCGGTGGTGGTCAACACTCCGGAAGATGAGCTCATGTTAGCGATCAACGGGGCGGAAAATCCCCAGGAACAAATAGCGGCCCTCGATAAATTCTCTCAGGAGCACGCCGACTCTAAGTTTCTGCCCTGCGCCCTGGAATATTACACCTCGACTTACTTGAAGATGAAGGACTACGACAAGGCCATTGAATACGGCGAGAAAGACCTGGCCGGCAATTACCAGAGCCTGAATCTGATGCTCAACCTGCTGCGGGCTTACGTGGCCAGTACGAAGGTGAGCGACGCGGCCTTCAACGTCATCATGAAGGTTCCGGAGCAGGTGAAGACGGAGGTCAATCCCTCGCGGCCCACCGGCGCCAGCGACGCGGATTGGGAGAAACTGCAGCAGGAATCCGCCCAGACAGCCAACGATAACCGGGCATACGCCGTTTACGCATTTTTCCAGCTTCTGCCCCGCGTGACCGACCCCACCAAGCGCCTCGCCAATCTCGACGCCTTCAGTAAGGCTTTTCCCGACGCGGAAACGAAGTATGCCGCCCAGATCAACGAAGGCTACTTCCGGGCGTATCAGATGGCAAACCAGTTGGACAAGACCCTTGAATACGGCGAGAAAGCCATCGCGGCCGACCCGAACAACCTGCCGGTTTACAACGTCCTGGCTTACAGTTATGCGTTTGCAGTGCGGCCTCCCAACCTCGGAAAAGCCGAACCCTACGCCAAGAAAGTCCTGGACCTGGCGGAAGCCATGAAGAAACCGGAGGGCGTCTCCGACGAGGACTTCACCAAGGAGAAAAACAATCAGCTTGGCATGGCGCATCTCACGCTGGGCGACGTAGCCTTTGTCAAAGCGGGCAAGACCAGGAAGGCCGCGCCGGCGATCTCGGAATTCAAAACTGCTGCGGACTTGCTCGCCGCGAATCCGGGGCTGCAGGCCCAGGCTTTCTTTTACCTCGGAAATGCCTATGAGTTTGAGTATCCGGCGCGGCATCGCGACGCCATCGACGTCCTGACCAAGGCCTCTGACATCTCCAGCCCCTGGCAGGGCCCGGCCAAAGAACTGCTCGCGAAGGTAAAGAAAGCGGCGCACGAGTAGGAAACGTCGGGGCAGGCGCGCCGCGCCGTTATGTGCGTCTGAAGATGTGCACGCTGTAGCGGCGCTCTATGAGCGCCGAAATCTTAGATAAGCCGACAGCGGCGGTCATCCCCGCTTACGTGGGGACCCGCCGCTACAGCCGCTCTTCTTCGCGGGTTCTCTCCACCACAGATAAACGGGAATTCCGAGAATCACAATCAAGGCGCCGATGCCCGCTTCGGCGGGCTTTTGCACGAGCGTGTTCGCGACGAACCAGACACCTGCCAGCACGAAGATGAGGGGCACGAAGGGATAGCCGAACACGCGATAGGGGCGCGGCAAGTCCGGCCGTGTGCGGCGCAGCACGATGACCGCGAATGCCGTCAGCGCGTAAAACACCCACGCCGCGAAAATCACGTAGGTGAAAAGCTGTTCGTAGGAGCCCAGGACGACCAGGGCGATCGCCCAGGCGGCCTGGAACAATAACGACAGGTGGGGCGTGTGGAAGCGAGGATGGACGGCGCCGCACCAGCGGAAAAACAGGCCATCCCGCGCCATGGCGTAGTAGACGCGCGCGCCCGCCAGCACCATCCCGTTCACACTTCCCCACATGGCAATGATGATCGCCAGGGTCACGAAGTGCGCGCCCGCATGGCCAAAGATGCGCACTGCCGCGTCGCCCGCCACACGTGGCGAGCGCGCAACGGATTCCAGCGGCAGAACATGGTAATAAAGCAGGTTCAGCCCGAGATAAATGACGATCACCGCGCTCGTCCCCAGAATGAGCGCCAGGGGAAGCGTGCGCTCGGGGTTTTTCACTTCCTCCGCCCCCCTTCGCGAACTCCGCGGTAATTGATGGCGGTCAGCAGAATGATGGTGGCGCTCGCGGCCAACTTCTGCTGCCAGGGAACGATCGGAAAGAAATCGCCCAGGTATTGCGAAAAGCCAACTGCGACCGTGGCGATGGAACCAGACTGCACCGCCAAAAAGAACGCCCAGCCGCACAGGAAACTCACCAGAGAGCCGTAGGCTTCCCGAAGGTAAACGTATTGCCCTCCGGCCTGGGGCAGCATGGCGGCAAGCTCGGCGAATGAAAGCGCCCCGAACAAGCTCAGCAGGCCGGAAATAATCCATACCCAGAAGGCGGTGCGCGGGGTACCTACTTCCCGGGTAATCTCCGCCGGCACGATGAAAATGGCGGAGCCGATCATGATGCCCATGACAATGGCGGTGGTCTGCCACAGGCTCAGCACTCGCAGCAGTCGCGGGGGTTCGGGGGCGACGGCGGTCGCGGACCCGCTGGGGCAAG
Organism: Terriglobia bacterium; assembly: GCA_020072925.1. Lineage (GTDB taxonomy): Bacteria > Acidobacteriota > Terriglobia > UBA7540 > UBA7540 > JAIQGA01. The sequence continues at coordinate 3,000 of JAIQGA010000408.1, read as the reverse complement.
ATGGCAACATCGTTTCATCCATAGCAATTAACCGCGGCGCCGCAGATTAGGGCCGCGCTTGGCCGTCTTTCATAAAGTGATACTGAAGTATCTTTCCGTGGCAGGCAAGTCAAAAGGCCCCAGGATCGGAATTGTTTCTTTTGCGCTCTCGGTGTTGGCTGTGCCGGCCTCCGAGGTCGCAAAGAGCGGGGCCGCGTGGCGCGAGTGCCGTGCCTACCGGCCCGCCGGTTTCACACGAGTCGACGGGAGCACTATCGCGCAAATCAATGTCAAAACGCCAACTACGATAAGGATCGCCGTCGGCAGGATGAATCCGACAAAACGGATTTGAAGGCCGGCGGCCGCGAAGGGGCTGAGGGCGGCAACGGACAGTATGCTTCGCGCGGGACCCTCCGGCCGGAACGCTACGACGGCCACGATCATGCCCAGCACCGCGAAATCAAAGGATATCACGAGCCAGAGCATCGGCAAGAGAGCGCGCACCCGCCCGGGCGCCAGTGCTGCGGCGTTGACAACCGAGGAATATCCCGTGGTGTGAAACGCCGCCGTCGCGAGAAATCCTGCTGCTGCGATCCCCGTGAGGACCCCACCGAGTCGTTGTCGTGTCATGTCGCCTCCTAAATCCCGGCACGAGCACCTGACGATGTCCATGCAGTGGCCGCAGCGGCCATGTCCTCTCCGCCCGCCGGCTATGTTTGCTTATAGCACCTCGACTCGCACCCTGCCACCTGCCGAAGCAAGGGCCCGGTCGCGAGTGAGCAGCGGGGCGTCGAGCGACTCGGCGAGAGACAGATAGACCGCATCATAAGCTGTCAGGTTGTGCCGCAACTTCCAAATACGACGGAGAAATATGAAATGCGGATAGCGGTGGAGCGGGAGGTCGGCGAGGTCGGCGAGCGCTTCCGCGCCCCGGTCCGCGGAGATGGTGCCGGACCGAGCATAGCGGCGTAGAGCCTGGGCGATTTCGATATCGAGAAGGTGCGGCGCGTGTAGGGTCTCGCCCACGTCAAAGATGCGATCGCTGATGCGTCGGGCGGCGGGTGTCTGTAAGAGGACCTCGAGCACCACCGAGGCGTCCACGACGATCAACGGCCCTCCCTCTCGGCGCGGACGACGGAGGCAGGCGAGGGTCGCGGCCGAACGGGTGCGCGCCCCGCCAAGCGCTGCTTGATTTCCTCGAGGGTCGGGCGCTCGACAGCTCTCCGGACTTCGCGCAGCAAGTACTCCGAGAGCGACATGCCCTCGAGCGCCGCGCGCGCCTTGAGCCGGCGGTGAAGGTCGTCCGGCACGTTCCGAATTTGAACCATGGTTGACATGTAATGAGTATGCTTTCATCCAAATCACATGTCAAGCCCTGGCCCGCGGCGCGCGCCTCATTCTATTGGACGCACGAGGACAGGCAAAATCCACTCACTCATGGGATGGGAGCGGCCGCACTCAATACATCTGGTGACGTCGAACCGCGCGCCGCATCGCGGGCAGACGGCCTGGGTCTGAAACGTGTCGAAGGGCTCGCGACACTGGCCGCACACCCAGAGGTTGCCCACCAGCGGCGTAGCCTGACACGACGGGCAGGCAAACCCCTCGCGGTGCGGCAGCTTGGCCAGACGCGACAATGCTTGCGCCTGTCGCAGCCCTCCCCAGCAATTCAGCAAAATGAACGCGGAGAGAATGCCGAACCAGACAGATCGCGAGAGCACGGCGAGAAGGATCAAGCCGGCCACGCCGACGAAGCCGATGATCGTGGTCGCCATCAGACTGCGCGCGCGCCCCACCACGTACCAGAGCAAAGAGCGGAGGATCTGGCCGCCATCCAGGGGATAGATGGGCAGCACGTTAAAAACTAGCAAACCCACATTGATGATCCAAACCGCACGCAGCAACGCGTGGGCATTGGGCATTGCCTGCGCCCACCCCAGCGAGCGGCTCAAGATAGCGAGGACTGACAAAATTGGAACGAGCGCCACGTTCACCAGCGGCCCCGCCGCGATGCTCCAGAGCGTGGCGCCCGGCCGTTGCGGCGGGTTCACATACGCCACCCCGCCGAGGGGCCAGAGCACGATGTGATTCGCCGTTCCGCCCACCTGTCGGCAGGCCAGAGCGTGGCCGAATTCGTGGAGCATGACGATGAAGAACAGCGCCAGGTACTCCAGCACGTTCCAGACGGGAGATGAATAGCTTCTCGCGCGGTTATTGATCTCAATGGCGGCGACAAAAAACCAGGACCAGTGCAGAAACACGTCGATCCCGGAGAATCGGAAAAGATGAATCGATCCCTGGCGAATATTCGGCATATCCCAGATTTATAACACGGCGAGTATCCACTTCCTAATCGCTTCTGGGGAATCGAGTATAATCACCGCTGATCCAGAAACGGGGTTCCCATGCGCTACAACAACATTCTCGACGCGATCGGGCATACGCCCCTGGTGCGGCTGAACCGCCTTCTGCGTGGTTGTAAGGCCGAGGCTTATGCGAAGTGCGACCACCTGAACCCGGGGGGCAGCGTCAAAGACCGCATCGGCGTGGCCATGATCGACGAGGCGGAACGCCGCGGCCTGCTCAAGCCCGGCGGCACCATCGTCGAGGGCACCTCCGGCAACACCGGTATGGGGTTGGCGCTGGTGGCCGCGGTGCGCGGCTACAAATGCGTCTTCACGATGACCGACAAGCAATCCAAGGAAAAGGTCGATTCGCTAAAGGCCCTGGGCGCCGAAGTGGTCGTTTGCCCCACCGCCGTGGCGCCGGACGATCCGCGCAGTTATTACTCCGTCGCCGAAAAACTCACGCGCGAGATTCCCAACGCCTACTATCCCAACCAGTACGAGAATCCCGCCAATCCCGACATTCATTATCGCACCACCGGCCCGGAAATCTGGGAGGACACGGAAGGAAGAATCACGCACTTCGTCGCGGGGATGGGCACCGGCGGAACCATCACCGGCATTGGACGCTTCCTTAAAGACCAAAATCCGGCAATCAAGATCATCGGCGTGGACC
>JAIQGA010000407.1 GCA_020072925.1 Terriglobia bacterium | reverse complement strand
CACCAGGAACATCGGCACGCGCGTGCCATCCTTTGCTTTGTACCAGACCTGTTCGACCTGGAAATCCTCGCTGCGCAGGGGCACCTGGATTCGCGCCCACAGGCTTTGCTCCCCGCTGGCCAGGCTGGTGCGATAGATCGTTTGAGGGATGACGAAAGAAGTAAAGCCGTAAAACATTTCCTGGCTCGACCAGCGCCCGCTGATCCCGGAGACTGAGCCCAGCGCCGGCAGCGCGATGTCGCGCAGGTATTTTCCCGAGGCGTCGAATTCCTTCACGCGCGAATGAGCGTTCTCGAGGTAGCTGACCAGCACCTTGCCGCCTGCGAGCGACACGGATTCGATCGCCGAGTCACCTTGCGGAACCACCTCGCGCCAGCGCTCGCGCGCGGGGTCCTTCAGGTTGACCGCCAGGATGCGTCCTTTGGGGGCTTTCCAGTTCGTGTGCAGGAAGACTTCGTCGCCTCCTATGTCCGCGTAAAACCTGGCGGGAATATCGTTGACCACCGGCCGGATGGGTCCGTGCGCGGCCAAGTCCTGGAAATAGACCTCCGTCCGGTCCGCGGCCGAACCGTAGAGCACATGGATCAGCAGGTAGCGCCCGTCTTCGGAGAGTCCGGCGAAAATGATTTTGTCGGGGCCATAGCCTTTGCCGAAAACCTCCGCGTCGCGCGTGGGATCCGCGCCCAGCGTGTGATAGAAGATGCGAGGCCCTTCCTTGGCATTGACGCCATAATAGAAGCCGGTCTTATCCGGCTTGAGGGAGACGCCGAAATAACGCGCCTTCGGCAGGACATCGGGCAGATCAGAGCGCTTCGCCACGTCGAGCAGATGAATCGCGACTTCGTCTTCGCCGCCGTGACGCAGGCCGTAGGCCATGAGCGCCCCATCAAGGGAAATGTCTTCGAGTTCGACGGATAGGGCATGGTCCGGGCTCAGAGGGTTGGGATCGACCAGCACTTCATCCTTGCCTCCCAGTCCCTCGCGCATGTACAGGATGCCCTGGTCCTGGTCCGCGAGGCGCTTGCGGAAGAAATATCGCCCGCCGCGCTCGTAGGGAATGCCGATGGTATCCACCTTCATCAACTCCGTGAGGCGCTGCTTCAGCGCGGCGCGCCCCGGCCACGCGTCGAGCAGGGAATTCGTGTATTGGTTCTGGGCGTTGATCCAGGCGCGCGTCTCCGGGCTCTGCTGGTCTTCCAGCCAGCGGTAGGGGTCCGGGATGCGCACGCCGTGCAGGACGTCGACGACGTCGTCCGTGCGGGTGGGCGGAGGCGGCGGGATTTTCCCTTCTTGGGGCCGGGCCGAACCGGCGCCGAGAACGAGGGCGGCCGCAAGGAGCCAGCAGCATCTAGAATGGCGCAATTTTCCATGCGAGGCTACGATGAGCACTTGCCTACCTCCTTTAGCGCCAGTCCCAAACACCTTCCCCGCTTGCGAAGAAAAGACTCAACAAAGATTGCGCGGAGAAAAAAGTCTGAGGACACAGAGAAAAAGACCGGGCACAAGCTCTGTGGACTCGTCTTAAGGCTCCGCGACCTCTGTGTTCAGATCTTTTTCCTTCCGTTGTGGCCTTGCTGCGTTGTACTACCAACCCCGGACTTCCTCGCGGCCCGCGTCACGACTCGCTGAAGTCAATCATCAAGGGCTTTTCGCGGAACCCGCGCGTCTTGAGGCCCACATAGACGACGCCTACCAGGAACCAGATTCCACCCACGATCTTGGCGACCACGCCCAGGTTCCACCAGATGACGCCGCAAAAGGCAAAGCCGAATAACGGCAGCACGATGTCGGCGAGCACCCGCCGCCGGTAGCCGGGCACTCCGAGGACGCCGAATTGCCAGAAGGTGGCGAAGTTCACGCCCATGAAGGCCAGGAAGGCGCCAAAGTTGAGGAGTTCGGCCGCGTTCTCGTAGCCATGCCCGCCCAGGCTCAGGCCGATGCCGCCCGCGAAGGCCAGCCCGGCGATGAGCCAGATATTGTAGGAAGGCGTATTACGCTTGGAGTCGAGATGTCCGAAGAAGCCGCGCGGCAGAATGTTGTCGCGTCCCATGCCGAAGAGCAGTCGCGCCGCGCCCAGACCGCCCGTCAGCGCGCTGCCCAGCGCCGCCAGAATCGTCACGGCAGTCATGCCAAGGAACAGGGCCTGACCTCCGACGCGCCTGCAGACGTCCATAAACGCGCCGGTTACGTTTTCAAAGTGATAGCCTGGCCAGATGCGCTGGGCCAGATAAACCTCCAGCCCGCCAAAAACCCCGGTGAACAGGCACACGAGCACTGTCGCCAGGAGTATGTTGCGTTTGGGGTTCTGAACGTCTTCGGCCAGAGTGGTGACGCCGTCAAAACCGATATAGGTGAGCGCGGCCAGCGGCACCGCGGCGGCGACGATTCTGGAATTGAACGTCTTGGGATCGTAGAAGGGTTGCGACGAGATGATCCCGCCCCAGCCTCCCATCCCGAACAGGTATTTGATCGCGAAGAAGAGAAAGGCCCCAATGACCACAAACATCCCGGCGAGCAGAATCTTGTTAGCCAGCGCGCTTGTCTTGATGCCGCGAAGGTTCATGATCGTAATGCCGCCGATGAAGACGGCCATGAGCAGGTAAGCAGGCAGCCAGCGCACCCAGCCGTGAAGCGTCTCGGCCACCCAGACGGCGTTGATCAGCGGCTGGAGAAGGTAATCGAGAAACATTGCCCATCCCACCAGGAAACCGAGATGCGGGTTGAGGCCGCGCCCCACGTAGGTGTACGCCGAGCCCGCCGCCGGGTAGAGCGCCGCCATGCGTCCATAACTGAACGCCGTGATCATCATGGCGAACATAGCGACCAGGATGGTATCGACAATGAACCCGTGGGAGCGCGCCTGAACCACCCCAAACAGCGGGATGGGAGCAATGGGCTGAATGAGAACGATGCCATAGAAGATCAGGTCCCAGAGCGTCAGCACCCGCCGCAAATGCGGCACGGGCGCGGCGCGGTTCGTGGCGGCACTCGAAGCTTCACTCATAATCTTGGAAGGGCCTCCGCGTCGATGTAGCGCCGGCCTCCAGGCACGACACAGAGCGCAGAGAGCCTGGAGCAATTCTCAAAAGGGCGCCAGTATCTCACGACAGCGAGGGGGATCAAATCACAAAATTCGAGAGGAATCAGAACGCACGCGCCTCACCGAAAATGCCGCGCGAGTTCCGAAGCGTAGCGGGTTCCCAGAAGGTCGGCGTTGCGCCGCAGCCATTCACTGCAGCGCGTCAGGCAGTTGGGCGGGGTTGAGGAAATCAGCAGGTTCGACATCAGCCCCTCGATTTCTTCACGCGTCAGCAGGACATCGCGCACGCACCAGCCGCCCGGTTTGGTGAGCAGGTGCGCCAGACGCGGGCTTACGGAAATCAGCCGGGCGCTGCTGCCGATGGTCTGGGCAATCAGTTCGACGAATTCGCGGAACGTGTAGACTTCCGGGCCCACCAGATCGGTGACGAGATTTTCCTGCAATCGACCCGCGCGCACCGCCTGATCGGCGACATCATCCACAAAGACCGGCTGGACGCGGTAGTCGCCTTTGCCGGGCATGGGCAACGGGGAATCCGCGATGGGTTGAGTGACGCTGATGTGCACCACGCGGCGTACGCCCGCTTCGGCCGCCGCGCGCAGAAGGATACGCGTGTTCTCGACGGCCCGCGCGTACGTCACGCGTCCGCGGTCGAACCGCACCCAGTACGTGTTGTAAAGCGTCGTGGCGCCGCGCAGGCTTGCGACTAGTTCGGCGGGCTTGGTGAAGTCGAGCGGTCTGACATCAATCGGCCCGGCGAAACCATTGGAGTTGTGGGGGTGGCTGGTGAGTGTCCTCACCGTCTTGCCGAAGGCCAGCAGCCGCCGCGCAATGTATTTGCCGGTGTAGGAAAACGCGCCCGTCACCACGTGCGCACCACAATGGTTGTTCCCGTTACTTTCGCTTTCCGCCATGGGGAGCCTGACCTTCTACCTTCCGAGCTAACCGCTGCCACTTACGAATTCGTGGAGAAAACCCTGGAATCTGTCATCCTGAGGAGCCGCAGGCAAAGGATCCCGGCATTCGCTTGATGCTATAAATCCCGCGATGCTTCGCGTCGCTCAGCATGACAAGCCCCGAACGTTTCTCGATGAAGGTGCTAATCAGGCGCCTTCACATTCAGCACCCGGCGCAGCTTTCCGCGCAGCCGGGCGACACCGCGCACGGTCCCCTTGGGCAGGCGCTGCATCTCGTCGTAAAGCGCGGTGAGCGTTTCGAGCAACGCGAGCATATCGAGCAGGCGCTGGCGCATGTGCGCGTCGCTGGGTTCGGCGTCCTTCAATTCCGCCGCGCATTCGCGCAGCACGCTGACCGTGGGATCGATTTCGCGCCGCTTGCGGGTATCCAGAATAACGCGCGCCATTTCCCAGACGTCCTTCATGGCCTCAAAGTGCTCGCGGCGGTCGCCGAGCAGGTGGACCGGCTTGACCACTCCCCAACTGAGAAGCTCGCGCAGGCTGGTGCTGACATTGGAGCGCGCCACGGCGAGCGTTTCGGCGATTTCCTCGGCGTTCAGGGGTTGCGGGGAAAGATAGAGCAGCGCGTGGACCTGGGCGACGGTGCGATTGATCCCCCAGCGGGTCCCCATTTCGCCCCAGTGCAGGATGAACTTGGTCATGACGGGCGAGAGGCGCATGGGGCTCCTTCTGTGATTTCAGTCATAACAGAAATTACAGTATTGTCGTGCGTTTGTCAAGCCCCCGCGCCAAAGGCGCCGACTTGTGACAGGTGCCGAAAATCTATAGAGACTGTCATCCTGAGGAGCCGCAGGCGTGGTTACGGTCAACCCTGAAGCAATGCGCGCCGATTGGAGACAACCCCAAAAAGGAGTCTCTGTGGCCTTCATGCTTCACAAGCCTCAACGCAGAGGCTGCAGAGCACCTCTGCGACCTCCGTGTTCAATCTTTTTCCCGCCACAGAGGACACAGAGCTGGTCCTGAAGTCCGGTTCCGCAACCTCAAGTCGCCGCGCTTGTGAGGCGCGTGGGAAAACGCTAGAATGGAGTTTATCGATGGGTGACTTGATACAAATTCTTAGTTCCCCCACGCCGGCGCGGCGCCCGGAATGGCTGCGCGTGCGCATCCCGAGCGGCGAAAACTATTTCGACCTCAAAGGGATCATGCGTCACCGCGGGCTGCACACCGTCTGCGAGAGCGCGCGCTGCCCCAACATCGGCGAGTGCTGGGGACATCGCACGGCGACGTTT
>JAIQGA010000089.1 GCA_020072925.1 Terriglobia bacterium | reverse complement strand
ATGGTGACGCCTAGCAAGAAATCGGCAGAGAAGGCCTCGCTCGAGCGGATTTTCGGCCCGGGTGGATGGCTGGCGCGACATCACCCGAAGTATGAATACCGGCCGTCCCAGCTCGAGATGGCGGAGAGCGTCGAGGCGGCGCTGGAGAACCGCCAGCACTTGATTGTAGAGGCTGGCACCGGTACCGGAAAAACCCTGGCGTACCTGGCCCCCATTTTGCGTGCCGGACGCCGCGTGGTGATTTCCACCGGGACGAAAAACCTTCAAGAGCAACTGTTTTTCAAAGATATTCCCTTCCTCAAGAAGCTTTTTCCGGAAACTCGCGTGACGCTGATGAAAGGCCGACAGAATTATTTGTGCCGGCAGAAACTCTACGATTTGGAAAAGCAGCCGGTGTTGGGCGGGCTGGATGAAGTGGGGCAGTATCCTCGCCTGCGTCAATGGGAAGCGCGCACCCAGACGGGCGACCGAGCGGAACTGGGCTGGCTGCCGGACTCGAGCGAACTCTGGGGGCGCGTCGACGCCCGGCGCGAGACCTGCACCGGCCAGAAGTGCCAACAGTTCGAGCGCTGCTTTATCACCTGGATGCATCAGCGCGCCGCGGAATCCGACCTGATTATCGTGAATCATCACCTCTTTTTCGCCGACCTGGCGTTGCGGCAGAACGACTATGGCAGCCTGCTGCCGGATTACTCGGCCCTGGTGTTCGACGAGGCGCACGATATGGAGGATGTGGCGACGCAGTATTTCGGCCTCCAGGTAAGCAACTACCGCGTCGAGGAATTGGCTCGGGACACGGAAGCAACGTTGCGCCAGAAAGGGCTGAAGAGCGTAGAAATTCTGTCGGCAGTGGGAGAATTGCGGCGGCGCGCGGACACCTTCTTCGACCTGTTTCCGGCGAAGGAAGCCCGCGCGAGCTTCGACAACCGCGACAGTTTCCTGGAAGTCCATCGCGGGGCGTACACTAGCCTGTTGAATTCGCTGATGCGTCTCGAGACGGAGTTGACCCGCCTGAAGGAACGCCCGGAGGAAATCAACAACCTGGCGCAGCGCGCCGCGGAATTGTATAAGGCGTTCGAGATCGTCCTCGAAAGCCACGAGAGCAACCGGGTTTACTGGTGGGAGCGGCGCGGGCGCGGTGTGTTTCTCGAAGCCACGCCAATTGACGTTGCTCCGATCCTTCGCGAGCGGCTATTCGAGGCTGTGGAGAGTATTATCCTCACTTCCGCGACGCTGGCGGTGGGCGGAAAATTCGATTTCCTGAAGCGCCGCCTGGGGATCCAGAACACTAAGGAGCGCATCCTCGATTCGCACTTCGATTTTGCGCAACAGGCGTTGCTTTATACGCCCCAGCATCTTCCCGACCCGCGGGAGCCCGATTTCTCCCGCCAAGCCGCTGGGGAGGTCGTCGAAGTGCTGAGGGCCACGCATGGACGCGCGTTCGTCCTGTTCACCTCGCATCAGCAGATGCGCGCGGTGCACGAACTGGTGCGGTCGCACCTCCGCTACCCCATGCTCATCCAGGGGTCCATGCCGAGGACTGAGTTGCTGGACCGCTTCCGTCGCACTCCGCACGCCGTGCTCTTCGGCACCAGTTCGTTCTGGCAAGGCGTGGACGTTCAGGGGCCGCAATTGAGCGCCGTCGTCATCGACCGCCTGCCGTTTGCGGTTCCCACGGACCCCGTGACCGCCGCCCGCATCCGCCAGATCAACGAGGAAGGCGGCAACGCCTTTGGGGATTACCAGGTTCCACAGGCGGTGCTTACGTTGAAGCAGGGCTTCGGTCGGCTGATTCGCAGCCAGCAGGACCGCGGAGTCCTGGCCATTCTGGATCACCGCATGGTGCGCAAGTCCTATGGACGCGTCTTCTTCGAGAGCTTGCCCCCTTACCGCCAGACAAATCGCCTGGAAGACGTGAAGGCTTTCATGCGAGAATGCTAAAAGAAGTCGTCAGTGGTCAGTTGTCAGTAGTCAGTAGCTGAAGGCTGAGCGCTGACGGCTGAGGGCTTGGGCCTGACAACTGACAACTGAGGGCTGAGAACTCTAAATGTTCGAAATCTCCGTTGAATACTCGTTTGCTGCCGGGCATGCCCTGCGGGGGTACAAGGGCAAGTGCGAGAACGTTCACGGGCACAACTACAAGCTCCAGGTGACCCTGGCCGGCGAGCAACTTAATCCAACGGGTTTGCTCATGGATTTTGTGGACTTGCGCGCGAATATCAAGAAGCTTGTGGAGCGCCTGGACCACCGCTTCCTGAACGATCTCCCACCCTTCGACCGATTGAATCCCTCGGCCGAAAATCTCGCCAAATATTTTTCAGATGAGTTGGAGCCTCAGGCCCGCGCTCAAGGGTTGCGCCTTGAGGCAGTTAAGATCTGGGAGACTGACACAACTTCCGCAACGTACCGACCCAATACTCATGCCCAGTAGAGCGACCCCTACCAGGTCCAAAAGGCGACAGCGGGGTGCACCTCAGCCTGGTGCTGCTGGGAGCACGTGCCAGCTTTGCAGACATAGGTATCTTCGCACCAGCGGCACTTGATCAGTTGTTCCTTTTCGCGCACAGTGCCGCAAATCGCGCAGACTTCCAGCAGATCGGCGACAACGTGACGTGAGTATTGGCGCCAAGTGTCTAGAACTTCGTGCTCCTCTCGAATTTTCGCCAGCTCGTCATTGTCCATCATAACAGCTCCCGCTCGTCCTCGCCTTATACGGAGCAAACCCTATGCCAACTTGAGTAACCTTAGGTGCCGTTCCGATTGCCTCCCTTCAACCTGCGTATTTTCAGCCGAGTATAGGTAATCTGAGGTGCGAGCCGCCCGAATCGGGCTGCGGCAAACAGCGACTTTTTGTAGGGCAAATGACCCATTGTGTTACACGAGTTTCCATTTCGTGTATCCAAGCGGTGCCTGGAGGGTCCCGGAAAGCTGTTGAATCGGTTAAAATAGTCTGCGAAAGGCTCCAAGGGCTTCGTGGTCCCCGTTATGGTTGTTACCGAAATCTTCAAGTCGATTCAAGGCGAATCCACTTTTGCAGGGTTGCCCTGTGTCTTCGTTCGGCTGACGGGCTGCAACCTGCGGTGTCATTGGTGCGACACCGCGTACGCTTTTCATGGCGGGCAGAAGAACTCGGTCGAGGAAGTCCTGGCGCGGGTTCGCCAATTCGGTGGGAAACTGGTGGAACTGACCGGTGGAGAACCGTTGCTCCAGAAAGATATCTACCCTTTGGTCGACCAGCTACTTGTCGAGGGCTATCGCGTGCTGGTCGAGACGAGCGGCGAACGCGATGTTTCCTTGCTGCCGCGTCAGGTGGTCAAGGTTGTGGACGTCAAGTGCCCCGGCAGCGGCGAGGAAGGAAAGTTCTGTTTCGCGAATCTGGCGGCTCTCGAACCCAAGGACCAGCTCAAGTTCGTGATTCTCGATGAACGCGACTATGAGTACGCCTGCGAATTTCTGGGACAACACCAACTGCACAAGCTCGTTGATGAGGTAATCTTCTCGCCGGTGTTTGGCCAATTGTCCCCGCGCCAGCTCGCGGAGTGGATTCTGCGTGACGGGCTGGAGGTGCGGTTGGGACTGCAATTGCACAAATTCATCTGGGAGCCGGAGACGCGGGGAGTGTGACTCGCGGACCCCGGCGGGGTAGGCAGAAAGCAGTAGGCAGAAGGCAGAAAGCAGAAGGCAGCGGTCAGTTGTCAGTCGTCAGTTGCAGGCAACAAAGGACCATGGACAACGGACAACTGACGAAGGACAACGGACGACAAACAGCGCAAGAGTCCGAGTTCAAACTTCCAGTTAGGAGCCTCGATTTTCCAGTTTCGAATTTCGAGTTTCGAATTTCCGTTTTCGAGTTTCCAGTTTCCATTTTCTTCCGGACAGAGATAGTGATTGAGCATCCCACAACCACGGACCACGGACCAGGGACTACGGACAAACCTCTCGCCGTGGTCTTGGCCAGCGGGGGCATGGACAGTTGTGTGACCACGGCCATTGCGCACGTGGATTACCGCCTGGCGATGTTGCACGTGGCCTACGGGCAGCGGACAGAGGCTCGCGAGCTTCAGGCCTTCCACGCGCTGGCGGACTTTTATCAAGCCGAGCATCGGCTGGTGTGCCGCCTCGAGCACTTGCGGCAGATTGGCGGCTCGAGCCTCACGGATCCCTCGATCGCCGTGGAGCGCGCCAACCTGGAACGGCAGGAGATTCCTTCCAGTTACGTCCCCTTCCGAAACGCGCATTTCCTCTCGATTGCCGTCTCCTGGGGTGAGGTGCTGGGCGCGCGCCGGATATTCATTGGCGCCGTGGCGGAGGACAGTTCGGGCTACCCGGACTGCCGGCCGGAGTATTACGCCGCCTTCAATCGCGTTATCGCTGCCGGCACCAAGCCTGAGACGGAATTGGAGATTGTCACTCCGGTCATTCATCTGCGGAAAAGCGAAATCGTGCGGCGAGGGCTCGAGTTGGAGGCGCCCCTCGATCTGACCTGGTCGTGCTACCAGGCTACAGATGTGGCCTGCGGGGTTTGCGACAGTTGCGCGCTGCGCCTGCGCGCGTTTGAGGAAGCCGGCGTGACTGATCCCATTCCCTACGTCGTGCGGCCCAGCTATTCGCGGGGCACCGCCAAGCGGACCTGAGTCAGCGCCGACTCCTAGCCCCGGGCCTTCGACATTCGGGGGATGGCGTTGTTCTTCCTACTTCGAGTCAGCCGCAATCGCCCTCGTAGTCGGACATTCTAGCCCTTTCCTGCCGTTTTTCTCGCGCATCTAAAAGAACTGGGGTTGAGTCGGCCTGTCAAAAGGATATAAAATAGGTCGCTCAATTGCGAGGCAGGAGGAACTTATGCTCTCTTCATGGACGCGAAGGCTCTTGGGAATAAGCGTAGTCTTCGCGGCGTTGGTGGCGGAAACCCCCATTTTTGCCCAAACCGGTGGCGTCACGGGAAAATGCCTGGGCGAAGATGGAAAGGCCCTGGCGGGCTACACCATTCAGCTCGAGCGGACAGAGATTAAGTGGCAATCGCATGTCAAGACGAACAAGAAGGGTGAGTACACTTACATCGGTCTGGCGCCCGGCACCTACAAGCTGACTCTGGTGGACCCCAGCGGCCGTACAGTTTTCAACATCACCAAGCACGTGGGAATCGGCGATCCCACCGAAATCGATTTTGACATGGCCAAGGAACGCGCCGTGGCCCAGAAAGACCAGGCCGCCAATCCTGAATACCAAAAGAAAGTGGCGGAGGATGCCAAGGAGCAGAAACAGTTCACAGGCTTAAAGCAGACGTTTGATCAAGGCCAGGCCCTCTACCAGGCGCAGAAATACAAGGAAGCCGCAGCGATGTTCGAGCAGGCTCTGCCGCTGGCCAAAGAAAAGAACGTGCCCATCGTCCTGTCGCAGTTGGCGCAGAGTTACAGCCGCGCGGCGCCCCAGGAAGGCTCTCCGGATGACCGCAAGGCGGATTACCAGAAAGCGCAACAGTACTATCAGAAGGCTCTGGAGCTGAACCCGAGTTCGGCCGATCTTCACAACAATCTCGGCAGCCTTTATGCCGACATGGGAGATGTTGAGAACGCCCAGAAAGAGTTCCAGAAGGCCGCGGAGCTCAATCCCACCGGGGCGGGAACGTACTACTACAATCTGGGCGTGGTGCTGGTGAACAAGGGCAAGATGGACGACGCGGCGAACGCCCTCAAGAAAGCCACCGAGGCCGATCCCAAGAACTCCAACGCGTTTTACTGGCTAGGCATGGCGCTGCTCGGCAAGGCCGAATACAAGCCCGACGGCAGCATCGTTCCGGTGCCGGGTACGGTCGAAGCGTTCCAGAAATACCTGGAACTCGATCCCAAGGGGCAATGGGCCGAGGCCGCCCAGGCGAGCATCCAGCAACTCTCTGGCAAGGTCCCCACAGAGTTCAAAGCGGCTAAGAAGAAGAAAGGCTAAGCAGGATCCCACGCCCCGCGGCGTTTCCCGCTCGTCTCCTCTCCGCTGCGGGGCTTTTTTGTGGGCCGAGGCGCACCATGCGACGATCGCTCTGGATCACTCTGCTCCTGGCACTAAGCGCTCAGCCACTCGCCGCCGACACGATCTATCAGACCAATGCCCAGGGCAAGCAGACGATTGTGCAGCGGGACGCGATCGTCGTCCACGAGGATGATTCCCTTGTTGTCTACAAGCACTTCGACTTGCGTGAGCGGCGCGTCACTAAGGTGCGCCTGTTCCAGGGCAGCTTGCCCTATAACTATCGTGCCAGTACTCCTGACGAGCGGAAGCAGATCGTCGAAACCTGGAAGCGCTTCGGATACACGACCACGGTGACCGACAAGGCAGGGAAGACCACGCGCGTCTACGATGTGTACCTGGACTTCTATCCGCCGGGCGGGCGCGGCTCCTTGCTGGAGTCGATTCCTGCCCGGACCAACCTTCCCATGCTCTTGGACGACGGGAGTGCGGACGAGTTTGAATTCTCCAAGATCGCTCGCTTGCAGATTCAGGGCGAACACCTGACCGTTACTCTCCGCGACGGCACCACAAAAGCTGGCAAATTCCTCATGCCCACCAACCAGCCCGCGGAAGTCCGGTTCCTCGGCATCACTGAGGACTATAATCCCGCCAGCGAGGACGTCTTTGATTTTTCCCAGCCCCTGTCGAAGTTGAAGGAAATTAGCTTCCAATAACGACCTGGACGAAGCGCCAACTCCCAGCTTATGTAAACAGCACTCACACTATCAGCCGGTAAATCAGCATCTCGATGATTCGGACTTGTAGATCGCCGATTGCAGGCTGTCACCTCCTGGCGTGGCGAGACCTTCCCGGTTCAGGCTTTTATTCGGCAATCACCCAATCACTCAATCACCAAATCATTCAATGCCGGGCTGCCTGCCCCAGCGCGTCGTAGAGTGGCTGCACTGGCCGAACCTCGCCCGCTTCTTCTGCCACCGTGACGGCGAGAATCCGAATCTTGTCGTTATTGGGCAATGTCAGCGTCTTAGCGTCTGGCGGCAAATCGAGCGAATAGGCAAACAGGTAGGAATAGGCATACGGGACATTGCCGCCATCCGCCGTATGGTGATGCGACGCGAACCAGGCGACGGGGGCGCGCTTGATGAAGCCCGGCGCGAGCCCCGCGTACTCCATTTCGGTCCGGACGATTGGCCCGTGCTCCTTCACGTAAGCGCGGAAGCGCCGCGCGCGCTGGGCCCGCGGGCTCTTGTCATTGGGGGCGGGTTCGGGCGGCACGGGCAGTTCGTATTTCTTCAAGGTCCACTCGCGGTTATCCCACTGTCCGATGTAGCCGCCCCAGTCCTGAATGTTCAGGTCAACGGATTCGGTCCCGACACGGAATGCGGCCGTCTGATCGCCGCCGGCCGAAGCAGCCAGGATGTAGAGGCGATTGAATTGGCCCTCGGGGAGCGGGATGGATTGGCCGCACGCTACCACCGCATCGGGCCTGCCTTTCCACGCTGGCGCAAGCTCAAAGTGAATTCCGTTGTAAGCAAGGTCTGTGGGCAGCATTTCGGTGGGCAGCGCCTCACCGGCAGCGTCGAAGCCGCCCTGGGATTTCTCACCGTCTTCGGTCGCCGCGGCGAGATCGTAGTGCAATTCGACGGGCTGCGATTTGACTGCCGCCACTTGCGTCGGAGCCGCGCGCAGCTTCACGGCGAAACTGCGAATTTCGTACGGCGTGAGCGAGGTGACAAGCGCGCCATCCGTCACGGTGCCTTCACCCAATGGCTGCTCCTGGCCGTTCACCTCGCGCGCGGCGGTGAGCGGCGCGCCAAAGCTGACGCGCACGTCGTGCTGCGCCTCGCCGCGCATCTCCACCACGCGCACGATCACCTCATCGCTATTCTCTGCTCGCTTGACGGCCATGACCCGAACGGCGTTGCTGTTGACGCGCAGGAACGAGAAGCTCTTGCCCAGCGCTCCCGCATGCTTCGGACTCGCGAAGGCGATGAGCGGATCATTGAGACGATAAGCCTGCCAGTCCGTTCCTCCTTGTTGCCAATCGCCCTCGTGGGATGAAAGGCCGTAGAGGAATTCATGATGACCCCAGTCCTGCGTGGTCTGGTCGGCGTAGTCGCGGCCGTTGCCGGCGCCAAGGCCCGGAGTGTAAATCAGCGTCAGGCGCAGCGTGTGGTCGTCGGGTTTATCCGACCCGGTCTTGCAATCCGAAAGCACGGTCACGCCGTAGGCTCCGCTCTTATCGGTAAGGTCGAACCACTCGTGCGAGGCGACTTCGAATTTTCTTTCGTCGTTGTTGCCGCGCTGGATCGTCCCCCCGCCCCAATTGTAAGTTGCCTGGGGATTCGTAGCGGCCAAGGGAAACGTCGCCTTGAGCGCCGCCGCTTTGGCTTTCCAGTCAATGGCGTTCGCGAACTCGACGCGGTTGCCCGCGTCGCCGGCGGCCAGGCGAATCGTCTGCACGAATTTCGAATCTTCCGATTCCCGCTCGATCTGCACGGCCACGCGAGCGGGGCCGTTTTCGACGATGCGGACTTTCGCCGGCCCCTGCACGTAGCCGCGCGGCGGTTTCTGCTGGTCAGCCCAATCCATGTTCCAGGCGGGCCAATCGTGCGGATGCTCCGTCTGGAAGGCCAGGCGCGCGGGTCCGGCGAGCAGTTCACGATTGAGCTTCTTGTCGAAGAGGCTGGCTACGTCACCGTTCTTGTCGAGGCGGACCCGGTAGCGGGCGTTTTCGAGCGATGATTCACTGACCTTCAGCTCAGACGCGACTTCAGTCGCCTCGCCGGGCCGCACGTCATAGACCGCAAATCCCACGGATGGAACCTTGGCCAGGAACACTACCTTCGCGGAACCGTTGCTGACTTGTTCGATCTGTGCGGGCACTTCTTTGCCGTCCGGCCCAGTAGCGCGCACGCCCTTCGGCGCCCCCTTGGGGAATGCCAGCGTAGCTTCGACCACGTCCTCGCGCTCGATGTCGAGCGGATTGTACACGACCACGGGCGTGCCCTCCGACTGCGTGTCGAGGCCGGAGGCGATAGCTTCCGTGGCGCTGGTCAAAACGTCGGCGAACTGGTTCAATGCGATGACGTCGTCGTTCCAGGAGAATTCGTATGACTTGGGCGTGTAAGTGCCCGCCATGATGTCGTGTAACTGCCCGCCCATCACCAGCGTCCAGGCGTTGTTCAGTCGCTCGAGGGGATACGGTCGGCCACCCAGCCCCGCGGCAGCCACCGAAGCGCGCTCCGCAGCATTGGCCAGCACCTCGTTCCTGCGGTTCCAACGCTTGTGGACTGTTTGTGAGGTCAGCGAGCCTGCGGAGTGATTGGTCAACTCGAGGTCGCCGCTGTAACGCGGCAGGCGATCGGTTTTTCCGGTCTTGAGGATGTCCAGAAACATCTGATCGGCTTCGGAGGATAGAACGCGCACTGGCCCATCACCCACATCGACCTCGGGCCCCGTCGGCTGCGGCGCCTCTTCTTCAAATTCCGGCTCGGGTCGCGGCAAGGGGAGGGCGCCTCGGCCCTTTGTGACAATCGCCTCGAGCACCTTGACGGAAGACTCCGAAGGTGAGCCACCAATATCGCCCGTGCCATAGTAGTGATAGTCGGCATACAAACCGCTGACCTTGCCGTTAAGGTCAAGGCGTTTCGGCCAATCGACATTTTGCCCGACGACCGGCCCCCGCACGCTCTTGCTGAGGTCGTAGGTGATGCCGCCGCCGTAGTCGCCCGGGTCGAGCGCCGCCAGCACGCCTTTGCCGTCCGGTCCCAGCCACATTCCCACGTTGAAAGGAATCCCGCGCGGCGTGTTCTCAGGAGAGCCGGGCCCCCCCACCGGCGTTGCCGAACCCCAAGTCAATTTCTGGGTGGAGAACCCCTTGACGCCCGCCGCATTCAGGAGGCTGGGCAGCGTCGCGGGAAAGCCGAAGCAATCCGGCAGCATGTATTCGGCGCTGGCCTTGCCGAACTCTCGCCGAAAATAGTCGTTGCCGTAGAGCACCTGCCGGATAATCGATTCGGGCGAAGGCGAGTTGACGTCGCCCTCCTCCACGGACGACCCGGCAGGGAACCAACGGCCCGCCGCCACCCAATTCTTCACCTTCTCGTAATCCGCGGGATAGTATTCCTTCATCATGCGGTAGCGGTTGGCGCCCGAGAAATTGAAGACATAATGCGGATACTTCTGGGACAAATCAAAGTTGAGCCGCATCGTCTTGGGCAGGTATTCCGTGATGACCTGCGGGTATTCCCACCGCCACTCGGTGTCGAGGTGGGCGTAGCCTACCACGTAGAGCGTCGGCTGGCTGGTAATGTCTGGGGCCGCCGGAGGGCTCGACTGCGCGGTCGCCATACCCTGGATAGCCAGAATCGCTATCGTCGTCCCGAGGAACAGGGAGAGTTTCTGAATCCGATTGGACATCGTTCTATAGCAGGAGATTGATTCACGGAAAGTCGTTTTCATGATCTACCACCTGGAGGAATCTTTCGGCACCGGGCCCCCGCGAGGCGTGAAATCGGTCACGAAGGAGGCCATGCCTTACAGGCCGAAGCGACTGAACGCAAGCGTGGCATCATATATCACTTGGGGGGGAAACCCAAACCCGGGCAATGTGCGGCAGGTAGCCACGGTCAGGGTTTTTCTGACCGTGGGGCTTTTTCGTGTTGAAAGACCCACGGTTAAATCGGACTGCGATTTAACCGTGGCCCATGTAATATCAGGCCTTCGGCAATTTCGCGCCGCAAGGGGAGGTTATGGAGAACCGTCGCTTGGGCCGCTCGTCCATTTTCATTTCGCCCATAGGCCTGGGCTGCTGGCAGTTTTCCGAAGGCCACGGATTTGCGGGCGGCTATTGGCCGGCGCTCGCGCAGGAGACCGTGAATCAGATTGTCGCAGCCAGCCTGGCGGGCGGCATCAACTGGTTCGACACGGCAGAGGTTTATGGCGGCGGACGTTCGGAGAAGGCGCTCGCCAAGGCGCTCACGGCCTCGGGCAAGAAGAACGGGGACGTGGTGATCGCCACGAAGTGGTGGCCCCTGTGGCGAACCGCCCGAAGCATTAAAGCCACCATCGGCGAGCGCCTGGCGTGCCTCGCCCCCTTCGGCATCGACCTGCACCAGGTCCACCAGCCTTTTGCCTTGGCCTCGACTGCCGCACAGATGCGCGCCATGGCGGACCTGGTGGCGGAGCAGCACATCCGGACGGTGGGGGTGAGCAACTTTTCCGCGGGTAAAATGCGCGCCGCGCACGAAGCGCTGGCCGCGCGCGGCATCCCTCTCGTCTCCAACCAGGTGCGTTACAGCCTGCTGAATCGCGGCATCGAACGAAACGGTATCCTGAAGTCCGCCCAGGAGCTGGGCGTGACGATCGTTGCTTACTCACCGCTGGCGCAGGGCGTCCTCACAGGGAAGTACCATCGCGATCCGGCCTTGATTCGTTCACGCCCCGGGCCACGGAAATGGCTGATGTCGTTCCGGCGCCGCGGCCTGGAGCGCTCGAGGGCGCTCGTGGCTGCGCTCGAGGTGATCGCGCGAGAGCACAGCGCGACACCCTCGCAGGTGGCGCTCAATTGGTTGATGAATGTTTACGGTGACACCATGGTGGTTATCCCGGGCGCCACCAGCGTCGAGCAGGCAAAGGAAAACGTCGGCGCGATGAGCTTCCGACTCAGCGATGCCGAGATGAGGCGGCTGGATGAACTTTCGCAGCCGTTCTTCTGAGCCGCGGCCTGGCTTCGACGATTTATCGCAGAGGGGGATACGGTGGAAGAGAATTCGCTTTCTGGGTACAAGCTGCCGACGATGGAGGCTCTCCCGGGAACGGACGCGACACTTCCGCAGATTATCCGCTTTGCTCAGTCGGTGGATCCAACAGCGCTGTTTCGCGAGCGCTGGGGGGACAATTATCAGCAGAATGTCGCGGCCTTATGGGACCGGTACGTTCAGTCGTACAAAGCCGGCGTCGAGGCGTCAGGGTCGGCAGACGAACTACTGATGTGCCTCGCCTACGACGTCGTTCTTGGCCCCTATTTGGGCGTGCCAGAGCCCCACAAGCGTCCCTTCTTGCTTTGGCTGATCGCTGGGGTACGCCGGCGCCTGCAACGCCCCGGTGGAAGGAATCAGAATACTTAATGTAACCGAACTTTAGAAAGTGACAAACGACCCCTCACCCCTGCCCCTCTCCCCAAGGGAGAGGGTTAGATGAAGAGAATTTCAGCCCACTCCCTTGGGGAGAGAAAGTTAGATGAAGAGAATTTCAGCCCTCTCCCTTGGGGAGAGAGGGTTAGATGAAGAGAATTTCAGCCCTCTCCTTTGGGGAGAGGGTGGCCCGCAAGGGCCGGGTGAGGGGTCAGTGGTCCGTAACGCTTGCGCACTGCGACTTTACTTTTGACGTCTACAATAATTACCAATCGCAGCGGGGCTTGCGGAATCTGCATTTTCGGCCAAACGATGGTACACGTCCCACATTCATCGGGCCTGTGATATAAAAGTCGGCGACTTTGGGCGGGCGGTCCGCGCGACGCTGCCCCACCTCAGTCAGGGAGCTGGCCAGAACATGCAACGATGGGGAATCACCATTCTGCGGATAGTCGTGGGAACCGTTTTCCTGATGCACGGTGGACAGAAGCTTTTTGTGTACGGCTTTCACGCCACGGCGGGGTTCCTGAGCCACCTCGGCTTCCCGTATCCTCTCGTGATGGCCGTCATCCTGACGCTCACCGAGTTCCTGGGAGGTATCGCGCTGATTGTGGGACTGTTCACACGCTGGGTGGCCGTGGCTCTCGCCATTGTCATGACGGTCGCCCTGTTCAAGGTGCACCTCCACGGCGGCTTCTTTTTGCCTAATGGCGTCGAGTACGTCGTGACCCTCCTCGCGGCGAACCTCTGCCTGGCCCTGGCCGGCGCGGGCATGCTCGCGGTGGACAATATAATGAGGCACAAGGGCTGACCGGCGTCCGATTTCGCTGAGCTTTGGCTCGTTTTCCTGACCTCCATCCTCTTCCAGATTTGCTCCTCGCCGATTGACTTTCCCAAGGCCTAATCCTTTCGCCCATTTCTGCCGATTCGAAGATTAGCAGGCGGTTCGGATCGGGGGAATGTGTGAGGAGTCGGCGAGGGACGGACGGGCCGAATATCACTTGTCGCAGGGGCGTTTGCCTTTGTTGCATGCTCTTCCTCCTGTGCGCTGCCGCGATTGCCGGGGCCGACCGCCGCGAATCTTCCGCCCGATCCATGCTGCCAAAGGCTTACGGATACTTGCCACTGGCCTTTGAAGCCAACCGAGGCCAGACAGACCCCCGCGTCAAGTTCCTGGCGCGTGGCGCCGGCTACACGCTGTTCCTGACCGACGATGAGGTGGTGATTGTTCTGAGGAGTCAGTTGTCAGTAGTCAGTAGTCAGTTGCAAAGGGATCGAAATTCGAAATTCGAAACTCGAAAATCGGCCCGCCTACTCCGACACCCGACACCCGACATCCGACTCCCGATTCGACAGTCCCGAACCCCGAGTCCCGAGTCGCAAGTCCCCGACGTCCTCCGCCTGAGAATTGTGGGCGCCAATCGTGCCTCGCGGGTCACGGCGCTCGACGAACTTCCCGGCAAATCGAATTACCTCCTTGGCAATGACCCGAAGAAGTGGCGCCCCGATGTCCCGACTTATGCCCGGGTGAAATATGAGGGCATCTATCCCGGCATCGATCTCATCTTTTACAGCAACCAGCGGCAATTGGAGTACGACTTCGTGGTGAGCCCTGGCGCAGATCCGCGCGCCATCACGCTGCAGGTGGAAGCTGGAAAATGGAAATGGGAAAATGGAAACTCGAAATTCGAAATTAGAAACTCGAAATTAGAAACTGGAAACACGGAACTCGAAGGGCATCAATCCAAAATCCAAAATCTAAAATCCAAAATGAGGATCGACGGCCTCGGCGATCTCCTGTTCGGGACAAACGGCGGCGAGGTACGGCTCCACAAACCGACTGTTTATCAGGCGTCTCCGAGCTCCGAGTCCCGAGTCCCGAGTCCCGGTTCTTCCAATCCAAAATCCCAAATCCCAAATCCAAAATCGCTGCAGGGCCGCTACGCCCTGACCGCCGACAACCAGATTCACTTTGAAATCCCTGCCTACGATGAATCCCGCCCCCTGGTCATCGACCCGGTGCTGAGTTACTCGACGTATCTGGGCGGCTCCGCCTCGGACTACGCTTATGCGCTCGCCGTGGATGCCGCGGGCAGCGCATATGTGACCGGCTACACCAACTCGCCGGATTTCCCGCTGGGAAGCACCGCCACCGTCACGCCGGGCGGCGGCACGTGCGGCTTCGGCCTAGACACTTACCCGTGCTTCGATGTATTTGTCGCAAAGCTGAATCCGGCGGGCAGCGCGCTGGTTTACACGACCTATCTGGGGGGCAGTGGCGACGACGTGGGCACGGGAATCGCTCTCGATTCAACCGGCAATGCTTATATTACAGGTTATACCAATTCGAATAATCTTTTCACCTCGGGCGCGGCCCAGACGACTTTTGGCGGAGGAACCTGCGGCGTCTCGCCCACCACCTACCCCTGTTATGACGCCTTTGTAGCCAAGCTGGATTTGCAAGGCGCGTCATTGCTGTACATGACCTACCTGGGCGGCGCTTCGGATGACTTCGGTCAAGGCATTGCGGTGGATGCGGCCGGAAACGCCTTCGTTGCCGGGTTTACGACCTCCTCCAATTTCCCCGCCACGCCGGGCGCGATCCAGAGCCGTTTTGCCGGAGGGGTTTCCGACGCGTTCGTCACTCGAGTGAATCCCACCGGCACGGCGTTTCTCTATTCCACGTACCTGGGCGGCAGGGGCGAAGATCACGCCACCAAGGTGCGAGTGGATTCGGCGGGGGCAGCCTACCTTACGGGGTACACCAACTCCAGCGACTTCCCCACGCGCAGCGCGTTTCAGGCCGTACCGGGTGGCGGCGCCTGCGGGTCCTCGTCGAGCCCCGCCTCATGTTTTGACGCCTTCGTGACGAAGCTGAACGCGGAGGGTTCAGCGCTCCTCTATTCGACATACCTCGGCGGAAGTGGCGGAGATTACGGCTACGGCTTGGCGGTTGACGATGCCGGCAGCGCCTACGTCACGGGGCTGACGACTTCCACCAACTTCCCGGTAAGCGCGGAAGCCTTCCAGAGCAGGGGCGGGGGAACTTCCGTAGACGCGTTTGTAACGAAGCTTGACCCGGCCGGCTCGCGCGCTCTCTATTCCACCTATCTGGGAGGCCTGGGGGCCGAAGCGGGTCTCGACATCGCGCTCGATGCCTCCCACAACGCGTACGTGGCCGGTTACGCGTATGGAAACGGCTTGCCGATGGTGAATCCGGTCCAGTCCGCCAATGCAGGATTCTACGACGCCTTCCTGGCGGAGTTGAATGCAGCAGGGGCTTCGCTGATCTTCTCAACTTACCTTGGCGGCAGTGGCAACGAAAAGGCTCATGCCGTGGCCGTCGATTCGGCGGGCAACATCTATCTTGCCGGCGGTACGTTTTCCACGGATTTGCCCGTAACGTCTACCGCTCCGCAGCCACTTTACGGCGGAGGCGCCTTCGATGCCTTCGTTGCGAAACTGGGAAGTTCCGGCCCGCAGGCCGCAAGCCTCTCCCGCACCGCCGTGGCGTTTGGGGATCAGGGAATGAGCACTACCAGTGCTCCGATGACCGTCACCCTGACGAACGCTGGCAACGTGCCGCTGGCTTTGGCTGGCGTGGAGGTGACCGGGGATTTTTCCCAGAGCAACGATTGCGGCGTTGCGCTGGCGCCTGGAACCGCCTGTACGCTGCGCATCACCTTCACTCCAAGCACCCTCGGCCCGCGCTCGGGCAGGATTTCAATCAGCAGCAATGCCGAGGGCAGTCCACACATGATCGCCCTCTCCGGGACTGGCGTGGTCGCGTTTGCGCTCTCCGCGGCGACCAATCCCGCGCTGGTTGTCAGGGGCGCGGATGCGGCAGAATTCAGTCTCGCCGCTTCCAACGCTTTCGGATTTTCCGGCGCCATTGCGCTCGATTGTTCCGTAGCGGCGCCCGTCGTCTGCGCCATTGACCCCGTGGCGATTTCGCCGGGACAAAGCAGTAAGGTGACGGTTCGCAATCTCTCCTCGCTCGCTGCGGACTCAATCAGCTTCACGGCGAGGGGCACAAGTGGGGCGCAGACCGCGTCTGTGACCCTTGCCGTCAAGATCACGGATTTCACACTGGCCGCTACTCCGGCGGAGGCGACGGTGACCCCGGGCGGTGCGGCCACTTACACTCTCACCCTCACCCCGCTCAACGGATTCAATCAGTCCGTGGAGTTGAAGTGCTCGGGACAGCCTGAGGCCACAACTTGCTCGCCGGTCCCCTCGTCGCGGACGCTCACCGGCACCGGCGCCGCGAGCGTGACGTTGACACTCCAGACGACCGGGCGGTCAATCCTGCCGCCGCGTCAATTCCCTTGGACGAGTCAACCCAATTGGTGGGTGTGGGCAGTGCTCCTGCTATTGGCTTGGCGCTGTACCCACGCGGCTCGGCGGCGGGAGCGCGCGGCCTCCGCATCGCTGGCATGTTTCCTGGCCTGCCTGCTGTTGTGGTCGGCCTGTGGTGGGGGAGGGGGCGGGAACATTGCACCCCCGCCTCCTTCCACAGGCACTCCGCCCGGTACATATACCATCACCGTGACGGGCAGTTTCTCGGCGTCAACGGGCGGAAACCTCGCGTCCTTGAGCCACCAGACGACCGTGAAGCTTTTGGTGAACTGACGTTCCAGTTCGATGTTTTCGTTAGCATCAATATCCCAATCGGCTCACTGGCACCGCCGGTGAAAACCGCGCGTTTACTTTTGATGATGCTTGTGGTAAGAATGCGCGTTCCGGCGGAGGCCTATGCATCCCCATACCGTCGATTACGTCATCATCGCCATTTACTTTATCTTCGTGTTGGGCATTGGTCTGGCCCTCCGTGGCCGCATGAAGACCAGCGAGGACTTTTTCCTCTCCGGGCGCTCGATTCCGGGCTGGATCACCGGCCTGGCGTTCATGTCGGCAAACCTCGGCGCGCTCGAAGTGATGGGCCACGCCGCCAACGCTGCCAAGTACGGGATGTACGTGAACCACTTCTACTGGCTCGCCGCCATGCCTGCGATGTGCTTTGTGGGCGTGTTTATGATGCCGTTCTATTACGGCAGCAAGGTGCGCAGCGTGCCGGAATTCCTCCGCAAGCGCTACGACGAGAAGACGCGCACGCTGAACGCCCTCTGCTTCGCGCTGATGACCCTCCTGGTTTCAGGCATCGATCTCTACGCCATGGCCATCCTCTTCGAGCGCCTGCTGCACTGGCCCTTCTGGGCGAGCGTGGTCCTCTCGGCGGTAGTGGTGATGATTTATATTTACCTTGGCGGGCTCACGTCGTCGATTTACAACGAGGTGCTGCAATTCTTCCTGATCGTTTTTGGATTTCTCCCCCTGGCGATCCTGGGACTGAAGGCGGTGGGCGGATTCGCGGGGCTCGAGCAGAAGGTCCCGGCCAGCTACGGCCACACTTGGGCCAACATCTGGTCGGCCAGCCAGAATCCCGTGGGAGTGGACTGGGTAGGCACGATTTTCGGCCTGGGTTTTGTGCTCTCATTCGGTTACTGGTGCACGGATTTCCTGGTCGTGCAGCGCGCCTTGGCCGCCAAGGACATGCCCGCGGCGCAGCGCACGCCGCTGATTGCCGCCGTCCCCAAGATGTTTTTCCCCCTGCTTGTTATCTTGCCCGGGCTGGTCGCTATCGCTCTTCCCGGCACCAAAGCGCTTTTTGGCGATCCGCCTAACTACAATTACGCCCTGCCGGTCATGCTGGGCAAGTTCTATCCTTCCGGCCTGCTGGGCATCGGCCTGACCGCGCTGCTGGCCAGCTTCATGTCTGGGATGGCGGGCAACGTCACGGCGTTCAATACGGTCTGGACTTTTGATCTCTACGAAACGCACGTCAACCCCGGCCAGCCCGACGCGCATTATTTGAAGATGGGAAAATTCGCCACCGTGTTCGCAGTGGCTGTGGGCATTGGCACGGCGTTCATCGTCCTGAGGTTCAACAACCTCATGGACTATCTGCAATTGCTCTTTGCTTTCTTCAATGCCCCTCTGTTCGCGACGTTCCTGCTCGGGATGTTCTGGAAACGCGCCAGCGC